>CAMHKU010000150.1 GCA_946185805.1 uncultured Prevotellaceae bacterium | reverse complement strand
CTAACTCCCTACAACTCCTTCTAACTCCTTCAACTTGAGAAAGTTGAATTATTTATCTTGTATTACCTTTAATTTTTTAATTTTATAATTTTATAATTTTCCCTACCATCTTCGGAAGAGCTCGAAGGTGAACTTGCTGCCAAAGCCCTGATATTGGGCATTGAGGAAACTGGCAAAGAGACCGATAGAGATGAAGCGCGTAGACAGTCCGTAGCCCACCTCGGAGTAAGGGCGCGTATGCTCAATGCCCAGTATGCTGTAATAGAAGCGCTCCTTCTCAACGATATTACCCAGCAGCGGCAGCCATGAGGCCACGAGCAGCGGCGACTCATAGCTGACGTGGGCACGGGCATAGTAGCTCGACTCGTTGTACCACTGGCTGTTAAGCAGCTGGAAGTCACCCGACCAGTCGTCGTCCCATCCGCCCGGCAGCTTGTTGTCGCGGAAGTGCATATAGTCAACGAAATAGTTGTCGTTCTTGCGCGAGTAGAAACCGCCTCCGACGCGGGCATTGAACACCCTGAGGGGCTTTATCTTTAGTTTGTAGGAAGCGTCAAATTCCCAACGCTCGTAGTCGATAAACGAGTTGAGGACGCCCTTGACGCCTGCCTCGTAGTCGGCGGAGAGGACGGGTCCCTTGCGCCAGGGCTGCAGGCTGACACTGAGCATCGGGGCAAAGCTATAGTAGTTGCGGGGCTTTTTCCACTTACGCATCTCGTCGGAGTTGTAGGCCACACGGCGGTGATAGGTAACACCGGCACCAAACTTCAGCCATCTTGCCAGATCGATAGAATTGCTGATGGTGAGGTAGTTGTCATCGAAGAGTTCCAGATTGTTGCCGTCGAGGTGCAGCGAGTCGCCATACTCACGGCGTATCTCGTCCATCACCACGCTGCTACCGATGCGGTTGCCGTTTCCATAGATGACCGTCAGTACGCCGTTGCGCTTAGGGTTATAGTGGTAATAGAGGGGCAGCGTGAAATAGAACTTGTCGTACTTGAAGTTGTAGCCACACCAGGGGTTGAACTCCAGGAATCGGTCTTTACGGTAGCGGAACTCGGAGCGGAACCTCAGCTTATAAGAGAAACCGTGGGTACTGCTATAGCTGACGTAAGTAGGGTCAAGGATTGGCGAGAGGCGCATGTAGGTGTTCTTCGTCTCATAGCGCAGACTGGTGACGAGGTTGTCGCCGATGGCATCCTGCAGCACGTCCTTGACAAAGTTGAAGTGGTGGGTGGTGTCCTCAACGACGGTGGTGTCAGGCTTGTGGCGCTCGGTATAGACATGATAGATAGAGTCTTCCTGCGGCGTCAGTGGAATGGGGCGCAGCGAGTCCATTAGCGCCATACTAAAGACATTGTCGAGACTGTCGGGCAGGGTGACAGGACAGTTGTAGACGGCTTCGAAACTGGCATTGACATTGTTGCCTACGAACTGGAAGTTCAGCAGTGTCTTGCTGTGCTTAGGTAGCAGTGACTGGGTGTCTACCTCGCCCTGTGTGGACTTAGTGTGGAAGCGTATCATGTCGTACTCGCCGTTGAAACTCACAGTGATGATTCTGCCCGTAGGCACATGGACGGCGGCAATGCCTGTAACAAGCTGCGTGTTCTTCAGCACGCGGGGCGAGAAACTGACCGTTGCCGTATCAGTGTCTAAATGCGAACAGCGGTAACGGTAGTACCCACTGTTGTGGCGGTTGAAGGGCGAGAGAATGTGGTCGTTGAAGATGCAGACGTCATAGATGGTAGGAGTCATGAAGTCAACAATGGTGGGCATGGCGCGGCGGTTGTGGCGGATGGTGCTGAAGGTCACCTGTCGGCGCGACTCGTGCTCGCCGAGGCGCTTGAAGCGCAGCTTATTGTATGATTCGGCCACCAGCAGGCGGTCGCCGTCGGCAATGGAGTACATTGAGGGGATGAGCCACAGCGTGAAATTACGGCGGGCCACGTTATAGTGCGTCTTGATATAGACATTGCTCGTGAAGCCTCCAAGCTGGTTGGAGGTGTAATTGCGCGGATAGGCAAAAATACGCTCCAGAAGCAGGGAGTCTTCACTACTACGCGCAAAAACAATACTGGGCATACCTGTGAGTATGCCCAGCATCAGTATGGCTATTAGTCTTCGGCATTTCACGACGGCAAAAGTACAAATAAATTCTGACGCCGCAAAATTTTCAGCCTAAATACTTTCCTGCTTTCTGTTGATATCGTTCTTTTAGCCCAGATACTTCATCAGAATCTTTGCATTGCCCGAGTCGCGGAGCTTGGCAATGCTCTTCTCGCGAATCTGGCGCACGCGCTCACGGGTAAGTCCGAGCTGGTCGCCGATTTCCTCAAGCCCTTTCTCGTGGCAGCCGATGCCGAAGCACTCGCGGATAATGGTAATCTCGCGCTCCTTCAACACCTTGGTGAGCACGGAGTTCAGCTCCTGAGCCATCGACTCGTGGTCAACATGGCGGTCGGTACGCGAGTCGTCGCCGCTGGCCATGACGTCGAGCATGCAGTTGTCTTCACCGTCCTGGAAGGGCGCGTCAATGCTCACATGGTGGCCGTCGGCCATCATCGACTGGCTGATTTTCTCCTCATCGAGATTGGTGGCTTCGCTGAGCTCCGACACGCTGGGATGGCGCTGGTGCTCCTGCTCAAACTTGTTAATCTCGTGACCAATCTTATTAAGGGAGCCAACCTGATTCAGAGGCAGACGCACAATACGGCTCTGCTCAGCAATAGCCTGCAGGATAGACTGGCGAATCCACCACACGGCGTAAGAGATGAACTTGAAGCCACGAGTCTCATCAAACTTCTGGGCGGCCTTTATCAGGCCGATGTTGCCCTCGTCAATGAGGTCCGTCAGCGTCAGGCCCTGGTGCTGGTACTGCTTGGCCACCGACACCACGAAACGCAGATTGGCAGTAACGAGCTTATCCTTGGCACGCTCGCCCTCGGGGCCACCCTTGCGGATTTTCTGTGCCAACTCTATCTCTTCGTCAATGCTTATCAGCGGTGCACGACCAATTTCTACCAGATACTTGTCCAGAGCCTCACTCGAAC
>CAMHKU010000149.1 GCA_946185805.1 uncultured Prevotellaceae bacterium | reverse complement strand
TTCAATCTTCAATGTTCAATCTTCAATCTTCAATCTTCAATGTTCAATCTTCAATGTTCAATCTTCCATAAACACCACCTCGATGCCGGCACGCCGGAGCAGGTCAATGCCGTCGGTGAGGCGATACTGCTCGCCATAGACCACACGCTTGATGCCGGCCTGGATAATCAGCTTGGCACACTCTATGCAGGGTGATGCCGTGATATAGATGGTGGCCCCGTCGCTGTTGTTGCCCGACCGTGCCAGTTTCGTGATAGCGTTAGCCTCAGCATGGAGCACGTAGGGTTTCGACACCCCCGTCTCGTCCTCGCAGACATTTTCAAAACCCGTCGGCGTGCCGTTATAGCCGTCGCTGATGATCATCTTGTCCTTCACCACGAGGGCGCCCACCTGGCGCCGCTGGCAGTAGGAATTTTCAGCCCAGATGCGGGCCATGCGCAAATAGCGCCCGTCAAGCTTTCGTTGTTTGTCGTTTGATTCCATTTCTCTTCAATAGTGCGTCGATGGTTGGTTCGCTGCCTTTAAAGCGTTTATAGAGTGTCATCGGGGGTTCGGTGCCGCCCTTGCTCAGGATACAGTCGCGGAAGCGCTGTGCCGTGGCCGGATTGAAGATACCCTCGCGCTTAAACACGCTGAAGGCATCAGCATCGAGCACCTCGGCCCACTTATAGCTGTAATAGCCCGCGGCATAGCCCCCGGCCATGATATGCGAAAACTGCACCGTCATACACGTGTCCGTGCGCTGGCGACCCAGTATGGCTTTCTTCCACGCCTCCTTCTCAAAGGCCATGATGTCGGCCGTGAACTCGTCCTTCTGGGTATAGTAAGCCATGTCGAGCAGCCCCAGCGACACCTGACGCAGACAGGCCGTGGCGGCCATGAAGTTGCGGCTTTTGACAATGCGGTCAATCAGTTCGTCGGGCAACGGCTCACCCGTCTGGTAATGGAAGGCGAAGGTGCGCAGAAACTCTTTCTCCACGGCGAAGTTCTCCATAAACTGCGAGGGCAGCTCCACGAAGTCCCACAGCACGTTGGTGCCCGAGAGGCTCTCGAAGCGGGTGTTGGCAAACATGCCGTGCAGGGAGTGGCCAAACTCATGGAGGAAAGTTTCCACCTCGCCCAGTGTCAGCAGTGCCGGCTTGTCGGCGGTGGGTTTCGTCAAGTTCATCACCACCGACACATGGGGACGAACGTTCCGGCAATTCTCCAGACTAAAGGGCTGGTGCACGTCCTTGCGCTCCATCCACTGCCCGCGATACTCCGTCATCCAGGCTCCCCCCTGCTTGCCTTTGCGCGGATGGAAGTCGGCATAGAACACGGCCAAGAACGAGCCGTCCTTGTCGAACACCTCGTAGGCTTTCACGTCGGGATGGTAGACGGGGATATCGGCGTTCTCCCTGAAGGTGATGCCATAAAGCTTGGTGGCCAGCCCGAAGACGCCGCCGATGACCTTGTCCAACTGGAAGTAGGGGCGCAGCATCTCGGAGTCGATATTAAACTTTTTCACCTGCAGCTTATGGCTGTAGTAGGACAGGTCCCAGGGCTCCAGGATTGAAGATTGGAGATTGAAGATTCTTAAATTTTCTATCTCCTTACGCTCCTTCTCGGCCGTAGGCTTGTAGGCGTCGACGAGGTCGTTCAACAGCTTATACACACTGCGCACATTGCCCGCCATGCGGCGCTTCAGCACGTAGTCGGCATAGGTCTTGAAGCCCAGCAGCTGGGCTATCTCGCGGCGCAGGTTCACCAGGCGCTTACACACCTCAAGGTTGTTCTCTCCGTTGTCGTGGATGCACAGCGTGTTGTGAGCCATATACATCTCACGACGCAGCTCGCGCTGGCTGCTGTAGGTCATAAAGGGCGAGTAGCTGGGGCTGTCGAGCGTAAACACC
The DNA here is from genome assembly GCA_946185805.1 of uncultured Prevotellaceae bacterium. Lineage (GTDB taxonomy): Bacteria > Bacteroidota > Bacteroidia > Bacteroidales > Bacteroidaceae > Prevotella. The sequence continues at coordinate 1,258 of CAMHKU010000149.1, read as the reverse complement.
CACCCGTCCATGCCGCGTTCACCGGCGGTCTGTGCGGCGGCGTCAATGGCCGTCTGCGGCAGGCCCTCGAGCTGAGCCTCGTCGGTGATATGCAGCGAATAGGCCTTCTGTTCCTTCAGCAGGTTCTGCGAGAACTGCAAGCCCAGCATCGAAGCCTCTTCCGTCAACGAGCGCAGACGGGCTTTGCCCTCAGCATCGAGCAGGGCACCACTGCGCACAAAACCGTCGTAGCAGTTGTCAAGCAGGGTCTTTTCCTCTGCTGTCAGGCGGCGGTGGTGACGGTGCACATACTTGATGCGCTCAAACAGACGCTCGTTCAGACGGATGTCGTTGGCATGCTTGGTCAAGATGGGGCTCAGCTTCTGAGCCAGGGCGTCCATCTCGTCGTTGGTCTCTGCCGACAGCAGGTTGAAAAACACTGTCGACACCCGCGACAGCAGGTCGTAATAGTTGTCCTTCTCGTCGTCAACATTGATAATGGTATTATCGAAGGTGGGCTTCGCCGGGTTGTTGATAATCTTCTCTATCTGCTCGTCGTCGCGGCGGATACCTTCCATGAAGGCCTCCTCAAAGTCCTCCAGGCGAATACGGTCGAAGGGCGCCGCGTCGTGCGGCGTATTGTATGACTCAAAAAACGGATTCTTACGTGGTGTCAGTTCGCTCATAACATACAGTATATATAACAGCCTGCAAAAGTACACATTATATCCGACATAGCCAAATTTTTCACATAAATTCAACTTTCGCCAAAAACTTTAATCTTTTAATTTTTTAATCTTCAAGGTTTCGTGTGGATGAATAGTTTTTAGTAAAACAGATAAAAACCGGAAAAACCGATAAAAACCTTACACTGGTAGTCTACATTGTTTTTTCCTGTTTTTCTTGTTTTTACCTGTTTTCCAAAAACGAATGTACAACCCATACAAAATCTCTTAGAACCTCTTTACTAAACGCAGAGTCGCAGAGTTATAGAGATTTACGCTTACCATTAGAGTGGGCAGAGGCATGCCAAAGGCATTGTAAGAGTACGCAGAGCCATGCGGCAGCCTCTCTGCGACCTCCAAAGAATGCTTTAGCATGACTCTGAATACAGCGTGAAAACTCTTCTTCTCGGCGTCTCTGCGTTTAAACAAAAATGCGAAACTTGAATCTTTTTTTAATCTTTTAATTTTTTTGTTGTACCTTTGCAGCCATGAAACAGCTATCACTCCTTATCTTTTGCCTCTGCGTGCTGACATCCTCATGCCGCAAGAGCACC
>CAMHKU010000148.1 GCA_946185805.1 uncultured Prevotellaceae bacterium | reverse complement strand
ATGGTTGAAAAGGCTAAGTCGGGACATCCCGGCGGTGCTATGGGTGGTGCTGACTTTATTAACACGCTCTACAGTGAGTTCCTTGTCTACGACCCTGAGAACCCTGAGTGGGAAGGGCGCGACCGCTTCTTCCTCGACCCCGGCCACATGGCACCGATGCTCTACAGCCAGCTTTGCCTCATCGGCAAGTATACCTTGGAAGACCTCAAGAACCTGCGTCAGTGGGGTTCTGTCACCCCCGGCCATCCCGAGCGCGAGATTGCCCGCGGTATTGAAAACACGTCGGGCCCCCTTGGCCAGGGTCACACCTTCGCCGTAGGTGCTGCCATTGCCGCCAAGTTCCTCAAGGCTCGCTTAGGCGACGTGATGAACCAGACCATCTATGCCTATATCTCCGACGGCGGTGTGCAGGAGGAAATTTCACAGGGTGCCGGACGTATTGCCGGTAATTTAGGCCTCGACAATCTTATCATGTTCTACGATGCCAACGATATACAGCTCTCTACCAAGACCGAGGTAGTGACCTCTGAGGATACTGCCAAGAAGTATGAGGCTTGGGGATGGTACGTCCAGAAGATTGACGGCAACGACGTCGACCAGATTCGTGAGGCTATCAAGAAGGCTCAGGCTGAGAAGGAGCGCCCCAGCCTGATTATCGGCCACTGCGTCATGGGCAAGGGTGCCCGCAAGGCCGACAACTCGTCGTATGAGAGCAACTGTGCCACCCACGGCGCTCCCCTCGGCGGCGATGCCTATATCAACACGATGAAAAATCTCGGTGCCGACCCCGAGAATCCGTTCCAGATATTCCCCGAAGTGCAGGAACTCTACGCCAAGCGTGCCGAGGAGCTGAAGAAGATTTGCGCCGAGCGCTATGCCCAGAAGGCCGAGTGGGCCAAGGCTAATCCCGAGAAGGCTCAGCAGCTTGAAGACTGGTTCAGCGGCAAGGCTCCGAAGATTGACTGGAGCAAGGTGGAGCAGAAGGCTGGCAGCGCTACACGTAGTGCCAGTGCAGCTGTTCTGGGTCAGCTGGCTGAGCAGGTGCCCAACATGATTTGTGCTTCTGCCGACCTGAGCAATTCAGATAATACTAACGGCTTCCTGAAGAAGACTCACGACATCGTTCGTGGCGACTTCAGCGGTGCATTCTTCGAGGCTGGTGTGGCTGAGCTCACCATGGCTTGCTGCTGTATCGGTATGGCTCTGCACGGTGGTGTCATCCCCGCTTGCGGTACCTTCTTCGTATTCTCTGACTACATGAAGCCCGCCGTTCGTATGGCTGCCCTCATGGAGTTGCCCGTGAAGTTCATCTGGACGCACGATGCATTCCGCGTTGGTGAGGATGGTCCTACCCACGAGCCCGTTGAGCAGGAGGCACAGATCCGCCTGATGGAGAAGCTGAAGAACCACCACGGCAAGAACTCCGTACTCGTGGTTCGTCCTGCCGATGCCGAGGAGACCACCGTCTGCTGGCGCATGGCTATGGAGAACATCGACACCCCGACGGCTCTCATCTTCTCTCGTCAGAACATCGACATGCTGCCCGAGGGCAACGACTACAACCATGCCACCAAGGGTGCCTATGTAGTGGCTGGTTCCGACGAGGACTATGACGTGATTCTGCTGGCCAGCGGCTCCGAGGTGTCTACGCTGGAGGCCGGTGCCAAGCTGCTGGCAGCCGAAGGTATCAAGACGCGCGTGGTGAGCGTGCCCTCCGAGGGCCTGTTCCGCTCGCAGCCTAAGGAGTATCAGCAGCAGGTGCTGCCCGCCGGCAAGAAGAAGTTCGGACTGACCGCCGGTCTGCCAGTCAACCTTGAGGGCCTGGTAGGTGCCGACGGCTGCGTCTGGGGCCTGGAGAGCTTCGGATTTTCGGCTCCCTACAAGGTGCTTGACGAGAAGCTTGGCTTCACCGGACAGAATGTTTACGAGCAGGTGAAGAAGCTGTTAGCGTAATTGACAATTGATAATTGAAAATGATGGAAATCAAGACTATAGGCATAGCCAGCGATCACGCTGGCTATGCTCTTAAGCAATTTGTAAAGAAATACCTCGAAGAGAAGGGCTACGAGTATAAGGACTACGGCACTTACAGCGAGGAATCGTGCGACTACAGCGACTTCGGCCATGCCCTGGCCCGCGGTATCGAGGCGGGCGAGGTGTTCCCCGGCATCGCTATCTGCGGCAGTGGCGAGGGTATCAACATGACGCTCAACAAGCATCAGTCAATACGTGCCGGCCTGTGCTGGATTCCGGAGATTGCCCATCTTATACGTCAGCACAACAATGCCAACGTGCTGGTGATGCCCGGACGTTTCATTGACGAGGAGATGGCCCGCAAAATCATGGACGAGTATTTCGCTACCGACTTTGAGGGTGGACGCCACCAGAAACGTATCGACAAAATCCCTGTCTGATAGTAACCAACGAGGGTGTGTCTATTTTGACACACCCTCTTGTTTAGTCGTTATTCCCAAATCGGTTTAAGTGACCTAAATATTTATGTGTTATCGCGCTCCCCCAAAAAACATCCGTCAGCTGTCAGGCCATCCGTCAGCCTGTAAATGTTTTATGATCAGCTGTTTATACGGAAAGCTGACGGATGACGGATAGAACGTAAAACCCAAATTCTTTCGTGCTGTGCGGTTGAAAAACTCCTCACCATAATTCTTTGTATTAGGTTTCAGAAGCCTTCTCTGGTGAACTTTATGTCAAAAGCAACATGATTGTTACCCTTCTTCCTCCTCCGGGCGGTCTTCTTCGATGACGAGGTTGTCGATGATGAAGTTCTGGCGCTCCATGGTGTTCTTGCCCATGTAGTATTCCAGGAGCTTCTGCACTTGGTCGGTCTTGTGGAGCGTCACCTGCTCTAAGCGTATGTCGGGGCCTATGAAGCCGGCAAACTCCTCGGGGCTGATTTCGCCCAACCCCTTGAAGCGCGTAATCTCCGGGTCGGGACCCAGGGCGGCGATGGCCTGCAGGCGCTCCTCCTCGCTGTAGCAGTAGCGGGTAATGAAGTCTGACTTCTTCTGCTGGCTGTTGGCCTTGGCCTGGCGGGCGTCCTCGTCGGCAAGCACCTGCTTGTTCTTGACCTTCGTACGGCGGTTGCGCACGCGGAACAGGGGCGTCTGCAGCACGTAGACGTGGCCCTTCTTGATAAGTTCGGGGAAGAACTGCAGAAAGAAGGTGATAATTAAGAGGCGTATGTGCATGCCGTCGACGTCGGCATCGGTGGCCACTATCACCTTATTATATCTAAGGGTGTCGAGACCCTCCTCAATGTCGAGGGCAGCCTGCAGCAGGTTGAATTCTTCGTTCTCGTAGACCACCTTCTTGGTCAGGCCAAACGTGTTGAGGGGCTTGCCGCGGAGGGAGAATACCGCCTGGGTGTTCACGTCGCGGCTCTTGGTGATAGAGCCGCTGGCGGAGTCGCCCTCAGTGATGAAGATGCAGCTCTCCTCCTTGCGCTCGTCCTTGGCGTCGGTCAGGTGGACGCGGCAGTCGCGCAGCTTGCGGTTGTGCAGGTTGGCTTTCTTGGCGCGCTCGCGG
>CAMHKU010000147.1 GCA_946185805.1 uncultured Prevotellaceae bacterium | reverse complement strand
TCGAGCAGCTGATGGCACGCAAGGGCTTGTTCTACGAAATGAGTCTGCGACAACTGTAAGGAAGTGAGAAGTGAGAAGTGATAAATGATAAGTGAGAAGTGAAAAGTGATAAGTGAGAAGTGATAAGTGAGAAGTGAGAAGTGAGAAGTGAGAAGTGAAAAGTGAAGAGTAACTATGAACAGGATATGGATATTATCAAGCATACTACTGCTGACAGCCTGCCAGCAACAGGGCAAGGCGGGTGACTCACCCGAAGCCAGCGACACCACCGTCAAGGATTCCGGCACGACGGCTATGGGGCAGCTGCCAGTCTCCCCTACCCTGCCGCCAGCCTTCCAGACCATGGGCAAGGTGGTGGCGGCCCGCTATGCCGACGTGAAGTTTGAGACCGTCCTGCCAGTGGTGCGCGTCATGGTACGCAACGGCGACCGAGTGCGCCAGGGGCAGTTGCTCGCCGAGCAGGACGCACGGAAGCAGGAGAATGTCGTAGAGCAGCATCAGCGTGAGATAGAGCAGGCCCGCCTCCAGATGCAGGAGGTGATCATCTCACAGGGATACGACCCCGAGCAGATGGACCGCGTGCCACAGCGTGTGCGACATATCGCCGAGGTCAAGAGTGGTCTGCTGATTGCCCAGAACAGGCTGGAGGCGGCTCGTAACGAATTGAAGACTACCCGCGTGACAGCACCCTTCGACGGCATCGTGGCCAATGTCACGGCACATGCCGGCCAACTGGCACAGACAGGGGATGTGGTGTGTCGCATCATCTCGCCGCAGCAGATGGAGGTGGAGTTTCGGGTGATGGAGAGCGACCTTGGCCGCTTCCCCATAGGCACAGCCATCAGTGTGGTGCCCGTAGCCGACGAGCATGCCCTCTATGACGCCAAGGTGACGGAAATCAATCCCGTGGTCGATGAGCAAGGCACCGTCATGCTCAGAGCCCGTGTGGCTGCGCCCAACAGCCTTTTCGACGGTATGCACGTGTCTGTAAACCTAAAAACACCCCAGCCATGAGACATTTCGCCATCGCTCTGATGCTCTGCGGCATCCTCACAGGTATGGCCCAGACTACGGTTCGCCTCGACCTGGAGCGCACCGTCGAGCTGGCTACCGACAGCAGCCTCACTGCCGACCGCTATCGCAGCGTGTTCCACGAGGCACGCTACACATGGCTCTCATGGATGGCAGGCCGCAAGCTGCAACTGGAGCTGAACGCCACCCCGCTCAACTTCGAGCAACTCATGACCCAGCGTTACATCAGCGACACCGACAACGACGAGTATCGCCAGCAGAAGCGACTGCTGTCAAGCGCCAGCGTGCAGGCCCAGCAGGTGATGGAGCCGTGGGGCGGCTCTTTCTATGCCTCGACGGGACTGGCCTACCTCGGCAACTACGGTGACTTTACCCAGCACCAGTTTGCCCTTACGCCCGTCCGTGTGGGCTATCGACAGGAACTGCTGGGATACAATCCCTACCGCTGGAACCGCCAGACCGAACCCATGCGACTCACGGTGGCACAGCAGCAGATGAACTATTCGGTGGAGCAGACGGCTGCTGAGGCTGTCAAGCGATTCTTTCTACTGGCTGTGACGCAAGAGCAGCTGAAAATGGCGCAGGAGCAGATACAGTCGTGCGACACCATCCTCGCCATCGGCAACCGCCGTTTCCGCATTGCGTCTATCTCAAAGGCTGAACTCGACATCCTGACACTGCAACGCTCGCTTGCCGCCACCACCCTGAAGAGCGCCCAACTGAGCCATCAGCAGGCAGTAAGAAGTCTGGCTGTATGGCTGGGTATGGACGAGCGCACCCGCCTGGAACTGATGATTCCCTCTGTATTGCCCCGCCTGGAGGTGACTGCCAGCGATGCCATAGCCCATGCCTCACGCAACAATCCCAACTATCTGTCCATGCAACTCAAAGAACTGGAAGCCCGACGCGACGCTGAACAGCTGAAGCGCAAGAAGGGACTCAACGCCAGCATCGATGCCTCGATAGGTCTCAACCAGGTGGCTGAACGCTTCGATCATGCCTTTCGAAGTCCACTGGTGCAGAATCAGGTGATGGTAAGCCTCACCGTGCCTATCGTCGATCACGGCAAGAAGCGCAATGCCTGGCTCGCGGCACAGAGCAAGGCTGAGACGGCAGCGCACCAGCGCGAGGAACAGCGTCGCGACACCGAACTGGATGTCACGCAGACCGTGGCAGAGGTAGGTCAGCGGCAGTCGATGGTCGGCGATGCCCAACGCTCGCTGCAGATAGCTGAGGATGCCTATACCGCCATGCTGCAACGTTTCATCAGGGGGCAGGCCAACGTCAACGACCTGTCGCTGGCACAGCAGTACTGGCAGACGGCACGAGTCAACCAGGTCACGGCATTGCAGGATTTCTGGAACAGCTATTTCCATCTGCGCCTGCTCACGCTCTACGACTATCTGAAGTGCGAGCCCATACGCCACTGACGCGACAGTCCTGAGAGCGATTCAGGCTGTTTGTCGCAAATGCATTTCATTGTCGCATATAGTCCTGACGAAAATCAGCAAAAAGTTTGTTTTTGTTCGGAATATTGTCGTATCTTTGCAATGTCAAAACCGCGAATAAGCGAGTAAAGAGCCGAATGAAATTCGAGCTGTTTCGAGCGAGAGCGGGTTCGGGCGAAGCCCAATCAGAACAAATAACATCTGAGCGACACGAGATAAGAAACAATAAGTCAAACAATTAAAAAATTTGTAAGATTATGAAGCAGAATGAAGAGAACAGCCAGAAGGCTCAGGAGTTGACAAATGAAGAGTTAGAGCAGGTAAACGGCTCAGGTCCTAGTGTCCAAGATATATTGAAATCTACCACTGCTATATTGATGTTTTTGTGAACTCACAGAGGACAGGTCCCGCAAGTTCAGCAAGAGAACAAGAAGCAGTTAGTTTAACAATTTAAAAAAATTAAAGATTATGAAGCAGAATGAAGAGAACAGCCAGAAGGCTCAAGAGCTGACACAGGAAGAGATGGAGAATGTGAACGGTGGTCTTAAATATCCTAGAATCAACGGAATCAAGGGGACAGGTCTTTGATCCAGGCCTGGATCAAAGACCTGTCCCCTTGATTCCCATTTAACGGAATAATAATGAATGAGCGTAATGTCATAATTGTCTGATTGTCGCCTGTAGCCTTTGTGGCAGCATATAGAACTCCTCTATCCTGGAGGCCGTCTTGCCGATGCACCAGCAGAGCAGCATGTTGAATTTCAGTCCGCGCTTACGGCTCACCTTACAGAGCCGCGTCACGTCGAAGGTCTTCGTAAGCGTCACCATCGGCATGGGCGACTTCATCCACAGTTCGAACGCCACCGCCCGACCGGTCTCTTTGGGATTGATTTCTTGTCTCATCACTCAATCACAAAACTGCGGGGATAGAAATCACTGTAGAAACGGCCATCGGTGGCAGTGAACTTCAACACGCAGTAGTTAGGGTCGGTAACACCACCGGGATAGTACTGCTCGTCGCCATCGTGCCAGATCATCTCTTTCGAGGCGGCATCCGTCAGCACCTCCATCGTACCCCGTAGCATCATACCCTTGAAGCCTTTGGCATCGCAGAAATAGATGCTGGCCTTGGGATTAGCCTTGTATTGAGCTACGCGTATTGAGAATGTGTTGGTTGTAAAGTAGAAGGTTTTGATACCCTCACGCTTGC
>CAMHKU010000146.1 GCA_946185805.1 uncultured Prevotellaceae bacterium | reverse complement strand
CCCTCGATGGTGATCTTGAAATAGGGGTTGCTCAGATAGCCGCCCTTTTCGGGAACGGCGGTGATGGTCCAGCGCTGGTGGGGACGGAACATGTAGTCGCCGCAGCGCACGGGGATATCACCTGCTGGCCAGGTGGACTTCACCTCGTCGAGTGTCTGGTTGGGAACGGGCTTGGGAGGCTCTTGGTTGGCCTGAGGTCTGCCGAAGAAGCCACCGCGACGGGCCACGTTCATGCGGACGAAGTCGACAGCCAGCTCAAGGGCATAGCCGCGACGCTCACTCTCTATCTCGAAGGTGCCGCCCTTGAACTTCTCGCCACCCACGGGCCAGTCGTTCTTCCAGAGCAGGGGATGAACAGCCAGCACGCTGCTGCCACCCTGGTCCATGTCGGCCTCCCAGTGGAACGACATCACCTCCACGCCCTCGTCGATGATGGTGCGTCCGAAGTGTCCGGCACCGGTCTTGCGGTCGCCAGCGGCAATGACCATCTTGCCACCGCCGTGGTACATGTCGCGACCTACATTATCGATATAGGGTCCCTGAACGCTCTTGGCGCGGCCTACCACGATATTATAGGTGGAGTTCACACCGTCGCAGCAGGTGCCGTGGGTGCCCAGCAGGTAGTACCAGCCATTGCGGTAGATGAGGTCGGATGCCTCGCAGTCGATGGCGATGTCCTTCTCTTTGTTGCCACTCACGCGGAAGCCGGTGTTCGGGTCCAACTCGATGAGACGGATAGTGCCGAAATAGGTGCCATAGCTGGCCCACAGACGACCTGTGGTGGGGTCGAGCAGCAGACCCGGGTCGATGGCGTCCTGGTCTTCCATACCGTCGGAGGCACATACCTCGACAGCGGTGCTCCACTTGAAGTCGGGCGACTTGGGGTCGAGCGTCTTGTTCCACATGGTGAGGATACGGCCGCTGTGACCGCCGCCCAGACCACCACCGGTGGCTCCGTAGATACAGAGGTAACGGTCGCCAATCTTGAGCATGTCGGGAGCTGCACCGCCGCCAGGACGCTCAGCGCCGCTATGCCACGACCAGCCGTCATCAGATATGATACCGCCACCGCCAGTGCCGAAGGTATACCACTTGCCGTCGCATTCGGCGAGGGTTGAGGGGTCGTGGATAAAGGGTGCGCCAATTTGTGCCCTTGCAGGACCAATGGATAATGTACAAAGGATAGCCGATAAACCTATCAGATATTTCGTCTTCATAATTGTCTTCTATATTTATTGCGGTAGCAAATTATTCACTTTTCACTTTAAAGTTCTTTACGGGGTTGCCCTTCTCGTCGATGAAGCGGACGCAGAAGTCGCTCATGCCCGGGCCGTTGATGATGGCGCCACGCAGGATGTTGCGTCCCTTCTTCAGGGTCAGACGTGGAGATACGGCATCGTCCTTCACCATACGGCGGTCGCCGCTAAGCAGCAGCGTCTCCTTGCCATTGAGCCACCACATGGAGGCTGAATTGGAGCCGACGGCCAGACGGACGTTCTCGATGTCTTCGTCGCAGTCGATGATGGTGACGGCCCAGAAGAGCACGCCATATACCTTCTCGCCATATTTCTCGGCGAAGCGGAATAGCTTGACGTTCATGTTCTCGCTGTCGAAGGCGTGCCAGGTGAGGTTCTGGGTGACGGTCTTCACCTCAGGCTTGGCGGGTGCCTGCTGCATGCCGCGGCCAAAGCCTGCGGGAGCCTGCTCCTGCTTGAAGGTGGCCTTTACCTTCTGGCCGTTCTTCGGAACGATGGTCTGCTGACCCTTGAAGTACTGCCTGTTGAAGTGCTCGCGCAAGTAGCTGTCGGTGAAGACGGTATTGCCGCTATTGGGCTTGTCGATGGGCTCCAGGAGCAGCCAGCGACGGATGAAGCCTTCGTCGTCGGGCTGTGCCGACGGGGTGGTGACAGGCGAGAAGTACTTAGGACGGTTCTTGAATTGCACCCAGTCGATGCTGAGGGCACCGTTGCCCTCGTTGGTGACGACCAGGTTGGTGACACCCTTCGGCGCATACTCTAAGGCGGCTGTCTGTGTGAGCCACTGGTTGCGCAGGTCGCGGTTGAAGCGCATCATCATGGGATTGGCTGCAGCTCCTGCAGGGGGCTCTGGCGGCCTTACCGTCATCTTGATGCGTGCAATGACCTTACCCTTGGCGCTGCCTTCGCGGATGCAGAACTCGGTGTCGTCGCTGGCCTTGGCAGACAGGTACAGATAGCCGTCGGTCAGACAGCTGAAGTCCACGTCGTTATACTGTATCCAGCTACCCTTGACAGGCATGGTGGCGCAACCACCGGCAAAGGCGCGGGTAGTGTCGACATATTCGTTGGTGACATCGGCTGCAGCACTGCTGTAGCGGTCGATCTGAATCTTCTCTGTGGCCTTGTTGATACCCACGCCACGCATGGTAGGCTTCACCTCCTGGATGGTGCCGTCGGGATTGAAGAAGAGTTTCTCAATCTGCACGGAGCGGCGCTTGTCATCGCGCGGTGAGAAGAAGTTGTGGTGATAGAACAGATACCACTGACCCTTGTAGTTCACAATGCTGTGGTGGTTGGTCCAGCAGCCGTTGGCGTGCTCGGCCATGATGAGACCTTTGTATTCGTAGGGACCCATCGGGTTCTTACTCATGGCGTAGCCGAGCACCTCGGTGTTCTCCCTCACATAAGGATAGGTCAGGTAGTAATTGCCGTTGTACTCGAAGGCAAACGGGCCTTCAGCCTGACGGTTGGGCAGGTCCTTGAGGCAGTTGACGCCCATCATCTCGAATTCGCGCTCACCCCACTTCACTTTCTCCTTCGGAGTGTCGTCGGCGAGTTCCTTCATATTATCCTTGAGCTTGGCGCAACGTCCGGCACCCCAGAAGATATAGGCGTTGCCGTCGGATGCCTGCAGCACGCAGGGGTCGATGCCGTTGATGCCCTTGATGGGCTCCGGCTCGGGAATGAACGGTCCTTCGGGGCTGTCGGCGATGGCTACACCTACACCGAAGCCACGCATGCCTCCAGCAGGAGCAGAGGGGAAGTAGAAATAGTATTTGCCGTTCCTGTAGACGCAGTCGGGCGCCCACATCGAATAGGAGTCTGGTCTTACCCAGGGCACTTTGTTCTGAGTGACAATCACACCATGGTCGGTCCAGTCGGTCAGATTCTCGGAAGAGAACACATGATAGTCGGCCATGCAGAACCAGTCTTGGCGCTGGCCCTCGGGCGGGAAGATATCATGTGAGGGATAGAGATACACGCGCCCGTTGAAAACCCTTGCCGTGGGGTCGGCACTGAACTGGTCGCGAATGACCGGGTTCTGTGCCGACGCCGCCAGCGTGGAAATGAATAATGATATAGTTAGTAATTTTTTCATCTTGAGTTGATAAGTTGTTTTTTAGGAACTAGGATTTCCTAGGCTGTCCTAGGAAAGCCTAGGAGAGCCTAGGATGGCCTAGAATCATTTGAACAGCAATTGTGCCATCTGGTACAAACTGCGGCGCCATGTGAGGAACTCGTGAGCAGTGCCCTCTGAGATATAGCCGTAGGCATTGTAGCCGGCTGCCTTCAGGTCGGCAACTGACTTGTTGATGCCGTCGGGGCGCTCCTTCGAGCCGCAGCTCTCGAAAATAACCTTCACTGCTTTCGGGTCGTTAATCTCTTCGGGAGCATACTGGCCACCGCTGAGCAGGCCCCAGTAGCCAAACACCTCGGGACGGCGCAGGGTGATGAGCTTGGTCTCCATGCCACCCATCGAGA
>CAMHKU010000145.1 GCA_946185805.1 uncultured Prevotellaceae bacterium | reverse complement strand
GCACCTTGGCCAACTGGAACAGCATGTCGAAGTTCTCCTTCGAGCCCATACCGTAGCCGCCTGCCACGACGATGGGAGCGCCCTTCAGGTTATGCTTGGCAGCCTCCACGTGGTGGTCGAGCACCTTGACGACGCCGGCCACGGCCATATCGACATACTTGGACACCTCGGGATAGACCTGCTCGCCGCGGGGCATGACGTCGTCAGCGGAGGCAGGCTGCCACAGGGCTTTCTGCATCACGCCGCTGCGGACGGTAGCCATCTGCGGGCGGTGCTCAGGATTGACGATGGTGGCCACGATGTTGCCACCGAAGGCGGGACGGATCTGATAGAGCAAGTTGCGAAACAACTTGCCACTCTTCTTGTCTTCGAAGTCGCCAATCTCTAATTCGGTACAGTCGGCGGTGAGGCCGCTGGTGAGGCTTGACGACACGCGGGGACCGAGGTCGCGGCCGATGACGGTAGCGCCCATCAGGCAGATCTGCGGCTGCTCCTCCTTAAAGAGGTTGACCAGGATGTCGGTGTGGGGTGCCGAGGTGTATGGGAACAGTCCGGGGGCGTCGAAGACAAAGAGCTTGTCGACGCCGTAGGGGATAATCTGCTCCTCTACCTGACCCTTGATGCCGGTGCCGATGACCACGGCGTGGAGCTCCACGCCCAGCTCATTGGCGAGCTTGCGACCCTTGGTCAAGAGTTCCTGGGAAACTTCCTGAACCACGGTGCCCTCTATTTCGCAATATACAAATACGTTGTTCATCTTTTCTATTTACGATTTGACAATTTACGATTTACTATTGATTGACGATTTAGTTATTTAATGATTTATTGGATTGTTCAGAGGCACTGCAAATAGCCCCATTGTCCAATCGTAAATAAATCGTAAATAGTAAATCGTCAAATAGTAAATTCATCCAATGATTTTCTCTTCCAACAATTCCTTAATCATTCCCTCGATATCAGCATCCGAAGCCGTTAAGGTTTTCGACTCCTTTGCCTGGAACACGATGTTCTTGATGGCCTTCACCTTGGTGGGCGAGCCAGCCAGTCCGCACTGGTTCACATCGCCGTCAACGTCGGCCACGCTCCACTGGTTCAGCGTCAGGTAGGGACGCTCCTCGTAGAGCTTATCATAGGGCGTGCCTTCGGCAGGACGCTCCATGGGGCATGTGGCGCGCTTGTACTTCATCACCAGCTTGGCGTTCTGCGGGCGACAGGGAGCGGCGCTGCCGTTGACAGTGATGACCACGGGCAGGGGGGCCTTCACGGTCTCAACGCCGCCGTCGATGACGCGCTTGATGGTGGCAAAACCACCATCCACACTGAGAACCTCTTCGGCGTAGGTCACCTGGTTGAGGCCCAGCTTCTGGGCCACCTGGGGGCCTACTTGGGCGGTATCGCCATCGATAGCCTGGCGACCGCCGATGACGATGTCTACATCGCCAATCTTCTTGATGGCCGTGGCCAGGGCGTAGCTGGTGGCCAGCGTGTCGGCACCGGCAAAGAGACGGTCGGTCAAGAGCCAGCCGGTGTCGGCGCCACGATAGAGTCCCTGACGGATAATCTCTCCCGCACGTGGAGGACCCATCGTGAGGATTCCTACAGTTGAGCCTGGATGCTGCTCCTTCAGACGGAGGGCCTGCTCCAGGGCGTTCAGATCTTCTGGATTGAAGATAGCGGGCAGCGCAGCACGGTTGACGGTGCCTTCGGCAGTCATCGCGTCCTTGCCCACATTACGGGTGTCTGGCACCTGTTTGGCCAGCACGACAATTTTTAATGCCATAATATAATAATGTGTAAAACTTTAAAGTCTTTTTACCTGAAATCGGGCGCAAAGGTACGGCTTTTTGCGCACACAGCCAAACAAAATGCACAAAAAGCGCCGTTTTGTGCACAGAAAACGCTTTTTGTGCAACAAATTCACATGCCGTTTGCGTGGTTTTACAAAAATTCTTTATACCTTTGCAGCACACTATCCGAATAAGACAAAAGCAAACATGAAACGACTACTGACACTAACCATGCTGGCCGCCCTGACGACGGCAGCCACGGCACAGGGTTTCGACAACCTGCCCGACCCCATTGAAGACGTAAACAAAGTGGTGGACAACACCCCCGACTCTATAGCCAAGGCGCTGATGTCGAGGCCCAAGCCCGGCAGCACGCGCAAGGGCAGCCAGCCCGTGCTCTTCCTCATAGGCAACTCGACCATGCGCAACGGCACCCGCGGCGACGGCAGCAACGGCCAGTGGGGCTGGGGCTACTACGCCAACAAATATTTCAACGCCGAGAAGATTGCTGTTGAAAATCAGGCCCTGGGCGGCATGTCTACGCGCACCTTCTACACCGACCTGTGGCCCGCCGTGCGCGACGCCCTGAAGCCCGGCGACTGGGTGATCGTATCTATAGGCCACAACGACAACGGCGAGTTCTTCGACCAGCGGCGGGCGCGCGCTGTCATTCCCGGCGTTGACCCCGACACCTGCTACATAGGGTTCAACCAGCGCACGCAGCGCCAGGACACCGTCTACTCGTATGGCAACTACCTGCGCCGCTACATCAGCGAGACGCGCGCCCGAGGCGCCAGCCCCATACTGATGTCGCTGACGCCCCGCGACGCCTACGATGAGAAGACGGGTAAAATCGTGCGCAAGCCGCAGACGGAGTGGGCTGCCTATATCGCCGCCGTAGAGGGTGTGCCCTTTGTCGACCTGAACGAGATTAGCGGCCGGAAGCTCGACAGCTACAGCCCGTGGAAGGAGAAATACCACTTCTTGGGCGACAAGATACACACGTCGAAATTTGGCGCCGAAATGAACGCCCTGAGCGCTGCCGAGGGCCTGTGGGCAAGCCGCAACCCGCAGCTCAAGCCCCTGCAGGCCATGATGCAGAACGTGCCGGCGGCGCAGAAGCCCGTGAAGCGCGAAAAGGGCAAGCCCGTGGTGTTCTTCACCGGCGACTCTACGGTGAAGAATGCCGACAAGGATGACGACGGCATGTGGGGCTGGGCCTCGCAGGCACAGACGGTGTTCGACGAGTCGAAGATCACGCTCTTCAACGCCGCCCGCGCCGGCCGCTCTACGCGAAGCTTCCTGCGCGAGGGGCTCTGGGACGAGGTGTACAACTCGCTGCAGCCCGGCGACTTCGTCACCATACAGTTCGGCCATAACGACATCTGCCCCATCACCGACGCCAAGGCCCGCGGCGTGATACCTGGCACGAAAGACACACTGCACGTCTATAAGCTCGACAACGGCACCTACGAGGTGGTCTACAGCTTCGGCTGGTACCTGAAGAAGTTTATCGACGACGTGCGCGAGAAGGGCGCCACGCCCATCCTCGTCAGCCTGACGCCACGCAACGAGTGGCCCGGCGGCAAGATTGAGCGCCGCGACGACTCCTACGGCAAGTGGTATCGCGAGGTGGTGGCAGCAACGGGCGTGGAGTTCGTAGACATGCACAACATCAGCGCCGACGCCCTGGACAAGAAGTTTGCCAAGCCCCTGAGCGACAAGGTAAAGGGTGACAAGGAGCAGGCGAAGGCCGCCATTGGCAAAATCAAGGAGAAGGCCGGCAAATACTTCAAGAAAGACCACACCCACGCCTCAAAGCTCGGCGCACAGCTCAACGCCCAGTCGATGGCCAAGGGGCTGCGCCAGATTAATAGCAAGCTGGCCAAATACCTGAAGAAATAAGATTGCCTTGGTGTCACCCTCGTAGGCCTTCTCACGATAGCCGTCTGCTTTGTTTCTCTCCTT
>CAMHKU010000144.1 GCA_946185805.1 uncultured Prevotellaceae bacterium | reverse complement strand
TCATCGCTATGCATCAGGCGGGCATCGAGAACGTGGTGGCCAACAGCGGCACGGCGCTGAGCATGTATCAGATTAAGATGTTACGGCGCTTCACGCAGAACATCACATTATTGTATGACGGCGACGAGGCTGGCATCCATGCCGCCATGCGCGGTACCGACATGCTGCTCAGCGAGGGCATGAACATCAAGGTGCTGCTGCTGCCCGACGGCGACGACCCCGACTCCTTTGCACGCAAGCACTCTACAGAGGAGCTGAAGCGATATATCGACGACCACCAGCAGGACTTCATAGAATTTAAGACACGACTGACGGTAGAGGGCATCAGCGACCCGGTGAAGCGCTCCGAGGGCATCGGCGGCATCGTCAAGAGCATATCGGTGATTCCCGAGCCCATACTGCGCTCCACCTACCTCAGCGACCTCGCCTCGCGCCTGAACCTGAAAGAACAGACGCTGATAGAGGCCATGAACAGGTTTATAAGGGAGGAGAAAAAGACCCTGCAACCCACCCCCTATCCCTCCCAAAGGGAGGGGGGCTTAATTACCTCTACCCCAGGAACTGCCGAACAACCCAACCCCTACCCCTCCCAAAGGGAGGGGAGCTTAGATACTTCTACCCGAGATAACTCCGCGCTCAATCAGCAGCAAGGTAACCAAGCTCCCCTCCCTTTGGGAGGGGCTGGGGGTGGGTTGCAGAGTGGCTTGGAACTCCTTCTCCTCCGCGAAATCGTCCGCCACGGCGACGAGGTCATCTACGACAACATCGAGACCGAAGACGGCGGGACCGTCAGCCTCAACGTGGCGCAGTATATCGACTACGATCTGACACAAGACGGCATCACTTTTACCGTCCCCCTCTACAACCAGATACTGGCCGAGGCGGTGGCCCACAGCGGCGACACGGGTTTCAAGGCTGAGACCTACTTCACCAACCACCCCGACATCCGCGTCAGCCGTCTGGCCACGACCCTTGCCATTGACCGCCATCAGCTGATGGGGCGCTTCGTGGTGGAGCCCCGCGAAGGGTCACTGCGCCAGCGCGTGGTCCACCTCGTCATGGACCTCAGGCTCGACCTCATCAGCCGCCGGCTGAAGGAGATACAGCTGGCCATCCGCCAGGCTGCCGGCGACATGGAGCACGTCATGCTACTGATGAACGAATATAAGGAGACACAGCAGCTGCGCGACATGCTGGCCAAAAAGCTGGGCAGCGACGTGGTGAAAAATTGAAAAATTGAAAAATTGAAGAATGGAAGGATGGAAGAATGGAAGGATTGAAGAATTGAGAGGGTAAAAAATAGTAAATTGTAAATAGTTAAATAGTAAATTCCACAGTGTATTACGTACAGAAGAAAATAGAGATTTCGGCCTGCCACCGCTTGGATCTTGACTATGAGAGCAAGTGCACACGCGTGCATGGCCACAACTGGATTATTGTCGTCTACTGTCGCTCCAAGGAGCTCGACCGCAACGGCATGGTGATAGACTTCACAGAGATCAAACGCCTGGTGAAGGAACCCTTGGACCACCGCATCCTCAACGACGTGCTCGACTTCAACCCTACAGCCGAGAACCTGGCACGATGGGTGGTGGAGCGTGTGCCCTATTGCTATAAGTGTACCGTCCAGGAGAGCGAGGGCAACATTGCCGCGTATGAACTGGACGAATGAAAAGTTGAAAAGTTGAAGAATTGAAAAGTTGAAGAATTGAAGAAGAGAGTCAACGATATATTTTACTCGCTGCAGGGCGAGGGCCACAACACGGGGCGCGCGGCGGTATTCATACGCTTCGCGGGCTGCAACCTGCGCTGTCCGTTCTGCGATACCGAGTTCGACAGCTACCGCGAGATGAGCGATGAGGAAATCTTGACTGTAGTTTCTGACTTTAGACTACAGACTACAGACTATAGACTTCTGGTGGTGCTGACGGGCGGTGAGCCGACGCTACAGGTAGACGTGGCATTCGTAGACCTGCTGCATGAGCATGGCTACGAGGTGGCCATGGAGAGCAACGGCACACGCCCCGCCCCACGTAACCTCGACTGGCTGACGGTATCGCCGAAAGTTCTTGGAGGGGAGACTTTTAGTGGTGAGAGGTCAGAGGTGAGAGGTGAAAGATTACCTGACGAGCTGAAGGTCATCTTCGACGAGCATACCGACCCTGAAGCATATCTCCCGTCACCCGTCACCCATCACCCATCACCCATCACCCATCACCCATCACCCATCAAGCACCTCTACCTGCAGCCCTGCGACACCGGCGACGCCCAGCGCAATGCCGACATCACTGCCCGCTGCATCGACTACATCAAGCACCACCCCTGGTGGCGCCTCTCACTACAGACTCACAAACTTATCGGCTTCAAATAGTCTAAAGTCAACATGCCTGAGCTGAACATCATACTCGCCGCCCTGTACTACATCATCGCCATGTTGGCGGTGGTGCATGTGGTAATGGACAACCGTCAGCCGTCGAAGACGATGGCCTGGGCATTGGTGATATGGTTCGTGCCCTTTGTGGGCATCGTCTTCTACATCTTCTTCGGCGTCAACACCCGCAAGGAGCGGCTCGTCAGCAAGCGGTCGCTCGACGAACTGACCAAGCGCACGATGCTCAGCGTGCAGCCCTTCGAGGCGTCGGCGGTGAACATCTATACCGGCGGTCATGAGTTCTTCCCCGCACTGCTGAGAGCCATTGCCGACGCCCGCGACCACATACATATTAACATGTATATCTTCGAAGACGACCCCCTGGGCAACCTCGTTGCCGACGCCTTGATCGACAAGGCCCGTCAGGGTGTCGCCGTGCGCATCATCTACGACGATGTAGGCTGCTGGAACGTGCCTCACCGCTTCTTTGAGCGCATGCGCGAGGAGGGCATCGAGGTGGTGCCATTCCTGCCCGTGCGATTCCCCTCGTTCACGTCGAAGGTCAACTATCGCAACCACCGCAAGCTCATCGTCATCGACGGGCAGGCAGGATTCATCGGCGGCATGAACATTGCCCAGCGCTACACCTCGCCGACATGGCGCGACACCATGCTCCACATCACCGGCACGGCCGTCTACACCCTGCAGCAGGCGTTCCTCATCGACTGGTATTTCGTTGACCGCACACTCATCAACGACCGCCAGTATTACCCCGCTATCACCAGCACTCCCGCCGCCTTACCCACAGCGACGGCAAAGGACACGGCCATAGAGCCGGCAGCGGCACCCGCCCAGCTGCATACCGTGACCAGCGGTCCCGACTCGCCACTGCCGGAGATTATGCAGGCTTTCGTAAGGATTATCACCGGCGCGCGCCGCTATTTATATATAGAGACGCCCTATTTCCTGCCCAACGAGCCGGTGCTCTTCGCCCTGAAATCGGCGGTGGCCGCCGGCATCGACGTGCGCATCATGGTGCCGCAGAAGAATGACTCATGGTTTGTAGACTGGGCAGGCCGCAGCTACCTGCGCGAAATGGCCGAGACCGGCGCACGTGTAGAACTCTACAAGGCGGGGTTCCTGCACTCAAAGATTCTTATTTGCGACGACGAGGTGTGTACCTGCGGCTCGGCAAACGTCGATTTCCGCTCGTTTGAAAACAATTTCGAGGCCAACGCTTTCATCCACGGACAACAGACGGCACAACGCATGAAAACCATTTTCTTAGACGACGAGCAGCAGACGGTAAACCTCACCGACATGCCTCACCGCATGCAGCCGCACTTCACCATCCGCCTGTTCGAAAGTCTCGTCCGCATGCTCGCCCCGCTGATGTAATTTTTGAAGGAGCTAGAAGGAGTTAAAGGGAGTTAGAAGGAGTTAGAAGGAGTTAGAAGGAGTTAGAAGGAGTTAGAAGGA
>CAMHKU010000143.1 GCA_946185805.1 uncultured Prevotellaceae bacterium | reverse complement strand
GAAATTGCTGTTGACTACGAAGTCTGATGGTTTTAAGAATCCAGATGTAGGCTCTGTTTCAGACATATATCACTGATGCAGAATGGCGAATACTGTGAACTTAATATTCTTCGTATAACTCCTCTTCTTTCTCATAAAGAGTCCTATACATTCGAAGTGTATCCTTATTGGGGTTCTTCACTTCATTAGCAGTGAAACCGCAACGAGAATAGAAGCCTACGGCACTATATTCACTCGTAGCCAAAGCCTCTACGGTGAGAAACTGGCATCCTGCAAAGGATTGACTTCGGGCCTGTTCTGCAATCATTTCAATCAAATAATGGCCGATACGCTTTCCTCTCCATTCCTTCTGAACAGCTAAATAGGCAATATCAAGCGCTGGATAGCGAGGTTTGGCATAAAATGTATCCCGATAGTTCCAGTCTATGTCAGGAGTGCCTGTTGATGACAATCCCGTATTTAGCTCGTCCTTGTCATCAATATCTAAGTCAAGCGAATCGAAACTTAGCGCAAATACCGCAACAACTTCTTCTCCATACTTGGCCAAATATGCTGTGCAGTAATGGTTCTCGATACTCAAGCGGAAATCACCTCGAATAAAAATATCCATTGACTCAACGCCAGAACAAAACGTATTGAGACAATGGAAATCTTCAAGTGGAATTATGTCTATATTGCCTGAAAGCGTGTTTATTTGGTTATCCATTTCCCTTTCCACATTTTTAATGCCTCACGTCCACGTCTGCGAGACTCTCTTTCATCCGCAGTCAGATTACCCGTTGTCGCACGCCACAAAGCAGCCCGAATCTCTCTTGAAAATTCTGGCGAAATTGGCTCTCTTGGTGAATTAACTCCCAACATATCTATGTCCTCCTAAATTTATAAAGTATCTCTATTCGTCTGCAAATATAGTTCTTTTTTCTCAAATAACAATAGATTTATGCAAAAATCAGCCAAAAGTTTGCTCATTTCATATTATTTGTGTACTTTTGCCCCCGACAAAGAGCCATTCTTCGACAAGCGAAGCGCCAAGGCGATTACTTGCGTCCCTTTGGTAGCTAGCGAGCGGAGCTCGAGCGGAAACAGGCTGGTGGCTCAGAGTCGAGTGCTCTAACAATACGCATATCGCGGCAGAATACGGAAATCAGAAGGTTTCCAAATCGTAACTTCGAAAACTGCGTTATCTCCCAAACCTCCGATAAACAAAGATGGTTTGAGATTTCTTCCAAAGTTACAAAAAAACGAGAGAAAAACAAAAGGAAAACTTGTTTTTCTTTTGCTCTTCCGAATGCCAGTAATTTCGGCAAAGCCAAAGTTACATAAAAATCTGCAATCCACAGCCTGTTTCAACAAAAAAAATAAAAAAATTACGTGCTGTGCTCTTCGAATGCTAACACGTATAGATTATAATGATTATCCGCAAAGATACCACCAGCAGGACGCTGAAAGCGTCTACGCTCATTAACCGGGGGAGCATAGTATCCCCGGAGGGAGTAGCCGAGGGACATCTCTACGATTTACTCAATGAGCGGCTGAGTTTGTAAAAGGGAAAAGAAAGGAGATAAAGTAAATGACGGTGCCGACACTCACGTGCCAGCACCGTCCCTTCCGGAATAAAAATAACAATCTACTCTTGCGCAATTCTCAATTCCTTGAGGAAGTCCGTGAGCCGTTGGCCGCAGAGCCCGCGGGCGATGATACGCCCCTGCGGGTCGTAGACGATGGTCTCTGGCAGTGTAGTAATGCCGTATTCCTTCACCACGTCAGCTTGCCAGCCGTCGCGTTTGCTGTTGGTGTGCGCCTGCAGGTGGATAAACCTCAGGTCGCGCTTGCGCACGTACTTCTTCCAACTGTCTGTAAGCGGGTCGAGGGTGACGCAGACGATGTTCAGCCGACGGCCCTCGTAGGCTTTTTTCAGGGTTTTCAGCGTTTTCAGGTCTCTGCGGCTGGACATGTTCCAGAAGCAGAGCACGGTATATTGCCCGCGGCCGATAAATTCGCTCAGCCG
This sequence comes from uncultured Prevotellaceae bacterium, assembly GCA_946185805.1. Lineage (GTDB taxonomy): Bacteria > Bacteroidota > Bacteroidia > Bacteroidales > Bacteroidaceae > Prevotella. The sequence goes on along the minus strand of CAMHKU010000143.1, from coordinate 1,948 downwards.
GCGGCTTACTTTGGCCGTGTCCGTCAGGTGGGCGTCAACGAGCCTGCCGCCGACGGGCCGCCGCTGCAGCCCCTCGTAATAGCGCCACACGGGCTGCATGGCCGCATGACCGGCATAGGGCAGTGAGCGCTGCATCAGAGGGCGCAGTTCGTCGAGGCTCATGGTGTAGTAGTTCTCGGCCAGCAGCCAGGCGGGTACGAGGCAGTGTTTCTCGGCGGCAGCCATCTGGAGTATCAGGCGGCGGCCGTCGGCCTCCAATCGGCGAAAGCCCTCGCCGTCGACCACCGTGCCGTAGCCGTTGAAGTCGGTGACGTAGCAGTGCTCCTCGCGCTGCAGGTCGCGCAGTCGGTGCTGGCAGGCAGCCATCCGCTCGTTCTGCGGCGACCCTTTCAGGCGGCAGTCTGTCAGGTCGATCTCAGTGGCTACACTGTCGGCAAAGATGGTCATGCTGTGGCCTTCGCCGTCGCTCAGTTCCAGCAGTTGGTCACGGTCGAAGAGGGCGCTGTAGTCGAAGTGACCGTCGGTGGCGTCAATCTGATAGGTCATTTGCTTAGGATGCTTGCGGGAGATGGTGATGGCGGTGGCCGCAGGCGCACAGCAGCCCTTCAGCCTCAGGCGCACCTGCGGGCGCGGCTCCATACCGAAGTCATACTCCTTACGCAGCACCCGCTGGTCGTCGTCGGGGTCGCCAAAGGTGCCGCTGCCTGTCTCGGTCACTGTCACATGGCCGCTGAAGCTATGGTCCTTCACCTGTCGGCGCAGGGTCTGCAGACTGCCGTCGATGATGCGGCGGCGCTCCGTCAGGCTGCTGTCTGTGAGCTGTAGGAAAGGCTCCGCGTCCTGCTTCAGTTCCTGATACATAGGCTCGGTGAGGGTGCCCTCGTAGCCGCTGCACAGTTTCTGCAGGAAATAGGCGGTGGCGTCGTTGCTACGCTCGTCGTGCCGACGGTGATTGTCGGTATAGAGGTTGGCTAAGTAGCGCATCTGTCCGCGGAGGGTTTCGTAGCGCACGCGGTCGTCCTTGCTCAGCGCGATGACACCTCCGCGATACCCCCGGCTGCCGCGACTGCCGAAGTCTTCCATCTGCCACAGCCCGTCGTAGAACTTAAACAGCTGTCCGTCGATGGTTCGCCGGGGGTTGCCATGACGGTCGGCAAAGGTGGTCTCGTGCCACAGCATGCCGAAGGTAGTAGGCCTGGTGGCCGTGGGAAAGCTGACGATGCGGAAGTTGGTGCTGTCGCCGAAGACGTAGCTGCCCATGATGCCGCTGAAGTAATTGTCGCCACGGCTGAAGGTCACGCTGCCGAAAGGCGGCAGCCTGCTGACGGCCTCCTGCAACAGCCGCAGCCCCTCGTCGTCGGCAACGCCGGCCTGACTTGTCACCGTGAGGGCATCGCTGACAGCCACCACCGACCGGCGACGGCGCCAAAGACTGACGCTGACGTTGCGGGCCATCGTCAGCAGCAACGCTTCGGCATGGCCGGCGTCGGCCATCCTGTGGCGCAGCAGCCATAGGCGCAGCAGTGCCTCCTGGGCTACATCCTCGCCCTCAGCGTCGGTGCCAAGCAGCTGACGCCCTACCGCCCTCAGCCGCGGTCGCAGCCTACGGGCTATCTCTTCGTATTCCTTTTCGGTTATCATTAGCTGTAGCGTTCTCGTTCGCGCTTCTTAACCTATAAACGCGAAATCTGTCCAATGTTAAGTTGCCGCGCCGCCTTTTTAACCTTTAGTAACAATCAAAAAAAGCAAGTAAATACTCAGCCCGCGCTCCCCAGCAAAACGGAGAGATACCAACGTTCCCCTCAGTCTGGTACGCTGGGTGTCTCACCTGCGGCTGCCGCAAGTGAGGCACCCGCGTACCGGTGGAGAACCAAATAGTAAATAGTTAAATAGTTCAACTTTCTCAAGTTGAAGGAGTTAGAAGGAGTTGTAGGGAGTTAGAAGGAGT
>CAMHKU010000142.1 GCA_946185805.1 uncultured Prevotellaceae bacterium | reverse complement strand
CGCGCGTCGAAGAACTTTTTGTTGCTCAGGTACTTATAAAGAAAGTTAAACTAAAATGCTGCGGAATTAAGGTATATAGAGTCAAAACAGTTTTAATTGGTATCCGTCATCCGTCAGCCAACAGACATCTGTCAGCCTATAGTAACATATAAGCCAATAAGTTAGAGGGATTGCTGACGGATGACGAATAGCAACTAAAACCAAAATTCGGAACAACCATCTCGCAAAATTACAGAAATTATTTTTGTTACTACGAAAATTATTCGTACTTTTGTGGCTGTTATGGCAAAGGATAAAGTGATGTTTGTCTGTGAGAACTGCGGACAGGAGTCGGCCAAGTGGATAGGCAAATGCCCTGCTTGCGGACAGTGGAATACGTTTAAGGAAATCAAGGTGGCCGACACGCGCAAGCAGGCGGTGGCCACATCGGCCGCGGCGTCGGCAGGACGGCAGCTGCGGCAGAACAAGGTGCTGCGGCTGAGCGACATTTCGGCTCACGACGACCCGCGTATCGACATGCTTGACGGCGAGCTGAACCGCGTACTCGGCGGCGGCTTGGTACCAGGGAGCATCGTGCTGCTGGGCGGCGAGCCGGGTATCGGCAAATCTACACTGTCGCTGCAGACGATGCTCAACATTTCGCAAGGTACGGCCAACGGCGAACGTGGTGCGCTGCGGGTGCTCTACGTCAGCGGCGAGGAAAGCGCCCACCAGCTGAAGATGCGCGCTGAGCGACTCTCACCCAACACCCAACACCCAACACCCAACACCCAAGACGACAACTTCCTCATCCTCTGCGAGAACTCCCTGGAGGCTATCTTTGAGCATGTCAAGGAGGTGCAGCCCGAATTGCTGGTGGTAGACTCTATCCAGACCATTGCCACCGAGGATGTGGAGTCGAGCGCGGGCTCCATCGCCCAGGTGCGCGAGTGCGCCTCTGCCCTACTCCGCTTTGCCAAGACCAGCGGCGTGCCCGTCATCCTGATTGGCCACATCACGAAGGAAGGCACACTGGCAGGGCCTAAGATTCTGGAACACATCGTCGACACCGTCATCCAGTTTGAGGGCGACCAGCACTACATGTACCGCATACTGAGAAGCATCAAGAACCGCTTTGGGAGTACCTCGGAACTGGGTATCTATGAGATGCTGCAGACGGGGTTAAGGCAGGTGTCGAACCCGTCGGAGCTATTGCTTACCGAAGACCATGACGGGCTATCAGGCGTTGCCATTTCGAGTGCCATCGAAGGTGTGCGGCCATTCCTGGTAGAGACACAGGCTTTGGTATCGACGGCGGCCTACGGCACGCCCCAGCGGTCGGCCACGGGCTTTGACCAGCGCCGCCTCAACATGCTACTGGCCGTACTTGAGAAGCGCGTGGGCTTCAAGCTGATGCAGAAGGACGTGTTTCTCAATATTGCCGGCGGCCTGCGGGTGACCGACATGGCCATGGACCTCTCGGTGATTGCCGCCGTGCTGTCGAGCAATGTCGATACGCCGATTGAGAGCGGCTGGTGTATGTGCGGCGAGGTGGGTCTCAGCGGCGAGGTGCGCCCCGTGGCCCGCATCGAGCAGCGCATAGCCGAGGCCGAGAAACTGGGCTTCAACCATATCATCGTGCCCAAGTACAACCTCTCGGGCCTTGCCCGCAAGAAGTTCAGCATCGAACTGGTGCCCGTACGCAAAGTGGAGGAAGCCCTTCGTGCCCTCTTCGGCTAAAAAAGCATCACCCATCACCCTTCACCTATCACCCATCACCCATCACCCCTCATACTCCGTAGGGTCGCTGATGCCCGCCTCGGCCAGTGCCTCGCGGCGCTCCACACAGGTGCCGCAGCGGCCGCAGTGACGCTCGCCGCCCTTATAGCACGACCACGTCTCGCTATAGTCAATGCCCAGTTCGCGGCCACGGGCGGCAATCTGCCCCTTGGTCAGGCTGGTAAACGGACAGAGCAGCGTGATGCCCGGAAAAGTCCCCGTGCGCGCCGCCTCGCTCATGGCCGCCACAAACTCTGGGCGGCAGTCGGGATAGATGGTGTGGTCGCCACTGTGATTGGCCATCATGACGTGCTTCAGGCCGCGGCTCTCAGCCATGCCGATGGCCACGGCGAGCATGATGCCGTTGCGGAAAGGCACCACCGTCGACTTCATGTTATCGGCGGCATAATGGCCTTCGGGAATATCGGCACCGCCCTTAAGCAGCGAACTGGTGAAGTAGTGCTCCATGAAGTCGAGAGGTATTACCACATGCTCAATGCCCAGCCGCTCGCAATGCAGACGGGCAAAGGGTATCTCGCGCGCGTTATGCTTACTACCATAGTCGAACGTCAGGGCCAGGGCGATACGCGCCTGCTGGTCGTAAAGCAGCGTCACGGAGTCCATGCCGCCGCTGAGAATGATTACTGAATCCTTTTCCATGGCTGCAAAGGTACGAATAAGTGAGCGAAAAACCAAATTTATTTGAGCTTTTGCAAACCCAACGTGCCATAATCGGTGCCACTACGCAAAAAAAGTATAAATTCTGAATTGCTAATTTCAGATTATGAATTAAATATCGTATCTTTGCAGCCAAATTATAGTCAATCAACAAATAACGTAATTAATATGACAATCAATGAAATGAACTTTGCCGGTAAGAAGGCAATTGTACGTGTAGACTTCAACGTACCCCTTGACGAGAATGGTAAGATTACTGACGACACCCGCATCCGCGGTGCCCTGCCCACGCTGAAGAAGATTCTGGCCGACGGCGGTGCCGTTATTATCATGAGCCACATGGGCAAGCCCAAAGGAAAGGTGGACATGAAGAAGAGCCTGGGCCAGATTCGCGAGGCTGTAGAGCAGGCTCTCGGCGTACCCGTGGCTTTCGCTCCCGACTGCGCCAAGGCACAGGAGGCTGCTGCACAGCTGAAGATGGGCGAGGCCCTGCTGCTGGAGAACCTGCGCTTCTATCCTGAGGAGGAGGGCAAGCCCGTAGGCGTAGAGAAGGGTACTCCCGAATACGACGAGGCCAAGAAGGCCATGAAGCAGAGCCAGAAGGAGTTTGCCAAGACGCTGGCCTCGTATGCCGACTGCTACGTGATGGACGCCTTCGGCACCGCTCACCGCAAGCACGCCTCTACGGCCGTCATTGCCGACTACTTTGACCAGGACTCGAAAATGCTCGGTCTGCTCATGGAGAAGGAGGTGCAGGCCGTCGACAATGTGCTGAGCAACATCAAGCGCCCCTTCGTGGCCATCATGGGCGGCTCAAAGGTGAGCTCCAAGATTGGTATCATCGAGAACCTGCTGGGCAAGGTCGACAAGCTCATCCTCTGCGGCGGTATGACCTACACCTTCGCCAAGGCCCACGGCGGCGAGATTGGACAGTCTATCGTTGAGATGGACAAGCTCGACGTAGCCCTCGGCGTGGAGGAGCTGGCCAAGAAGAACGGTGTAGAGCTCGTCCTGGGCAGCGACTGCACCGCTACCAACGGTCTGGACTTCGGCACGATGACCGTGAAACCCGGCTCAGAGATTATCACCTGCCCGGCCAACAAGGTGCCCGCAGGCTTTGAGGGCGTCGATGCCGGCGTGGAGAGCCAGCAGGCCTTCCGCGAGGCTATCAAGGGTGCCAAGACCATCCTGTGGAACGGTCCCGCCGGTGTGTTCGAGTGCGACGATTTCACTGCCGGCAGCCGCGCTATCGGCGAGGCTATTGCCGAGGCTACCAAGGAGGGCGCTTTCTCGCTCATCGGCGGTGGCGACTCTGTAGCCTGCGTCAACAAGTTCGGCCTGGCCGACCAGGTGAGCTACATCTCTACCGGCGGCGGTGCACTGCTCGAGGCTATCGAGGGCAAGGTGCTCCCCGGCGTGGCTGCCATCAAGGGTGAGTAAGCGGCTTCAACCGATATTTCGGGTATAAAGAAACTTGAAATTATAATGGGATGTTCTAAAAATTAATTGACTGATAGTCAGATATTTCTGTCGATAATTC
>CAMHKU010000141.1 GCA_946185805.1 uncultured Prevotellaceae bacterium | reverse complement strand
TCCTTCTAACTCCTTCTAACTCCGAAAGTTGAGCGAATGCGAAACTTGAATAAAATCATATAAAAATTAGATTAGTAGGTCATCATTATTAGGTATTCTTTTAAATTTTAGGCCGTCATGCAACTCGGTTGCAAAATATTTTGTGTACCTTTGCAGCATGAAACTATCAGAACTAAATACCGGCGAGCGCGGCGTCATCGTCAGGGTGAGTGGCCACGGCGGTTTCCGCAAGCGTATCGTCGAAATGGGATTTATCAAGGGTAAGACGGTGGAGGTGTTGTTGAACGCGCCGCTGCAAGACCCTGTGAAATATCGGATTATGGGCTACGAGGTGTCGCTCAGGCATCAAGAGGCCGACATGATTGAGGTGGTATCGGAGTCGGAAACCCAGAAGCTACATCAGCAGACAACTGCTGGCAGCGGTCAGGTGATTACCGAGGAGCTGCTACGCAGCAAGGCCCTCAGCGAGCGCCGCCACCTGCGTGTGGCGCTGGTGGGCAATCCCAACTGCGGCAAGACGTCGCTCTTCAACTTTGCCAGCGGTGCCCACGCACATGTGGGCAACTACAGCGGTGTGACCGTCGACGCCGCCGAGGCCGAGGCCCACTATTACGGCTACGACTTCGCGCTGACAGACCTGCCCGGCACCTATTCGCTGACATGCTACTCGCCCGAGGAACTCTATGTGCGCAATCACTTGACGGAGCAGACGCCCGACGTCATTATCAACGTGGTGGACGCCTCTAACCTGGAGCGTAACCTCTATCTCACCACGCAGCTGGTAGACATGAATATCCGCATGGTGTGCGCCCTGAATATGTACGACGAGTTTGAGCGTCGCGGCGACAACCTCGACCTGAAGACCCTCTCCACGCTCTTCGGCATGCCGATGGTGCCTACGTCGTTTAAGTCGGGTAGGGGAGTAAAGGACCTCTTCAAGGCCGTCATCCAGGTGTATGAGAACACCCGCGGCGCCTCGCGACACATACATATCAATTACGGCCACGAGATAGAAGACGGCATCAGCCAGATACAGAAATACCTGAAGGCCGACGAGCACATACGCCAGCGATACTCCACGCGCTACCTGGCTATCAAGCTGTTAGAGGGCGACACGTCGGCGGCAAACTATATCAAGCAGCACTTCGCCGAGGAGCATCGCCCCGAAGACTATGAACGGCTGGCGGCTGCCTGCCAGAATGCTGCCATGCGCGTGAAGGAAGAGACCAACGACGACGCCGAGACGGCCATCATGGACGCCAAGTATGGCTTCATCAACGGTGCACTGACAGAGGCGGGCTTCAAGACGGGCACCAAGGAGAACATCTACCGCACGACGCACATGATTGACAATGTGCTATCGAACAAGTACGTGGGATTCCCCATCTTCTTCCTTATCCTGTTCATCATGTTCCAGGCGACCTTCGCCCTTGGGCAGTATCCTATGGACTGGATAGAGGCGGGCGTAGCGTGGCTCGGCGAGTGGATAGGCGGCACCATGGCCGACGGGCCGCTGCGGTCGATGCTCGTCGACGGTATCATTGGCGGCGTGGGGGCGGTCATCGTCTTTCTGCCACAGATCTTGATTCTCTACTTCTTCATCTCGCTGATGGAGGATTCGGGCTACATGGCGCGAGCGGCCTTTATCATGGACCGGCTGATGCACAAGATGGGGCTCCACGGCAAGTCATTCATACCTCTGGTGATGGGCTTCGGCTGCAACGTGCCCGCCGTGATGGCCACGCGCACCATCGAGAGCCGACGCTCGCGGCTGATTACGATGATGGTGCTGCCGTTTATGTCGTGCTCGGCGCGCCTGCCTATCTATATTATGATTACGGGCATGTTCTTCGCCGCCGAATACCGGTCGCTGGTGATGATCTCGCTCTATGCCGTGGGCATACTCATGGCCGTCGTCGTGAGCAACATATTTGCACGCTTTGTCATCAAGGGCGAGGATACGCCCTTCGTCATGGAGCTGCCGCCCTACCGCTGGCCTACGGCCAAAGCCATCGGCCGCCATACGTGGGAGAAAGGCAAGGAATACCTGAAAAAGATGGGTGGCATCATCCTCGTGGCCAGTATTATCGTGTGGGCACTGGGATATTTCGGCACCATGGGCGTGGCACCGTCGCTGGCAGAGAGCTTCATAGGCCGTATGGGACAAGTGATAGAGCCGCTGTTTGCCCTGCAGGGCTTCAACTGGCAGCTTGACGTGTCGCTCATTGCGGGCGTCGGCGCCAAGGAGATTGTGGCCTCTACCATCGGCGTCATCGGAGGCCTAGACACTGTAACGCCGCTGGTGGCCTACGCCTACCTGCTCTTCGTGCTGCTCTACTTCCCCTGTCTGGCCACCATCGCCGCTATCAAGCACGAAACAGGCAGCTGGCGGTGGGCCGTCACAGCTGCCGTTTACACCACCTGCGTGGCATGGATCGTATCAGCAATAGTCTATCAGGTAGGACTATGCTTTCTGGGTTAGTCCAGATGGAACACCTCCTCCAGAGGTATGCTCACGGGCGAGTTGTCGGGGTTCACCTCCATGATGTCGGCCATCATGTCCCACCATTTCTGGGTGATGGGGTCCACGTTCTCCGTGTCCTGAGAGTTGCCCTCCTTGGAGCACTCCTGATAGGCGAACAGCAGGTTGGTGTCCTTGTCCCAGTAAATGCTGTAGTTGCCTACGCCTTGTTCCTTAATCATTTCTACCAGTTCGGGCCAGATGGCGGCGTGGCGTTTCTCATACTCCCGTTCGCAGCCGGGCTTGAGTTTCATCTTGAATGCAAATCTGCGTGTCATAAATTGAAGTTTTTTATTGGTTAGTAAAATAAGTTATTGTGTTAATGGTCAGGCGTTGTTATCCAGTGTGAGATAAAATCCTGCTTTGTAGAGTTTGAAGATTGTCAGCGAGGGATGGTTGCCGCAGAGGTTGCGTCGCATCATGGAGCCTAACAGCCGGTAGGCGCCGATGAGACAATGGCGCACCATCTTCAGGTGGATGCCGTCGGATAATGTGATAAGCTTGGAGTAGCCCTTCAAGTCCTGACGGAAGTGGTGAAGCGTCTTGAGGTTGTGCTCCATCTTGGCCACGTAGGCAGGGTTGTCTTCATAGTCGGCCATCACCACGGGATTGTCGATATGAGCGATGGCGATGCGCTGCTGGCGCAGTCGCTTGCCTAGGAAAACGTCTTCGTAGCCACTGTTCTTAAAGCGCTCGTCGAAGGGGCATGACAAGATGACGTCGCGGCTAATCAGGAAGTTGGTAGAGCGAAACGACTGATAGGGGCGCTGCTGACGTCGTGCAGCGGTATGGTGGGGCGCCTCGGCCTTCTCGTAGCGGTAGCGCAGGTTATGTTGCAGGGCGTCGTCGTCGCCACCGACAGCAAGTCCGCCGTTGACAACGGGAGCCGACAGCGCCGTGAGATAACGGCTCAGAAAGCGGTCGTCAACGACCTGCACGTCGCAGTCGATGAAAAGCAACCAAGGATAGCGACTCTGGCGAGCCAGAAAGTTGCGAGTAGCAGCACTGCCGCTGTTCACCTCTTTTATTATATAGGAGCAGTGGGGTAGGGTGGCAATCTGCTGGTTCTGCTCACGGCATGCTGCAAGCGGCGAAGCATCGTCGGCCACGATAATCTCGTAGTCGATGAGCTCCGACTGTTCAGCCATCTGCTGCAGCCGACGCACAAAGTCTACGCAGACGGTGTTGTAAACGGGAATGAGGATGGAAAGTTGTGTTTTCCGTTGTTCCATGGCGCCAAAATTACACAAAATCTGTGAAAACAGAAAATATTCTCTCTATATTTTTGGTTTTTTGGCAAAAAAGATGTACCTTTGCAGCCGCTTTCACGAGTTGGAAGCATGAAATTCAAATTTTAACAAACAAAAATCCAAACAATTAAATGGCAACAAAAATCAGATTGCAGCGCGGCGGACGTAAAGGTTACGCAGTTTACCGCATCGTCATCGCCGACGCCAGAGCACCACGTGATGGTAGATTTACTGAGAAGATTGGTATGTACAACCCTAACACCAATCCTGCCACAGTAGAATTGAATTTCGAGCGTGCTCTCTATTGGG
>CAMHKU010000140.1 GCA_946185805.1 uncultured Prevotellaceae bacterium | reverse complement strand
AGAGCTCGCCCAGATACTTCTCAACAACCTCGGGCACTGCATCGTAGTAAGGATTGCAAGCCTCACGGTGTGTGAAGAAGGTCTCGGGGTTCTCAGCGGTACCACGGGTGATAGGACGCTCAGGCGACATAGCACGGTCGCGGAAACGCTTGATGTACTCTTCCTTCACGAGCGGACGAACATCCTCCTGGTCGAGCAGCTCAATCTTGTGATACTCGTGAGAGGTGCGGAAACCGTCGAAGAAGTTGACGAACGGAACGCAGGTCTCCAGAGATGCGAGGTGGGCAGCGGCGGTCATATCCATAACCTCCTGAACAGAACCCTCGCAGAGCATGGCGAAACCAGTCTGGCGGCAAGCCATCACGTCCTGGTGGTCACCGAAGATACACAGAGAGTGAGAAGCAAGCGTACGGGCAGAAACGTCGAACACGCAGGGAATCAACTCACCGGCAATCTTGTACATGTTAGGAATCATGAGCAGCAGACCCTGAGAAGCTGTGAAGGTGGTGGTCAGAGCACCAGCCTGCAGCGAACCGTGAACGGCACCGGCAGCACCAGCCTCAGACTGCATTTCCTGCACACTTACGGTCTGTCCCCACAGGTTCTTGCGACCACGGGCAGCCCATTCGTCAACGTGCTCAGCCATAGGCGAGCTCGGGGTGATGGGGTAGATAGCGGCTACCTCCGAGAACATATAGCTCACGTGAGCCGCAGCCTCGTTACCATCACAAGTGATAAATTTCTTTTCTTTAGCCATTTGTTTAGATAAAATGAATGTATTAAAAATGAATTAAACTCTATTTGTTCTTTTGAATCGTGTATGACTGGTCTCGTCATTTCATGTCTCCAGACCATCCATGCCCCAAATCCCAGTGAAAATCATATACAAACTCGAAATAGGGCAGCGAGAACTCCTGTTCAACCAACGTTCTCAGTTCTTCCTCAACAGGTCTGGCCCACTTGCCGACGAGTACAATAAACTTGTTAACATTCCATGCCACCCGTCCACGCGGCACCTGAGTGTAGTCACCCTTGAATTTTGTTTCCTCTTGCTTGGCCTCAGCGCGAAAATGCTCCTTAGCCCACACTTGGCGGTGCAGATGTGGATAGTTGATAAATGGCAGTCCCTTTTCAGCCGCTTCCTCCGTCATCTTTGGCGTCAGTTCCTGCTTCCTTACTCCAAAGAGACATTTCTCGGCTTTGTCATACCAGAAGATGCCGACGCATGGCATTTGCTCGTCAAATGTCTGCATTTCAGCCATCATAGCCTGATGTTCTTCTTTCGATAGCTGCGTCATAGTTAGCAATGGAAATACCTAAAAATAATGATTTGTTTTAAAACGCCTGCAAAGTTACAAAGAATTCTTAGAATTGCAAAGCTCAGTTTGCAAATTATTGCAAAATGCGCTTGTTTTTCCTTTGTCTAAATTAGGCCGCGGGCAGCCACTCTCCCCTACCCTATTATAGCTGTAAACTTTAACGGCCATTCCCTTGGCAGATTGGAAAGAAAAGCGTAACTTTGCCCACTGAAGCAAAGACGGGCTTCGCCCGCCGACAAAAACTGATGACAACAGCAAACGTTAAAGATTATGAACACACGCGTACTATTAATATATACCGGCGGCACCATCGGCATGAACCGCAACCCGCAGACGGGGGCTCTGGAGCCCTTCGACTTTGAGCACCTGCTGCAGCGGGTGCCCGAGTTGGAGCAGTTTGACACCGAGATAGACACCTACCAGTTTCAGCCACCCATTGACTCCAGCGACATGACGCCCGCGCGCTGGACGGACCTGAGCCACACGATAGCCGACCGCTACGACCGGTACGACGGTTTTGTGGTGCTGCATGGCACCGACACGATGGCCTACACGGCGTCGGCCCTGAGCTACATGATGGAAAATCTGACGAAGCCCGTCATCTTCACCGGCTCGCAACTGCCCATTGGCCAGCTGCGCACCGACGGCAAGGAGAACCTGATAACGGCCGTGGAGATTGCCGCCGCCAAGGACAGCGAGGGTCATGCCCGCGTGCCCGAGGTAGGCATATTCTTCGGCGGCCACCTGCTGCGCGGCAACCGCACCACGAAGCAGAGCGCCGAGGAGTTCAACGCTTTCGAGTCGTTTAACTATCCCCATCTGGTAGATGCCGGCGTCAACATCAGCTACCACACGGAGCGCATGCTGCGCCCGCAGTGGGAACAGCCCATGACGCCCCACTTCCGGCTCGACAACAACGTCATCATCTTCTCGCTCTTCCCCGGCATCCGCGAAGACCTCATCCGCCACATCATCCACACGCCCAACCTCAAGAGCATCGTCATGCGCACCTTCGGCAGCGGCAACGCCCCACAGATGCCGTGGCTGCTGCAGGCGCTGAAGGAGGGCACTCGCCAGGGCAAGGTGATTGTCAACATCAGCCAGTGCGTGCAGGGTGCCGTCGAGATGGGGCGCTACGACTGTGGCTACCACCTGCAGGAGGCCGGTGTGGTCAGCGGCGGCGACTCCACGGTAGAGAGTGCCGTGACGAAGCTGATGTTCCTGCAGTCACATTACAACGACCCGCAGACCATTCGCCGCCTGATGGGGCAAAGTCTGCGGGGTGAGATTTCAATAAGTCCTGCCACCTGAGCTGCTTCCTCATCCGCCCTTCACCTTAAGCTCTTCTCAGAGCAAGATTGTAGTTATAGTACTCACGGTTGCCGGTGATTTCTTCTTTAATATTTAAGAAAGGCGGGAAGTTGACGTCCTCAGCGTCGGCAATGCCCTTGGTTTCAAGAATGACCAGTCCCTGCAGAGCGCCGTGGTAGGTGTCGAGTTCGAAGTATTGCCCTTGCCAGATGAAGCTCTGCCGGCGCTTGCTGACAGGCTGCCGGTAGGGGTCGGCCTGCTGCAGCAGCGACTCGTAGAGGGCGTTCGCCACCTGCCGCTCGGTCTCTATCTGCTCGCCGGGGGCTGTGCGTTTCTTGGTGTTGTGCACATTGACCACCTTGCCGCTGCTCCACGAGCGGCGGCGCAGTCGGATTTCACTGCCAGGTTCGCTGACGAGGTAGGTCTGCAGGATGTCGCTGTCGATAGTCTCGGGCAGTGCGCCCACCACCTCGACGATATACTTGCGCTCCTCGGTGACGGGCTGCGGCAGCCCCAGGACATTGGAAATCTCACGGATGACGCGCTGCATCTTCTTCTCAAAGTCGTCGTGGTTGTTAATTACGCGCAGGTGGGGGTGGCCCGTCCATGCCTTGATGACCTTCTTGTCCAGCTCGCGGGCTATGCGGAGGCCCTCCTCGTCGGCCTTCTCGTAGCGGGTGGAGTTGGTGGCTGTGGTATAATACTGCTCGGCACCGTCGGCAGCCGATACGAGGTGGAGCACGGCGTCGTAGCGCTCACGCAGCTCGTTGCCCGAAGTACCGGAGCGGCGGGTGATGTCGTCCCACATCTCGGGCGACATATATGCCGAAATGTCCATCGTGCCGCGGTCGCAGACCACGAGTACAGGCTTGGTACACACCTCGGCCATACGCAGAAAGTTGTTCTCCAACGACAGTTGGGTGTCGAGTATGGCACGCTCGCCTTCATAGTAGAGCTGGCGGTTAGGCGTGAGGTAGTTCCAGCCTCCGAGGCTGTAGAGCGTGGGCACCTCGGGCACGGTGAACACTTTGAAACCCAGGCTGTTGAAGTGCTCGATGACGCGTACCAGGGCCGTAGTCTTACCGGCGCAGGGGCCGCCCGTCAATACTATCTTCTTAATGTCTGGCATGTAATGTTTTTGCTTTCTTTTTGATGCAACTTTTAGTTTATTTTGTATCCGTCAATCCGTCAGACATCTACATTTTTAACTGATAGTCAAACAGCTACAGGATGACGGATAACCTGCTGGCTGACGGATGATTCCCGTGATTCGGTAAAGTGTACGTAAGACGTCGCAAGCCTAAATACTCAGTTCGTCGAGCACGGTGATAAGCTTCTTGTTGAAGGGCTTGTCGGTGCGTATGCACTCCGAGAAGGGCACGTAGACCACCTCGTTGTTGCGAATGCCCACCATCACGTTGCGCTGCCCCTGCAGGATGGCTTCCACGGCTCCCACGCCGGTGCGGCTGGCCAGTATGCGGTCGTGGGCCGTAGGCGAGCCGCCGCGCTGCAGGTGGCCGAGGATGGAGACGCGCACGTCGAACTCGGGGAACTCCTTCTTCACACGGTCGGCATAGTAGAGGGCGCCGCACTTGGGACTCTCGGAGACGATGACGATGC
>CAMHKU010000139.1 GCA_946185805.1 uncultured Prevotellaceae bacterium | reverse complement strand
GGTAAGGTACGTCGCGCTAAGCTTTACTATCTGCGCAAGCTCACTGGTAAGGCTGCCCGCATCAAGGAGAAGCGTCGTCCTGTTGCCACCGCTGAATAATCCTATCGACACTAAAGAGGCTCAACCGCAACAGGTTGGGCTTTTTTTGTCTTGATACGAGACAACAACCAAAATTTTTCATGGCATTATTTGTTGTTTCTTTAAAACATGAATTACCATGAATTAAACACGAATTAATCAAGAATTATTATTCTTAAATATTCTGCAAATTAAGAGATATGAAGACAATGACTAAGAGCCTGATGATAGTAGCCCTGCTGATGGGCAGTCAGAGCATGACGGGCCGCACATGGCTGACAATGGCCGGTGACACCGTGAAGGCCGACACCGTGGTGGTGGCGAAGGACAGCACAGAAGTGAAGACCGACAGCGTGAAGACTGGCAAGAAAAAGAGCGAAAAGATAGACAACTGCTGCAACGACTCCACTGTGAAGGACCATAAGGACCCTTACCACAAGGTGGTGAAAGACGGCGGCTCGAAGCGTGACGGCCTGATGACCGTGCGCCATATCAAGGACGACTGGTACTGGGAGGTGCCCGACGAGCTGCTGGGGCGCATGCTGCTGTGCGTGACGCGCTTCACCAGCGTGCCTCAGGACTTCAAGATGTTCAGCGGCGAGGAGGTGAACCGCTCGGCCGTCTACTTGGAGCAATATAACGACAAGACGCTGTTTCTCAGGGAATACGTGCAGTCGAGCTTTGCCAAGGCTGACGACCGCATAGCCATCTCGCTGAAACAGTCGACGGTAGACCCCATCATCTATAAGTTTGAAATCATTGGCCGCAACCCTGATACCAAGGCACGGCTGATCAACGTGACGAAGTGGATACAGAGCGACAACAAGGTGACGAGCTTCTCAGGCAGCGACCGCACGCAGTTAGGTATCGGCGGTCTGGCCAGCGACCGCTCGTTTATTGACAGTATTAAGACCTATCCTATCAATATAGAGATACAGACGCTGCGCACCTACAGCATGAACGCCGGCCGCACGCCGGCATCGAAGACGGGTGCTGCCACGCTGTCGCTCAACACGAGCATCGTGCTGCTGCCGGAGACGCCCATGCAGCCCCGCTACAACGACGAGCGCGTAGGCTACTTCAACAACAAGATTACGGAGTTCAGCGATGAGCAGCAGACCACCCAGCACGAGGCCATCGTCATGCGCTATCGCCTGGAGCCTAAGGACGCTGCGGCCTATAAGGCCGGGCGCCTGGTGGAGCCCAAGAAGCAAATCGTATACTACATTGACCCGGCCACGCCTAAGAAGTGGGTGAAATACCTGAAGGCAGGCGTCGACGACTGGAACACGGCTTTCGAGGCTGCGGGCTTTAAGCATGCCATCGTGGCCAAGGAGTGGCCCAAGAACGACTCTACGATGTCGCTCGACGACGCCCGCTTCTCGGTGCTGCGCTACCTGCCGTCGGAGACGGAGAACGCCTACGGTCCGCGCATCGTCGACCCCCGCTCGGGCGAAATCATCGAGGCTCACGTGTGCTGGTACCACAACGTGATGAATCTGCTGAAAAAATGGTATATGGTGCAGTGCGGCCCGCTTGACAAGCGCGCGCAGACGATGACCTTCAGCGACGAGCTGATGGGGCAGCTCATACGATTCGTATCGAGCCATGAGGTGGGCCACACCTTAGGCCTGCGCCACAACATGATAGCCTCGCAGGCCACACCCGTGGAGAAGCTGCGCGACAAGGCGTGGGTGGAGAAATACGGCCACACCGCCAGCATCATGGACTACGCCCGCTTCAACTACGTGGCGCAGCCCGAAGACAAGATCAGCGAGAAGGGACTCTTCCCCCGTATCAACGATTACGACCGGTGGGCCATCAAGTGGGGCTACCAGTGGCGACCGGAGTTTAAGGATCCTGACACCGAGAAGAAGGCCCTGAGGGCCGAAGTGACGAAGGTGCTGGCCCAGAACCGCCGCCTCTGCTGGAGTGGCGACGAGGGTCGTGGCCAGGACCCGCGGTCGCAGAGCGAGGACCTGGGCGACAACCAGATGAAGGCCAACGAATACGGTCTGAAGAACTTGCAGCGCGTGATGCAGAACATAGAGAAGTGGACGGCGCAGCCCGACGACCAGACGGACGACCTGCGCGAGATTCACAGCGCCGTGCGCTCGCAGTACCAGCGCTATACCAATCACGTGCTGCGCTACCTCTCGGGGCGCTACACCAACCAGTTGCCGGGGCAGCGGGCCAACGACTACGTGCCCGGCGAGCTGCAGCGTGAGGCCCTGCAGTGGGTGGGGCGCAACGTGCTGGAGGCGCCGCTGTGGCTCTATCCGCAGAGCGTTATCAATAAGTTAGGCACCGACTATGCCACGGAGATTCGCAACCGCCAGCAGTCGATTCTGGGCACCCTGCTCTCGCCGGCAACGCTGTTTACCATGCACGAGGCCGAGCTGCGCGCCGAGAAGCCCTATGCCGTGAACGACTATCTGGACGACGTGTTCAGCATCGTATGGCAACAGCCAGAGGGACAGACCGCCGAGCAGCAGGACTTCCGCCGCCAGCAGCAGCGCGCCTACATCGACATCTTAGGCCAGGGGCTGAACCCCGCCCAGGAACGTGCCTCTGGCACCAGTGTGCTGCGCTCCGACGCCGTGCTCTATCTGGAGCAGGAACTCGACCGCGTAGAGCAGCACCTGAAGGCCCAGACGGCCACGCCGCACACCCGGAACCTGCTGCTGCGCATCAAGAAAATCCGTGAGAAATACGAGTCAGGGAAATAAGGGGTTATACAAGATTTTATGTGGGCCGAACCATCGTTTTTGGAAAACAGGAAAAAACAAGAAAAACAGGAAAAAACAATATAATCCGACAGTATAAAGTTTTTATCTGTTTTTTTGGTTTTTTTTCTGTTTTTCAAAGAACAACTATCCATCCACACTAAATCTTGCAGAACCAAATAGGAATCAGGAGTTGACGAATACCGCAGACGCTATTATGACAGAAAGCATGAGAAAACCACGATACAAAGCCGCAAACGAGCGCGAGCGCTGCGTGGCCTGCGCTGTGTGTGTACGTGTATGCCCGCGCGAGGCCATCAGCATCTGGCATGGCTGCTATGCCGTTGTTGACGACGGGCGATGCGTGGGATGCGGACGTTGCGAGCAAGTCTGTCCGGCAGGTATTATGCATAAAATAGAAAGAGTATGAAACCACACCGCAGATATTGGTATGACTACCTATGGATAGTCTCGGCAGCCTACTTCACGCTGGGCTTCTTCAACATTGTGTTTGCATGGCTGGGCGTGGTGGCTTTCGTGGTGCCCCTGCTGATGGCCATCTTTGGCGGCAACAAGGGCTATTGCAACAAATATTGCGGCCGCGGCCACCTGTTCCTGCAGATAGGCAACACGCTGGGGTGCTCACGTGGAAAGGCTGCCCCGCGATGGCTCTCGTCGCCGTGGTTCCGCTATGGGTTTCTCGTGTTCTTTATGTCGTTCTTCGTGCAGATGCTAATCATTACGGTGCTGGTGGCACAGGGAGCACAGTCGCTGTCGCAGACGGTCAAGCTGCTATGGACATTCCGCGTGCCCTGGCACTGGGCCTACCCCACTCCCATAGAGCCTTGGCAGGCGCAGTTTGCCTTCGGCCTCTACGGCATCATGCTCACGTCGCTCATCCTGGGCATCGTGCTCACGGTTCTCTATAGGCCCCGCACATGGTGCGTCTGCTGTCCTATGGGCGTAATGACGCAGATGATCTGCCGGCTGAAAGCTAAAAAGGTGAAGTAACTCTGACGGGATGCCGAGCGATATCAAAAAATTATCAAAATCTATGCGTTAGATGTCATCCTCCGTCATTTTTTTGTAATTTAATTTTCTTATAATTTTGAGCTTAGCGACCATAAAAGAGCGCATGATGAGCAGTAACGCTGCGGGAAAGATGCCGTAGGCATCAGATAGTGGTAGCCAGCCATGCAGCAACCCTCTATGGGTTGCGAAATGGCTGGGAGAAATGTGTCAGGGAAAGGCATGCCGTAGGTATGCGACAGTGAGCCATCATCGCCTACCTGACGGCAGGCTATCCTCACGATACGATTGTTACCAGCCATTTCGCCGTACCTACGGCACGGCTGCATAGCTGGCTACCACAATCTGATGCCTACGGCATCTTTCTGTGCTCCCAACCTTATCTTTGAAAAGAATGGTTCTACGAGATATTGTATGGGTCGTACATTCGTTTTTGGA
>CAMHKU010000138.1 GCA_946185805.1 uncultured Prevotellaceae bacterium | reverse complement strand
GCCTGTGCGGACTCACCGGCAACGAATTTTACACAGAAAACTACGCCGGCCACATAGGCGTCGAAGGAGCCACACCCGTCTACTGCTACTTGCCCAACCAGATTCTTTTCGACAACAACAAGCGACCCATGGAGGGCATAGGCATCATCCCCGACATCGAGGTTGACCTCGACACCATTGCCTTCAAGCGTGACTATACCGACACGCAGCTCAACCGCGCCCTCCAGTATGTGAGAACAGGTAACTAATCATCTACAAAATCAAATCACAACAGCTCAAAATGAGACACATGAATATATTACATCTGCTGGCAGGCGTGACTCTTACGGGAGCACTCTTCACCAGCTGTGCCAAGGACGACAGTCTGACCGAGATTATTCCCGCACCGGAGCCTATTACCACCACCACCAACGAGGTAGTAGAAGCCCTGAAGACAGTACCCATCGTCAGCAACGTGGAGGTGAGATACACTGAAAACAAAAGCGACAGCGTGTACTTCATCACCTTCGTACAGCCCATCGACCATTTCCACCCCGAGCACGGTGTCTTCGAACAGCATGCCGCTCTGCTCTTTGAGGGATGGGACAAGAACGTCGTCGTCAACACCCACGGCTACGATATGCCTCAAACGGCCGACAAGATTCGCAATTGCGATTTGACCGAACACCTCAAAGCCAACCAGCTCAACATCGAGCACCGCTATTTCGGTCTGTCACAGCCCGAGCCCTACGACGAGTTGAAATTCACCTACTTCACCGCCGAGCAGGAGTCCTACGACCTCCACGCCATCGTGACGGCACTGAAGAGCACGCTCTTCAAAACCGGCAAGTGGGCCAGCACCGGCACCAGCAAGGACGGCATCACCACCGCCCTCTATGCCTACTACAGCGACCAGGAGGGGTGGAACGACATTGACGTCTTCGTGCCCTTCTGCGCACCGTTCATGGTTGGCACCACCGACAGCTACGGCAACTACTCGTGCAGCAACTACCAGACGAGCGACCACCTCGACGAGGTCTGTGGCACCGGCTACGCCGAAGGCTCTAAGGAAGCCATCGCCCGCGAACGCCTCAACCAGGTGCCCTACTACGTGTGCACCACGCCTGAGCTGCGCCGTACCTGCATCGCCAAGCTGGCTGATTATGACCCCAAAAACTACAGCAAGATAGTCCAGCAGTATAACAACAAGGACATGGCCAGCACCGGCGACCTGGAGAAGGACCTTACGGCTTTCTTCCTGTTTAACTACTACAACGAGCTCTTCGGCAAGTTCTCATACGTGCAGTTCACCCAGTGGAGCTACATGGTGCCCGACCCTGCCAAGGTGGCCGCCAACCTCGATGCCGACGAGATGGACGAGTTTGCCGAGTTCCTGCTCATGAATCAGGACACCCTTCAAGTGCGTGTCTACAAAGACGCCGAAGCACAGGACCGCATCACTCGCGCCACCACCGACGAGACCCTTTGGCAACTGCTCATCGAATTACGCGACGACAAAGGCACCCCCTACGAGGTGCAGTCGTTTACGGAGCTTGGCTTTGCCGACCCCACTTACAAGCAGGTCAACAACAGCTATCTCACGCCCGACGAGGTTACCAATGTGGTGCGTTTCCTTGGCCGTCAAGCCAGGTTCGAGGGTATCTACAAGCAGGATGGCGGCGCGCTGATGAAATCCTTCCTCGAGTGGTGCTACGTAGAGCGCACACAGCCCATCATCTTCGTCTACGGCAAGAACGACCCGTGGACGGGTGCCGCCCCCGATGCTGCCGCCATCGAGCAGAACGACATGCTGGAGATGGTCATCGACCCAAAGGCCACTCATCAGGACTATTTCCTCCACAGTTCGCAATATGAGCTGTCGTCGCGCCAGGCCATCGTCACGGCCTTAGCCAAGTACCTGGGCCAATAAGCTCCGCTGAAAGCATACAAATAACAGTAAACCAATATTAATAAACATAAGACTATTATGAACGAACAGCAAGCAATGAAGCCATACGTCATTGGCTTAGACTTAGGAGGCACGAACTCCGTGTTTGGAATTGTCGACGCCCGCGGCGACATCAAGGCTACAACAGCCATCAAGACCGGCGGCTACGCCACGGCCGAGGCTTACGTCGACGCCTGCGTGGAGGCCCTGCAGGTCATCATTGAGCAGGTGGGCGGCCTGGAGAAGATCAAGGCCATGGGCATCGGCGCCCCCAACGGTAACTATTATAAGGGCACCATCGAGTTTGCCCCCAACCTGCCGTGGGCTCACGACTGCATCGTGCCCCTGGCCAAGCTTTTCAGCGACAGGCTCGGCGGCATTCCCGTAGCGCTGACCAACGACGCCAACGCCGCCGCCCTGGGCGAGATGGTCTACGGCGTGGCACGCGGCATGAAGAATTTCATCGTCATCACCTTAGGCACGGGCGTAGGCTCCGGCATCGTGGTCAACGGCCAGCTACTCTACGGCCACGACGGATTTGCCGGCGAGCTGGGTCATGTGACGATGGTGCGCGGCGCCGAGGGTCGCTCCTGTGGTTGCGGCCGCAAGGGCTGCCTGGAGGCTTACTGTTCGGCAACGGGCGTGGCACGCACAGCCCGCGAGATGCTTGAGAAGACCGACCGTCCCAGCATTCTGCGCGAGATGAAGCCCGAGGACATCACCTCGCTCGACGTCAGCATCGCCGCCGGCAAGGGCGACGAGCTGGCCAACGAGATCTATCAGTTTACGGGCCACATGCTGGGTGAGGCCTGTGCCGACTTTGCCGCCTTCTCCTCGCCTGAGGCATTTATCTTCTTCGGTGGCATGGTGAAAGCCGGCGAGCTGATTATGAAGCCCATCCGCGAGAGCTACGACGAGCACGTCATGCCCATCTTCCGCGGCAAAGCCCAGTTCCTCGTCAGCGGTCTCGACGGTGCTTCGGCAGCCGTGCTCGGTGCCTCGGCCATAGGATGGGATATATGATGCGCTACGCTAGTGAAAAGTGAAAAGTGAAGAGTGAAAAGTGAAAAGTGAAATAATGGAAAAGAAACTATTACTTGGCGACGAAGCCATAGCCTTGGGCGCCCTGCATGCCGGCCTCTCCGGCGTGTACGCCTATCCCGGCACGCCGTCAACAGAGATTACAGAGTTTATCCAGGGTAACGCGCTGGCCCGCGAGCGTGGCGTCCACAGCCGCTGGAGCACCAACGAGAAGACGGCCATGGAGGCCGCCCTCGGCATGTCGTTCATGGGCAAGCGGGCCATGGTGTGCATGAAGCACGTAGGTCTCAACGTCTGTGCCGACCCCTTCGTCAACAGTGGCATGACGGGCGTCAACGGCGGCGTGGTGGTGCTCGTGGCCGACGACCCATCGATGCATTCCTCGCAGGACGAGCAGGACTCCCGCTTCTACGGCAAGTTTGCACTCATACCCACCTTCGAGCCGTCGAACCAGCAGGAGGCCTACGACATGATGGCCGTAGCCTTCGACTACAGCGAGCGTGTGAAGCTGCCGGTGCTGATGCGCGTCACCACCCGCATGGCCCACAGCCGCGCCGTGGTAGAGTGTGCTGACGTTCCACGTCAGCAAAATGAACTCAACTACAACGCCGAGGCCAAGAACTGGGTGCTGCTGCCCGCCAACGCGCGCCGCCGCAACGACTACGTCACCGCCCAGCAGGCACAGTTAGAGGAGGATGCCGTGAACTCATCTTATAATATATATAAGGAGGGCACCGACAAGTCGGTGGGAATCCTTGCCAGTGGCATCGGTTACAACTACGTGATGGAGAACTTCCCTGAGGACTGCCCCTTCAGCGTGCTGAAGATTTCGCAGTATCCGCTGCCCAAGGCGCTGGTGCGCCGTCTGCTGGACGAGAGCGACCAGTTGCTCATCGTTGAGGAAGGCCAGCCCTTCATCGAAGACATGGTTCGTGGCGTGGCCGACATGAAGACTGTCCATGGCAAGCTCGACGGCACCCTGCCTCGCACGGGCGAGCTCACGCCCGACGCCGTGGCCACCGCTTTGGAGAAAACCATAAACGGTCAATTGTCAAACAGTCAATTGTCAAACGGTCAATTGTCAAATAGTCAAATCGTAGTGCCCCGTCCACCGGCACTGTGCCAGGGCTGCGGCCACCGCGACGTCTACGCCGCCCTCAACGAGGTGCTGCGCGAATATGACAACCCGCGGGTCTTCGGCGACATCGGCTGCTACACGCTGGGCTTCCTGCCGCCATTCCATGCCATCCACTCGTGTGTAGACATGGGTGCATCGATTACTATGGCCAAGGGTGCCGCCGACGCCGGTCAGTGGCCCGCCGTGGCTATCATCGGCGACTCCACGTTCACCCACAGCGGCATGACGGGACTCCTGGATGCCATCAACGAGAATGCCGACATCACCGTCATCATCAGCGACAACCTCACCACGGGCATGACCGG
>CAMHKU010000137.1 GCA_946185805.1 uncultured Prevotellaceae bacterium | reverse complement strand
CATGGCCGACCGCATCAAGATTGTCAGTGGCGAGCGCATAGAGGTGGAGCTCAACAAGATTATCATGTCGCCCCACCCCAGCCGAGGCTTCGTAGACCTGCAGCGCTCAGGGCTGCTGAGCATCATCCTGCCCGAGCTGGCGGCCCTCGACATCGTGGAGCAGCGTAACGGCAAGGCCCACAAGAACAATTTCTACCACACCCTGGAGGTGCTGGAGAACGTGGTACCCACCCCCAGCCAACAACCCACCCCCAGCCCCTCCCAAAGGGAGGGGAGATTAGATACTCCTACCCGAGATTATCAGCAGCAAAGAAATCAATATAATGGCTCATTACCGCAGCAGGGTAACCAAGCCCCCCTCCCTTTGGGAGGGGATGGGGGTGGGTTGTGGCTCCGCTGGGCCGCCCTGCTCCACGACATCGGCAAGACGAAGTCGAAGCGGTGGGAGCCCGCCGTGGGGTGGACATTCCATAACCATAATTATATAGGCGCGAAGATGGTGCCCGAGATTTTCCGGCGCCTGAAGCTGCCTATGGGCGGCGAGATGAAATACGTGCAGAAACTCGTCGACCTGCACATGCGGCCGCAGGCCATTGCCGACAACGAGGTGACTGACAGCGCCGTGCGCCGCCTGCTCAACGATGCCGGCGACGACATAGACGACCTGATGACGCTCTGCGAGGCCGACATCACCAGCAAGAACGAGGTGAAGAAGAAAATCTTTCTGGAGAACTTCCGCATGGTGCGCGTCAAGCTTGACGACCTCAAGGTGAAAGACTACAAGCGCCTGCTGCAGCCCGTCATCGACGGCAACGAGATTATGCAGCTCTTCGGCCTGCAGCCCTCGCGTGAGGTGGGCATGCTGAAGCAATATCTCAAGGACGCCGTCCTCGACAACAAGGTAGAGAATGAGCGCGAACCGCTCATGGCGCTGCTCATAGAGAAAGCCCGCAAGATGGGGCTTACACCTGTGGCGTAGAGTGTATTGAAGCACTGTACATGAGTTTTTTATTCTTTTATTGCAACAATGTAAAAGTTACAACTGCCTGTCAATAAACTTGTTACTCTGTAGTAAAATGGCAAAAATCGCCATCCTCGACGGGAGAATTAGTGCGGATGGACGGCCGTTTTTCAATAACGAAAATCTTCAAAAATCTAACTTGAAAGATTTTTGGAGATTTTTGTCCAATAAGGAAGCATGGCACAGTAGTTACAAAAATAGTGATAAAGTGCAAAAAAGATATAAAGGAACAATCAAGTATGCATCTTTTTTTGTAACTTTGCAGCCCGAAAACCGACACAAGCAAAAAGAGTTTTCGCGGAAAGGGACTGAATTTATATATAAATTTAAGCATAGTAACAAAAAAACGTATGAGAAAGATTAATTTGCTGATGGTTGCGGCCTCTGCGCTGCTGCTGGCTTCGTGCGGCGGCAAGAGCGGCGGACGTCCCAATTTTGGTGACAACGAGTACCCCGTGGTGACGGTAGGTACTAAGAGTGCCTCGTCGCAGGCCACCTATCCCGCCTCTATCAAGGGTGTTCAGGATGTACAGATCAGCCCCAAGGTGGGCGGTTTCATTACCAAGATTCATGTGAAGGAAGGTCAGGCCGTGGGTGCCGGGCAGACGCTGTTCGAGATCGACAACGTGACCTATCAGGCTCAGGTGCGCCAGGCGCTGGCTGCCGTGAACACGGCACAGGCACAGTGCAACACCGCCAAGCTGTCGTTTGAGAACTCCAAGAAACTGTTTGAAAACAAGGTGATTGGCGACTTCGAGCTGCAGTCGGCCACCAACCAGTATGAGAGCGCCAAGGCAGGTCTGGCTCAGGCCCAGGCAGCGCTGGCCTCGGCCAAGGAGGCACTGAGTTTCTGCTATGTGAAGAGTCCCGCCGCCGGCGTCGTGGGCACGCTCCCCCTGAAGGTGGGTGCCCTGGTGAGCGCCGCCTCGGTGCTGACCACGGTGTCGAACATCTCGACGATGGAGGTTTACTTCTCCATGAGCGAGAAGGAGGCTCTGGAAATGTCGAAGAGCGGCAACGGGCTGGCCTCGCTGCCCGCCGTGAAGTTGC
The DNA here is from genome assembly GCA_946185805.1 of uncultured Prevotellaceae bacterium. Classification (GTDB taxonomy): domain Bacteria; phylum Bacteroidota; class Bacteroidia; order Bacteroidales; family Bacteroidaceae; genus Prevotella. The sequence continues at coordinate 2,421 of CAMHKU010000137.1, read as the reverse complement.
AGCTCAGTGACGGCTCCATCTACGGCCACGAGGGTAAGGTGGTGAAGATGAGCGGCGTCATCGACCAGACAACGGGCTCGGTGCAGATGATTGCTCAGTTCCCCAACCCCGAAAAGCTGCTGAAGAGCGGCGGCTCGGGCAATATCATTATTCCTCACGACAACAATTCGGCCATTGTCATTGCCCAGTCGTGCGTCATGGAGGTGCAGAACAAGAAGTTTGTCTATGTCATGGGCAAGGACAAGAAGGTGCGCTATACCGAGATCAAGGTGGCTCCGCAGAATGACGGTAACAACTACGTGGTGACCGACGGCCTGAAGGTGGGCGACCAGTATGTTACCAATGGCATTACCAAGCTGAAGGATGGCATGGAGATTGTGCCCATCACCCCTGAGCGCTACGACAAGAAGATTGGCGAGCAGGTGAAGGAGATGTCTGCCGGCGAGATTATCGAAGAGGTGAAAAAAGCCACGAAATAATAAAAACGGCAATCGTAATCCGTAAATTGTCAAATAGTAAATTGTCAAATAGTAAATTAGCATGACTTTTACAAACTTTATCAAGCGCCCGGTACTCTCGACGGTGATTTCCATTGCCATCGTGCTGCTGGGTATCATAGGTCTGGTCTCGCTGCCTATTGAGCAGTACCCGGACATTGCACCGCCTACGGTGGCCATTTACACCAGCTATCCCGGCGCCGACGCCGAGACGGTGAAAAACTCCGTCATCGTGCCCCTTGAGGAGAGCATCAACGGCGTGGAGGGCATGGACTATATCACCTCTACCGCCACATCGGGTTCGGCACAGATGTCTGTGCTGTTCCGTCAGGGCATGAACGCCGACATGTGTGCCGTCAACGTTCAGAACCGCGTCTCGCAGGCGCAGGCCCTGCTGCCTGCCGAGGTGACGCGCATCGGTGTGACGGTGATGAAGCGTCAGACCTCGCAGGTCATCATGTTCACCCTGACCAGTGACGGCCGCTACGACGACGAGTTCCTGACCAACTACAACAACATTAATATCATACCGGCCATCAAGCGTATCCAGGGCGTGGGCGACGTGCAGAGCCCCGGTCTGAAGACCTACTCCATGCGTATCTGGCTCAAGCCCGACGTGATGAAGCAGTACAACTTGATGCCCTCTGACATCAGCGGCGTGCTGGCCGAGCAGAACATTGAGGCTGCCCCCGGTGCCTTCGGCCAGGAGAGCAACGTGGCCTACGAGTATGCCATGCGCTACACCGGCCGTCTGAAGAGTGCCGAGGAGTTTGGCAACATCATCATCTCCAGCGACGCCAACGGCCAGACGCTGAAACTGAAGGACGTGGCCAAGATTGAGCTCGGCGGACAGCAGTACACCGTGTCGATGCGCAACAACAACATCCCCTCGGTGATGGGTATGGTGCAGCAGATTGCCGGCTCCAACGCCAACGAGATAGCCAAGCAGGTGAAGGCCGAGCTGGAGGAGCAGGCCAAGCTCTTCCCCCCGGGCATGACGTATAAAATCAACTACGACGTCACGGAGTTCCTCTATGCCTCTATCGAGGAGGTGGTATTCACGCTGGTGTTCACCCTCATCCTGGTGTTCATCGTGATTTACGTCTTCCTGCAAGACTGGCGCTCTACGCTCATCCCGCTGATTGCCGTGCCGGTGTCGCTGGTGGGTACGTTCTTCTTCCTCGAGGTGTTCGGCTTCTCTATCAACCTGCTGGTGCTCTCGGCCCTGCTGCTGGCTATCGCCATCGTGGTCGACGATGCCATCGTGGTCGTCGAGGCCGTCCATGCTAAGCTGGACCAGGGCTACAAGTCTACGCTGACAGCATCAATCGACGCCATGAACGAGATTTCGGGCGCTATCATCTCTATCACGCTGGTGATGGCTTCGGTGTTCATCCCCGTGTCGTTCATGGGTGGCGTGACGGGTACGTTCTACCGCGAGTTCGGTGTGACCATGGCCGTGGCTATCTTCATATCGGCATTGAACGCCCTGACGCTCTCGCCGGCCCTGTGTGCCATCTTCCTGAAACCTCACGACGCTGAGGGTCACGAGCGCAAAATGTCGCGTATAGACCGCTTCCACGCCTCGTTCAATACGGCCTACGAGTCGGTGCTGGGCAAGTATAAGAAGGCCGTGGAGAAACTGGTGCACAAGCCCATAGCCATCGGCATCACCGTAGTCATCGGTATCGTCGTGCTGGTAACGACGATGTTCACCACGAAGACCGGTCTGGTGCCCGACGAGGATACCGGCACCATCTTCTGTACCGTCAGCATGCCGCCGGCAACGTCGGTAGCCCGCACGCGACAGATCATCGACGAGGTAGACGCCATTCTGGCTGCCGACCCCGCCATCCTGAGCCGTGAGCAGATTCAGGGTTACAACTTCATTGCCGGTGCCGGTTCCGACCAGGCTACGTTCATC
>CAMHKU010000136.1 GCA_946185805.1 uncultured Prevotellaceae bacterium | reverse complement strand
ACATCTTATCCAGCTGCTGCTGCATCTTCTCCCAGATGGCGTAGCCGTAAGGCTTAATCACCATACATCCGCGAACGGCCGACTGCTCGGCGAGGTCGGCCTTCACTACAAGGTCGTTGTACCACTGGCTGTAATTATCAGCCCTTTTGGTCAGATCTTTTAATTCTTTTGCCATGTCTTTTTTGCTATTTAATTAATTTGAGTGCAAAATTACATAAAAAATATGAATTATAAACGATGTATTATGATTTATTTTGTAACTTTGCAGCGTAAAAACTTGTAATTAACTGTTTAACCAATAAAAAAAGGTAAAAGATTATGAAAAGTATGAAGACAATGATCATCGCCCTTTGCGCAGGCTTGGTGATGATGGGATGTAACAACATGGGCAAAGGTGCGGCTATTGGTGCCGGTGGCGGTGCTCTGTTAGGTGCCATTGTTGGTAAGATTGCCGGCAATACAGCTGTCGGCGCTGCCATTGGCGGTGCTGTAGGTGCTGGTGCCGGTGCTATCATTGGTAAGAAAATGGACAAGGCAAAGGCCGAGGCCGAGGCTGTTCAGAATGCCCAGGTAGAGTCTGTGACTGATGCTAATGGTCTGCAGGCTGTAAAGGTAACCTTCGATTCAGGTATCCTTTTCACTACGGGTAGCTCAACGCTGAGCAGCACTGCCAAGAATTCGCTCACACAGTTCTCTAACGTGCTGAAGAACAACGCCGACTGCGACGTGGCCATCCAGGGCTATACCGACAATGCTGGTTGGAAAAACTCCACTGCCGAGCAGAGTGCCCAGAAGAACCTCAACCTCTCGCAGCAGCGCGCTCAGGCTGTTACCAACTACCTGACCTCAATTGGCGTTTCGGCTTCTCAGATTCGTAGTACGATGGGGTATGGCGAGAGCAATCCCGTTGCCGACAACTCTACCGCTGCCGGCAAGGCTCAGAACCGCCGCGTAGAGGTTTACATGTATGCCTCGCAGGCCATGATTAAGGCTGCTGAGGCTCAGGCTAACTAAAATTTCCGTTTGCCGAGGCTCAGGCTCACTAAATGAAAATTGTAAAACGTATTCTTAGAGGAATCGTGGCGGCATTCTTTGCCTCCACGATTCTTTCTGTTGTACTGCTGAAGTTTGTGCCCGTATGGTTTACGCCCCTGATGTTCATCCGTTGCTATGAACAAGTGAAAGAGGGTAGGGAGCTGAGGCTCAGCCATTACTGGACATCTATCGACGATATTTCCGAGTACATGCCTGTGGCGGTGATGGCCAGCGAGGATGCCAACTTCACTGCGCACCACGGTTTCGATTTCAAGGCCATAGAGCATGCCGCCAAGCGAAACATCACCCATCCGGAAAAACAGAAACTCGGTGCCTCCACTATCTCGCAGCAAACGGCCAAGAACGTGTTTCTCTGGCCCGGTCGCTCATGGGTGCGCAAGGGCTTGGAAGTCTATTTCACGGCACTCATTGAGCTGATATGGACAAAGGAGCGTATTATGGAGGTGTATCTCAACTCCATAGAGATGGGCGAGGGCATTTATGGCATTGAGGCCGTCAGTCGCGACAACTGGGGCTTGCACGCCTCTCAGCTTTCGCGTGAACAATGCGCCTTGGTAGCTGTCACCCTGCCAAATCCCCGCAAGTTCAGTTCCAAACATCCCAGCAGCTACATGCAGAAACGCCAGAAGCGCATCCTCCACGAAATGAAGTTCGTCAAGTTTCAGTAATCGCATCACACATAAACGCCCTTTTCCTAAAAAAATGCTATCAGGAGTTGCGCTAAAAACAAAAAACAAAAAACAAAAAAAGTCGCCGCTTCCGCAGTGTTTACACTGGGAAGCGGCGATTCTTCAACTCTTCACTTCACAATCGCGCTCACCTTCCCCCGGTTTCCGTCCTTACGCACGGCGAAGTGCAGCCAGTAGTGAGTGAACTTCTTCTCAATGATCAGCTCGTCGAAGGCCTGGCCGCTGCTGAGCGAGAGGTCGAGTAGGATGGCGGCATAGCGCACAGCCTGCTCGCAGTCACGGCAAACGATGTCGGCGGCGCAGCCGGTGAGGTGGTTTGAGTCGCGAGCGCCGCCAACGGCACGGTTCAGCTTCTCTGAGCGGTAGCCAGAGCTGATCTTTATCGTCTCATCACCGAATTTAGAATAGAGGCGGTTGTACTGCTCACGCAGCTTCTCCAGCCATCCGCACACCCGCGTGAGGTTGTCCACATAGGCGGGTGGCGGCACATTGTAGATTTCAGGATGACTTGTACTTCGGGTCATCTCCCCCAGCGTGAAGTGGGGCGTCAGTTTGGTCTTGGGGTCTGTCATAACAGTGTTATTTTAAGTTTCTTAAATTTTCCTTTATCGGCTTTCTCAACACTACCACAATCTTTAAGCCTTCTTATTGTTTGATAGGATTTCCCGCGATCAATACCGTACACACGCTCCACATCCTCCAAGGTAAACTCCTGCGGCAGCTGCTCGTAGCACTGGTCGTAGCGTGAGCGTCGCTGGCGCATGGCCTCCTGGTCGCGCGTCATGTTGTCGAAGTAGGCGCGGGCGTACTGTCCGAAGAAGTGCTGCTGGCAGCGGTACTGAATGTCGAGGCAGAGCGAGCACAGGCGCAGGTCTACATCGTCTATCTGGAAGTCCTTCTTCTCCTGCCACTCTTGCCAGTGGCGCATCAGTATGTAGGGTGCAGCAATGGCTATGCCGTAGTAAGGCACGCGCTTCAGCAGCAGCTCGTCGGCCTTGTCCTGGTTGAAGGCGGCTATCTCCATGCGGTCGTTAGCCCACTCCCAGCACCGCTCCACCAGCGGCCACAGGGGCAGCTCGCCGCTGACACCGTCCAGTCTGAACGCCCAGGTTTTCAGCGTCTCGTCGGCCTCCAGGTTGATGGTAGTCTTACGACTCAATGGCATCATCTTGTACTCCGTCCCCGGCATGGGTACCACGCCCAGACGCGTGGCCAGTCCGCTTCCGAAGTTCCTCTCCGTCACCTTGCGCCCCAACGAGAGCTGTGTGCCGGTGTAAATGTAGTTCCAATACACGTCGAAAGGCCCTGACACCGAGTCCACGTTGCGGTACTGCTGGTTGTCCTCCTCGTTGTGGAAGGCTTTCAGCTCCAGCGTGCCCTTGTCTATCCACTGTCCGCCCTTCGATGCCGTGGTGCTCGAGTCTAATTCCGAGTCAAAGGTGAGCATGTGCAGGTGTAGCGGCTCGCCGCCCACCACCTCCACGGCGCGGTTCATGTCTTCTATGAACACGCCGTTGGCCGTCCTTGGACCGTGAATTCTCACTACTACCTCCGGCGGCTTAAGACCGTCCTTCTTCTGCTCCTTCGAGCTGGTGCCGCGTAGCTTCAGCTCGCGCTTGTAGCGGTTGATGGCGTCGTTGCTCACCTTGTCGGCGGCTATCAGCGGTGCCGCCAGCAGCTTGTACAGACGAGTAGCAAACGACTTGCCGCAGGCAGGATCGCCGATCACCAGCACGCAGTAGTTCAGCCGTCGGGCTTCCTCCGGACGATGGTAGAAGTGGTAGGTGCAGCGCGTCAGCAGTGTCCCCAAGAACGCCGCTGAGACATACAAGGCCGCGGGGAATCCCGCCACGCTAAGCCCGTAGCAGGCTTCTTTCAAGCAAGGAAACTCCCCCATCAGCGCTTCTATCTCGCGACCCCACTGCTCAAGAGGGACACAGACCCCACCCCTTTCCCCTCCCCTGTCAGGGGAGGGGTGAGATATGCTCTTCCCGTCAGAAACAGGGGTGCCTGCGCCGTTGTTGCCGCCAGCAGGGTTATCAACACCCCCTCCTTCGGAGGGGGCTTGGGGGAGGCTCTCCAGCGCCTCCCTCAGCCGCTTCGGCACAGTCATATACATCTTATACTCCCGCGCACTCTTGATCAGCAGGTCCACGTCTTCACCCCGTTCGTCGACGATGGCTTTCACCCATGGCTGCGCCATCAGCAGGCGCTTAATCAGCTTGGGGTCGTTGTCGGTGATATACCTCAGGTCGCCTGCCAGCCTTAGCGCCGTCTGGTGGCGGTCGCCGGGGCCTGGCACCGTGCCACCCAGCCATGCGTCAATGACCGTCTGGTAACTCAACCCTCGGTAGGTGTCACCTACCGTCGTCGCCAGTCCAGCGTCTGCACCACGTCCGTCACATGCCCCACCATCAGCGGCACCGCCCACCTCAGCAGCAGCCCCAGTGGCTTCGTGATCATCACCGTCACCGCCAGCATCGCCAGCACTATTGGCGCCGTTACAATCTTCACCATCAAACAGAGTGGGCTGACTATTGCCACGACGATATTGACGGCCATATTTCTCAGCAAATTCTTGATTTTCATACTCAAACAATTCTTTTTCGTTAATATACAGTATATCCTCCTCACTACAGATGAACGACATGCGCGAGGCGTCCTTGCAGCTCTCGTCCACGGTGACACCCAGCTCGCGGGCCATCCAGTGCTGGTTGTCTATCAGATTACCCTTCTCAGCATCGGCCTTGAACACCACCTTTAGCCCCTGCCCCGACGGCGTGATATACACCAGCAGAATCGTTGACGACAACTCAGCTTTTTCTTTTGAAAACAACTCTGACAACTGAGGACAACTATTGACAACTTTTTCTTGCCCTTCATTCTGACAACTATTGACAACTTTTTCTTGCCCTTCATTCTGACAACTATTGACAACTTTTTCTTGCCCTTC
>CAMHKU010000135.1 GCA_946185805.1 uncultured Prevotellaceae bacterium | reverse complement strand
GTATCACCTTGACATGGTGGGGGTCCTTGGTTCGAGTCCAAGTGTCGACACAAAAGTAATCGCAAGAAGCTCATTAAAAGCTACTTGCGATTTTTTCGCGCCTACAAATACTTCTGGAAGAACAGTAATACGCGCATCTGCGCCTTCAGCGGACAACTGTGGGGAATATCCCACAGTTCGGTCTCCAGACGACTGTCAGCGCCTTGGCTGTCCCACACATCGTGCATCTGCTGGAAGGCCTTGTAGACACTGGGCACAGGAAAGAGCTTGTCTTGCGAACCATTGATAAAGAGCATTGGCTTGGGACAGGCGAGAGAAGCAATATGCGGATAGTCCAACCAGCGACGCAAACCAGGCAGACAGTTGGCAAAGCCGCCATTCTCCGTGCGCTTGTATTTAAACGACATCTGCTCGTCGGTGGTGGTCATCCAGCAGACGGCAGCCCCCGCCTTGATACGGTCGCTCAGGGCAGCGAGCATCCACGTGCGGTAGGCACCCATCGAACAGCCCGTACAGCCGATACGCTGAGGGTCTACTTCCGGCAATGAGGCCAGAAACTCCGTACCGCTGATGTCGTCATAGGTCATATAGGCAGACAGATCAATGCCATACATCATCATATTGCCGGCAATCATGTCATACTTCGCCCGGTCATCACCCTCAGAACGTCCACGCTCACCCCACATCGGCGCATCGGCACAGAACACCACAAAACCGTTCTGGGCCAGGAAGTCGCCCAGAAACTGCCCCTCATAGAGAGGTGTCAGCCACGCCTCAGCATCCTTGACCACAGCCGCATCCTCACTTTTCAGCGGGCGCACCATCTTCTCCTTGCCTATAAAGAAATGACCGCCATGGTCGTGCAGCACGTTGACGGCAGGAAACGGCCCTTTGCCGTCGGGAATCAGCAGATAGGCAGGCACACTGTAGTATCGGCTCAGGCGGATGTCAATCTTCCTGGCCTTATAGCCTTTGCGCTGCTCTTCACCGATAACGGTCACCTCCACCGGCCGCTGAGCAGGCGGCGGCGGTGGCGTTAGCATACAGTCAAACACGCGCTGACGGGCTACGCGGCGCCACTCTTCAAAGTCCGTTATCTCACTGTTACCCCATGCCAGCGGATAGGTAAGGTCCTTAATCAGAGAGTCGGCATATACGGGCAGGTTGCGATGAAACTCGTAACGGGTCCGCTTCTGCGTCTGCGCATCCGTATGTGAGGAGTAGACAAACAAAACGGCGAACACCAACAACAATAACAGATTGGGGATTCTTTTCATTGCAGATAGTCCATTTGTCGTTTCAGCGCCACCAACTCGTCGCGCACACCAATAAGCCGGCTTAACACGTCGGCCGTGCGGTCGGCACCGTCGCGGTTGCTGTTGATAATCTTCTTGGCGGCAGAGAGCTTGAAGCCCCGCACCTTCACCAGGTTGTGAATGAGCTTAATCTGCTCAATATCTTTCTCCTGATACTGGCGCACCTTCGCCGGTCCGGTGGTCTTAGGCTTGAGGAAAGGAAACTCCGACTCCCAGAAGCGCAGCGTACTCTCGTTGAGATTAAACATCTGCGCCACCTCCTTGATGCTGTAATACAGCTTCTGCGGTTTATAAGCGTTTAAAGCCATTGTTTTATTTACTATTTGCGGATTTACTATTTACGGATTTACTATTTACTATTTACGGATTTACGATTTGCTATTCAACAATCTCCTGGACGTGATACAGCGGACGTTGCTTCACCTCAGTAAAAATCTTACCGATATAGGTACCTATGATTCCCATTGAGACGAGCACAAAGCCCCCCACGAGCCAGATACTGAGCATCAGCGAGGCCCATCCCTGCACGGCGTGGCCGCTAACGAGCGAGTAAAACACATAAACAGCTATACAGAGGGCTACAATAAGGAACACGACCCCGATGTTGAATATCAGATAGAGTGGTCTGACTGAGAAAGCCGTGATGCCGTTGAGTGCCAGTCCCAGCATTTTGCCTAATGTGTATTTCGACTGTCCGGCAAATCGCTCGCTGATGACGTCGTCGACGGTGGTGTGTGGCAGCCCTATCATGGGTATGAGTCCACGCAGGTAGAGGTTGTGCTCGGGATAGGTGGCCAGCATGTCAAGGGCTCGTCGGCTCATCAGCCTGAAGTCGGCATGATTGTAGATACTCTCTACGCCCATGGCGTCTTGCAGTTTGTAGAAAGCCTGAGCGGTGAGCTTCTTCATCAGCGGGTCGGCCTGCCGCGACACCTTCACGCCGTAGACGATGTCGTTGCCCTCCTGCAGGTGGCGCACCATCTGAGGTATACACTCGATGTCGTCCTGCAGGTCGGCATCAAGGGTGACAACGGCGTCGGCCCATGAGCGGGCGGTCATCATGCCGGCCATGATGGCGTTCTGGTGGCCCACGTTATGGGCGAGGTTGATACCGCGCACGAACTTATTCTCGCGGCTCAGTTCACAGATAAGGTTCCATGTACGGTCGCGGCTACCGTCGTTGACAAACACCATCATCGAGTCCTCGGTGACGAGTCCCTCGCTGATCATGCGGTTAAAGAGTGCTGTCAGGCGCTCTACACTATGGCGCAGCACCTCTTCCTCATTATAGCACGGCGATACGGTTGCAAGCTTTGTCATTTCAATCTTCAACGTTCAATCTTCAATCTTCAATCTTCAATCTTCAATGTTCAATCTTCCTGTCCACAAACTCATTGAAAGTAAAGAATTCGTGGCCGCGGCTCTTGAGCATCTTAACGAGGCGGTCGAGACGCTCCTGCATCTGTCGCCCACTGTGGTTCTTAATAATAAAAGGCATCTTAAACTCCGGGTGCTCCTTCAGTTCATAGAACTCCCAGGGATGGAAGTAAGTGACGAAATAGCCGTCCTTCTTCAGCACGCGGCGCACCATCCAGTGGTAGAGAGCTTCGGGCAGGTTATGCAGAGCGAGCCAGAACAGCGGAAACCTGATCAGCGGCGTCACCGATGCCGGAATCTGCATCACACCGTCTTTCATAAACCATGTCCGCGGCGCTGTCAGGTGCATGTAGCGGCCTGGGATAAACGCCGGATTGAGCGACGAGTTGTAGCGGTAGCCTACGCGCTTGATTTCGCTCTCCACCACGGGAAACATCCTGGGTTGTCGGTAGCCGTAGACCACGCGACCGGTGACACGCTCCACAACCTCCTTCGAGCGGGCGAAATCGGTCTCCTTAGGCTGCCAGTGGTCAACGCCGTGACAGGCCACCTCGTGACCTTCGGCCATGATGCGCTGCATCACCTCCGGTGCCCGCTCGGCAAAATTGCCGGTACAGAAGAAAGTGGCCCTCACGCCATTGGCCTTCAGCACGTCTAAGATGCGGTTGGTGCCCACCGTCGACACGGCCATGCCTTGCTCCAGCGTAAACTCCACGCCATGCTCACGCGGCACATCAAATTCCTCAGTGTCAAAACTTAGCAGTATCATAACATTTCGCTAATCTTTCCTAATTATTAAGTTTGTATATAAAATGTTGCTGCAAAGTTAATAAAAAAGGAGAAAACAAACAAAAATTATTTTAATTATTCTAATTTCTTTCTAATTCTTCGTACCTTTGCACCCACATTTGCAAAAGGCTTATTGATTGCCAAGTAATAAATAGTAAATAGTAAATCGTTAAATAGTAAATAAACATGTTGTCAGCAAAAGAGATTCGCGACTCGTTCAAGCAGTTCTTCGAGTCGAAACAGCACGCCATCGTGCCATCTGCCCCGATGGTCATTAAGGACGACCCCACACTGATGTTCACTAATGCCGGTATGAACCAGTGGAAGGATATTATATTAGGTACGCGCGACCCCGAGCCGCGCCGCCGTGCCGACACGCAGAAATGCCTGCGCGTTTCCGGTAAGCACAACGACCTGGAGGAGGTAGGCCACGACACCTACCACCACACCATGTTCGAGATGCTGGGCAACTGGTCCTTCGGCGACTATTTCAAGGAGGGCGCCATCGACATGGCCTGGGAATACCTGGTCGACGTGCTCAAACTCAACCCCGCCGACCTCTACGTCACCGTCTTCGAAGGCGATGCCAGCGAGGGCTTGGAGCGCGACGACGAGGCCGCCGGCTACTGGCTCAAGCACGTGCCTGCCGACCATATCATCAACGGCAACAAGCACGACAACTTCTGGGAGATGGGCGACACAGGTCCCTGCGGTCCGTGCTCTGAGATTCACGTCGACTCGCGCCCCGAGGAGGAGAAGAAGAACGGCCGCCCCGGCCGCGAACTCGTCAACCAGGACGACCCGCAGGTCATAGAAATATGGAACCTCGTCTTCATGCAGTACAACCGCAAGGCCGACGGCTCGCTGGAGAAACTGTCGATGAACGTCATCGACACCGGCATGGGCTTCGAGCGACTGGTGCGCATGCTCCAGGGCAAGCACTCCAACTACGATACCGACATCTTCCAGCCTATCATCCGCTCCGAAGAGCAGATAACAGGTTTAAAATACACCACCTACGAGGAAGAGGAAGAACTGAGAAATCAGAAACTTCAAACCTCCGACCTCAAATCTCAAAACGACACGAACGTTGCCATGCGCGTCTGTGCCGACCACCTGCGCGCCGTAGCCTTCAGCATTGCCGACGGCCAGCTGCCGTCTAACGCCAAGGCCGGCTACGTCATCCGCCGCATCCTGCGCCGTGCCGTGCGCTATG
>CAMHKU010000134.1 GCA_946185805.1 uncultured Prevotellaceae bacterium | reverse complement strand
CTAAAACTGTCAGCTTACATTGTTTTTCCCTGTTTTTCTTGTTTTTCCCTGTTTTTCCAAAAACGAAGGTATGACCCATACAAAATCTCGTAGAACCCAAAATGCGTTCTTCAAAGAAGATTTTCTTCCGAATCGGAGCATAAATAGAATAATTTTTGTACCTTTGCACCGAATATTCAACATAAATACGTATTTATTATGGCACGACCCATCAGAGAAACTCCCGTATTGAAGGGCGAGGATGCTTTCAACTTCGAGATGCGAAGGCTGGAGGTAGAGCACATGAGCAAGGAACAACGGGCCGAGAACCTCAGAAAAGTAGAGGAAGGTTACGCTCGTGCCAAATCGTACATCAACTTCCATTGGTAAGGATATGGACTTGGTAGAGCTGACTCCTGACTTTGATTACCAACACTCCCTACGCTATGCCCTACAGAGAGAGGTTAAATAATGTCAATGAAGCGAAAAGAATAACCGAATCTTTTGGTTATTCTTCGACGGGCGAAGCGACTTCGTCGATTACCGATATTTTTGCCACTTTCTCAGGTACTAATAGCCAACTGACCACGATGACCGTCGGCGAGGCACTGGCCGCAGCCAACCCGCAGCCGGGCGACATCGTCAAGTCGCAGACTGGCGTAGCCATGTACGGCAACTATGGTTGGGAAGGCAGCCTGAAAGCCATGGAGGGCGGGGGCGACGAGTGCCGAGGTGCCTCACGCGCCGGCAGTCGCGGCCTCTACTACCTCGTCATCAGTGGCGAAGGTGCCGGCCAGGCCATGACGCTGCGTACCTGCATCGATGGCGAGATTATCGACATCGACAACACACAGACGTTTGTCAGCGACGACAACATCGGCACGTCATGGAATCCCTACGTCATCGACCTCAGCAACGTACTGACGGGCATCACGGTGGTCAACGGTTCTCCCGTTGACGACTCAGACTGGTGGACGCTGCAGGGCTACAAGATTGGCCGCAAGCCGACACAGCCTGGCGTGTATATCCACCACGGCAAAAAAGTAACGATTAAGCGAAAAAAGTAAGCACATATCGACCAAGGGAACGGGAATCGTCCCGTTCCCTTAACATAAAGAAAAGACATAAGTACAAAGAACGATGAAAAGACAGTACATGAAACCTGTAACGAGGGTGATAGTCCTCAAGCAACAACAGCTGCTGCTCACGGTGAGCGGCGAGATTTCCGGCTACAGCAAGTCGGGAAGCGGATTCAGCCAGGACGAAGGCGGCAGCAGCAACGCCCCACAGAGCCGCGGTATCTGGGACAATGACTGAAGGGTTCTGCAAGATTTAGTGTGGATGAATAATTGTTTTTTGAAAGACAGATAAAAACCCAAAAAACCGATAAAAACCTTATACTGTTAGCTAACATTGTTTTTTCCTGTTTTTCTTGTTTTTCCCTGTTTTTCAAAAACAAAGGTTCGACCCACATAAAATCTTGTATAACCGACTGAAGCAAGTAAAAAAACAACGAAAACGTTAATCCATTATGAGAACGAAGGAACAATTTCTGATGCTTTTTGTGCTCGGCGGCATGATGCTGGCCGGGCTGACGGCCTGTTCGGGCGACGACGACACGGCCACAAACGACAACGCGCCGCAGACGGCTGACGACGGCGTGAAGGTGCGCCGCCTCACCATCACGGAGGCGGACGGCGGTGCGGCAGAGGCACGCCAGTCGCTGACACGTGCCTCGCTTACCGAGGACGACGGCCTCACCGCCAAGTGGACGGCGGGCGACGCCCTGACGTACTGCAACCTGAGCAGGGTGAACCAGGGTAATAGCGAAGCGCCCTACAGCGGAGGGCTGACGGCGGCCTCCACCGCCGCCACCTCGCAGTTCACGGGCAACGTGACGTGCAGCGCGGGCGACTACCTCGCCGTGGTCTATCCCGCCGCAACGTTCACCACCAACAGCCAATACACCATTGCGCTCAGCGGTCAGGACGGCACGCTCGCCGGGCTGGCCACACGCTTCCACTATGTCTATGGCAAGGCACAGGTCACCTCCGTGACCGATGCCGCTGCCGATGCCACGATGCCGAAGATGAAGAGCCTGCTCACGGTGTGCAAGTTCTCGTTCGTTGACAAGGCGACAAATGAGGCCATCCCCATCAAGTCGCTCAGCATCAGCTATGGCGGCAATGGCAGCGATGCCGGAAAATATCCGCAGACGGCAACGGTGGCCATCGGTGCCAACACGGACCAGGCCGACGTGCATGCCACCGGCGCGGCGGGCGGCTCTGAAGCCCTCACCGTCACCTGCTCCACGGCCCAGGATGCGGTCTATGTCGCCCTGCTGCCCACCGCTGCAGCGCGCACCTTCAGCTTCTCCGTCAGTGACGGCAGCAATACCTACAACGGCACGGCCAAGGCCACGCTCACCGAGGGTGAGTACGTGGCGGCCACGGGTCTGAAGCTGACGAAACAGCAATAGGCACCGTCGCCGAGTGGTCGGCGAGGGCAGACCCAAAAGCGCTCTTTGACATACTGAGACACAGACGGATATTTTTCTTCGTGATTTGCGCGTCATGTCGGAAATTTGTTGTATCTTTGCAGCGTTGAATCATTAAAACAGCGCAAAATATGGAAGAAAAGAAGTTCAAGAACAGGAGAGAGCAGGCCGACTACTATGCCAAGCTAAGAGGCTGGGGGCCGCTGACCGAAGAAGACAAGATTGCCCTTGACGATGCAGTAAGAATGGTGACTAACCTCGACTCGAAGCCACGGTATGCAGCGGTATCTCATTGACACGCACATCTTCATCTGGTACGCCAAGGAGCCGGAGAACCTATCGCGTGATGTAAAGGACATCCTCGATGACTACGAGAACCAGATTTGCCTGAGTGCCGAGTCGCTCAGGGAGTTCGTATTGCTGTGGAACAACAAACCGCACATCCGACGATGGTGGAAGTCGCCGCAAGACATGATAAACGCAGTGGAGAATGAAAATGGTATTCAAATCCTCTACCTCCACAAGGAGCACTACGAGCGCTACGCCCGCCTTGAAATCAACGAGGCACAGAAGCACTACGACCCGAGTGACCATATCATCATAGCCCACGCCCTGTGCAACGGCATCCCCCTCATCAGCGACGACGACAAGTTCCCGTTCTACCGGGGGCAGGGGCTGGAGCTGATAGAGAACTAAAAGAGATTGACAAATTAGGCATACGCCGAGCGAAGCTCAAGATTATCCGCCGAGACATCCGCAGAAGGATGTGCTTGGCGAATTGCGTTAATATCCGTCTGGTCTCAGGTGACGCCCGTCGAGGCGAGGTGTTCGCATGACCCATATAAGAGGGTCGCTATGCTCAAAATCTGACAAAATCTTGTTCAAAATCTGACAATGATGCAATGATGACTGAAAGATTTTATATCAGGTTTTCTTAAGATTTTGAGCGAAGCGACCAAGATAGAACAACTTATAAAAATCAATGAATAACAAACTGAAACTGAAAAGACAATGAAAACAAGTAAGCAACAACTATTGGCGATGCTGCGGCACAGGCTTCTGCCGGAGCGCAGCCGCCGGGCCACGCGCTGGCATGTGCTCATGCTCATGCTCGCCCTGCTCATCGGGGGCAGCCCGCAGGCATGGGCGCAAGAGTACATTACCGAAGTGATGGTCCTCGGTGTTAGCGGCGGACTTAATGCGAAAAACCTGAGGAACGAGTACACCAACAAGGGGTGGACCGTCGTCGAGCAAGACCTCAATGAAGGTACCGGTGGCCTTTGGGTCCACATAGCCTACAAGACCAGTAGCACTGCCAACCCCTATTCGGGCTACATTACCGACATCTGCGCGTCGAATAAAAAAGTGGATAAATTTACCTCTGATGGGCGCACCTATTACAAGGCGCCGACTAACGACAGCAAGTTTGACGGCGACCTCAACAGAGGTTCTAACGGGAATGATATATATATTTATTACACCTGCGACCGCAAGAACCTTAGTGATTACGGCGGCAGCAAGCGCGTGATGACCCGCCTGTCGACAACAACCAACACCAACGGCCATACCGATGACGGTGACGATTCCTCGCTCGCCATCTCTTGGCGCAACAGCTCGTACAGTGGCTACGTCGACACGAACAAAGGAGCTGGAGTATCCACCTATATTTTCATCCATCAGCACTTCACCACGCAGACGGCGAAGTGGAAAAAAGAACCCACCTACGCCTCGGACCTTACCTATGACGGCACGAGTCAGAAGCTGATAACCTATAATCCAACCAGCGAGAACGTCGGCAACCCGGTGTTCAGGGTGAATGACGGCAGTTGGTCGGGTTCTGTGCCCACAGCCACGAACGTAGGCCGCTATAAGGTGGACTCTCGTCTTAATGGCACATACTCGGGCAACACCTTTGCCGACAACAGTAATGTCATCAGCAAGACGGTGACCATCAACCCGCCCATTGTCAAGGCTACCAACCTGAAGGGCGTGTTCAACCAGCGCGACAAGAAGGTGAACCTCTCGTGGAGCGTAGGCACTATCCCCGGCAACTATTCCAACTACAAGTGGGTGGTCTATCGCAACGGCACCAAGATAGCCGAACTCGATCAAAACGCGCGCTCATACGCCGACACGGGCTTCAGCAATGAGGCGAAGCCAGTGTATGACGTCTATTATGTGTCGAACTTCTGGGACGTGACGACGCGGCGCGATGACTGCAAGGCCAGCGTCACCGTGAACACCACGCGCACGATGCCCGTCAACAACCTCAAGGCGGAGCAGCTGACGGACCGCATCGTCTTCACCTGGACTTCCGATG
>CAMHKU010000133.1 GCA_946185805.1 uncultured Prevotellaceae bacterium | reverse complement strand
TCTGCTCCTTCATCACGTCGATGACGAACAGGGCGCTGGGCAGACGGGTCAGGTCGGCGATAGAGCCGAGGTTCTTCTCCAGCTTGGCACGCTGGCGGGTAATCTGCAGCAACTCGCGCTTAGAGAGGTTGCTGTAGGTGCCGTCGGCCATGAGCTTGTCGATGTTGGCCATCTTCTTCACAGCCTTGCGGATGGTGGGGAAGTTGGTGAGCATGCCGCCGGGCCAGCGCTCGATGACGTAAGGCATGTTGATGCTGGCAGCCTTCTCGGCAATCACTTCCTTGGTCTGTTTTTTAGTTCCCACGAAGAGGATTCGCTTGCCACTCTTGGCAATCTGCTTCAGGGCCTCGGCAGCCTCGTCGATCTTGGCTACCGTCTTATGCAGGTCGATGATGTGGATACCATTGCGCTCGGTGTAGATGTAGGGAGCCATGGCGGGGTTCCACTTGCGCTTCAGGTGGCCGAAGTGACAGCCGGCCTGCAGCAACTGATCAAAATTTGTTCTTGACATTGTCTTGATGCTTTTTTAATTGTTGTTTACTTTCTTTTTAATCTTTGTTAGATCAGCCTATAGGTAATTGCGTATCAGCCAAGTCCTACAGGTTTAGATGCTAAACATTGTCCAGTCTTTATCAGATAATCGTACAATAGTGAAATTGTCCAATCGTCCAATAATTTAGCGCTTACTGAACTGGAAGCGACGACGAGCCTTGGGCTGTCCGGGCTTCTTACGCTCAACCTCACGGCTGTCGCGGGTCAGGAAGCCGGCGTCCTTGAGCTTCTTCTTATCCTCTTCGTTCACCTTGACGAGGGCACGGGCAATAGCCATGCGTAGGGCCTGGCTCTGGCCGGTGAAACCGCCACCGTCGAGGTTTACCTTGATGTCATACTTCTCGGCCACCTCGAGCAGGTTCAGCGGCTGCTTCACCACATACTGCAGAATGGCAGAGGGGAAATACACTTCTAAGTCTTTCTTGTTGATCGTAATCTTACCAGTACCTTCCTGGAGATACACACGAGCCACGGAGCTCTTGCGACGACCTATAGCGTTGATTACTTCCATCTTAAACTTTAATCTTTAATCTTTATACACTCAACTTTACTTGTACTGGTTAATGTCGATAGCCTTGGGCTTCTGGGCCTCATGGGGATGCTCCGTACCTTCATATATATAAAGGTTGTTCATCAGCGAGCGGCCGAGGGGGCCTTTGGGCAGCATGCCCTTCACGGCGTGGCGCAGAATCTTGTCGATACCGTCCTTGCGCTGGCGCAGCTGTGCGGGCGTGTTGAAGCGCTGACCGCCGGGATAGCCCGTATAGCGGGTGTACACCTTGTCGGTCTCTTTCTTACCAGTAAATACTACCTTGTCGGCGTTGATAAGGATCACATTGTCGCCACAGTCAACGTTGGGCGTGAACGTGGGCTTGTACTTTCCGCGAATCAGCTTGGCAACCTTCGAGCAGAGACGGCCAACGACCTGGTCTGTGCAGTCGATGCACACCCACTCCTTCTTAGCGGTTTCCTTGTTGACGGAAAGCGTCTTGTAACTTAAAGTGTTCATTTCTTTTTCTTTGGTTTACTAAAAAACAGTTTTACTTTAATTATTTGCACACATTCAACTCACATCCGAGCGTTTGATACTCGGCTGCAAGTCTAACGCATGCCCCGCAGGAGCAACTCCTAACGGGTATGAACCAGCGATTCACGAACCACAACGCCCGGCCAAAGACGCCGCTATTCACACTCTGATTCCGGGGATTCTAAGCCTCTCCCCAATAATCGGACTGCAAAGGTACTGCTTTTTCTTGTATAAAACCGCATTGTTGTGCTTAGAGACCGAATATTTATGTTTTATTAACTATTGACAGCGCTGCCTGTAGATGCAAAAGGGTGTCAATTCTGCTTAAATTGCTCAAAAGGATTTGCGTGATAAACTCTTTTTGGCTACTTTTGCACCATGATTCGGATGGTCGTGATTTGCTGTCTTGCCCAAGCCGTCATTACGGCTGCTGGGCAGCGTCGGTTAGTGGTGGTCGACGTGGAGACGCGTGTGCCTATACGCCATGCCAATGTGACCAGTAGTGCACATGCGGCCGATACTACCGACTGGCAAGGTTTTGTCACCGTGCCCGACTCCTGCCGCACGCTGTCGCTGACACATGTTAACTATGAGAGCCGTATTCTGAACCTGACAGAGGTGAAGGACACCATCTTTCTCATTTCCAAGCTCATGGGGCTGCCCGAGGTCACAGTCCTTGGTCATGGCAAGGGTGAGGACGAGTTGAAGGCGCTGAAGAAACGCCTGCGCATGGCGAAGACCGAGGCCCAGCTGGCTGCCGCTAACCCTGCGGCGGGTTTCGATGTCCTGGGGTTGGTAAAGAAACTCTTCAAGCGGCGTAAGGACAGGAAAAAGGAGCGGTTCCAGAAGATTCTTGAGGATTATTAGGCCATCAATGTTGTCTTTAGTTGTCCTATGCTGTCAATGTTGTCTTTTAAAAGCAATAATTAGTGCTTTTCGGAAAAGCTCAAATAAAATTTGGCTTTTCGCTCACTTATTCGTAACTTTGCACCCAAAAACAGAACTACAAAGATGTTAGAGGTAAAAAATTTGCATGCCAGGATTGGTGATAAAGAGATATTGAAAGGCATAGACCTGGTCATCAACGACGGCGAGACGCACGCCATCATGGGGCCTAACGGCTCGGGTAAGTCAACACTGTCGGCCGTGCTCGTAGGTAATCCTCAGTATGAGGTGACTGGTGGCGAGGCGTGGTTTAACGGAAAGAATCTGTTAGAGATGAAGCCCGAGGATCGTGCTCACGAGGGTCTCTTCCTCTCGTTTCAGTATCCGGTAGAGATTCCCGGTGTGTCGATGACCAACTTCATGAAGGCAGCCATCAATGAGAAACGCAAGTACCAGGGACTGGAGCCGATGAATGCTGCCGAGTTCCTGAAGCTCATGCGCGAGAAGCGCAAGATTGTGGAGCTCGACTCCAAACTGGCTAACCGCTCGGTGAACGAGGGCTTCAGCGGTGGCGAGAAGAAGCGCAACGAGATATTCCAGATGGCAATGCTGGAGCCAAAGCTCAGCATCCTCGACGAGACCGACTCCGGCCTTGACGTTGACGCCATGCGCATCGTGGCCGAGGGTGTCAACAAGCTGCAGCGACCCGACACGTCGTGCATCGTCATTACTCACTACGACCGCCTGCTGGAGATGATCCGTCCGCAGTTCGTCCACGTGCTCTACAAGGGACGCATTGTGAAGACCGGCGGTCCTGAGCTGGCTAAAGAGATTCAGGAGCACGGCTACGATTGGATAAAAGAGGAGATTGGCGAGGAGTAACCTTCATGGCATAGTGATGAATAGCGAGAAACAATATATTGACCTTTATGAGCAGGCGCGTGAGATGATTTGCCGCCACGCCCCTGCGGTGATGAATGTTGAGCGTGACGCTGCCTACGAGCGTTTCAAGGCCAAGGGTTTCCCCTCGAAGAAGGTGGAGCGCTATAAGTACACCGACATGTCGAAACTCTTTGAGCCTGACTATGGTGTCAACCTCAACCGGCTGAAGATACCTGTAGACCCCTATGAGGCGTTCCGCTGCGACGTGCCCAACCTCTCTACGAGCCTATATTTTATGGTCAACGACAGTTTCTTTGAAGCTGCCCCTCGTGGAATGAAAGGTGAGGGCCTGCCCGTTGGCCGCGGCGAGTTGCCAGAAGGTGTTGTCATCGGCTCGCTGGCCGAGCATGCCGATATGGCGCGCGGCTATTACAACCGGCTGGCAGGCAAGGACGAGGCCGCCGTCAGTGATCTGAACACCATGTTGGCGCAAGACGGGCTGCTGGTGTATGTTCCCCGTCATGTTAATGTCGGCCGTGCTGTGCAGGTCATCAATATTCTGCGCAGCGATGTCGACCTGATGGTCAACCGCCGTGTGCTCATCGTGGTGGAGGAGGGTGCTGAGGTGCAGCTGCTCTTCTGCGACCATGCCGCCGACGACCGCCACTTCCTGACCACACAGGTCATCGAGGCCTTTGTGGGCGCTGGTGCTCACCTCGACCTCTACTGCCTGGAGGAGACCCATCATAAGAATGTACGCGTGAGCAATGTCTATATCGACCAACAGCGCTCGAGCCGTGTCACCCACAACGTGATAACCCTGCACAACGGCATCACCCGCAACAAGCTTGACCTGACGCTCTCGGGCGAGGGTGCCGAGTGTGAATGTTACGGATGCGTCATTGCCGACAAGGAGCAGCATGTTGACAACAACACGCTGATTATCCATAAGACGCCCCACTGCACCAGCAACGAACTCTATAAGTATGTGCTCGACGACAAGGCCACCGGCGCCTTTGCCGGCCGCGTGCTGGTGGAGCAGGGGGCACAGCAGACCGCCTCGCAGATGACCAACCAAAACCTGACGGCCACCCGCGAGGCGCGTATGTATACCCAGCCGATGCTTGAAATCTATGCCGACGACGTGAAATGTGCCCATGGCTCTACCGTAGGCCAGCTCAACGACGCCGCTATGTTCTACATGCAGCAGCGCGGCATCTCACGCCAGGAGGCGCGTCTGCTGCTGCAGAACGCTTTTGTCAACGAGGTCATCGACCATATAGCGCTATCACCCCTTCGCGACCGCCTGCGCCACTTGGTAGAGAAGCGCTTCCGTGGCGAGCTGAACAAGTGCGAGGGCTGCAAGCTCTGCAAATAGCTATTATTAAACTCCAACTTATGAAAAGGGTTTTGTTCATACTATTTGCCGGCTACCTATCCTTGCTACCGGCGACGGCACAGACACTGGAGGAGTGCCAACAGGCAGCGGCACATAAATGCCGAGAATGCCGCCCACGTACAACAGTCTGTACACGAGATTGAGATGCTGAAAGAGATGGAAAACCTAAAGGATACATGCCAGGCAGGTTCTCGCTCTATCAGGACCTGACCGTCGAGGAGAACCTGAAGTTCTTTGCCACGCTC
>CAMHKU010000132.1 GCA_946185805.1 uncultured Prevotellaceae bacterium | reverse complement strand
AAAAGTCGAAGAGGCCGAAGCAAAAGTCGAAGAGGCCGAAGCAAAAGTCGAAGAGCAAAAATTTGGCACTGCCCACAAGATGAAAACTGACGGAATGACAGTTGAGCTGATAGCAAAGTACACTGGTCTGACGATTGAGGAGATTAAAGCCCTATGACTCATAACGTAAGCTTGGAAAAGGTTTAAGGCTATAGTCTGTTTTCTGTTTTTCTTTCTTTCGTCCTCGTCTCTCTGTGGCTTGCCTACACCAGCTTCTCTTGCAAGGCTCGCATGACGAGGCTGGCTGTGTTCCTGACGTCAAACTTGGCCAACAGACGCTTACGGTACCATTTGACTGTCTCGGTGCTGAGTCGCATCTGCTCAGCTATCTGCGGGGTGGTCTGCCCATCGCAGATGAACCGCAGGATGCTTTGTTCGGCACTGGTGAGCGAAACGGTCTCGGCACTGCCTTCACGGAGGATGTCGGCTGCCTGAGGACAGACATAATTCTGTCCCCGCCAGACGGTGCAGACGGCTTTGGCCAGCTCCTCCACTGGAGCGCTCTTCAGCACATAGCCATGGACGCCGGCATCCATCATGCGACGGATGATGCTGTATTCATCGTGTATGGTGACGGCAACGATCTTGACTTTCGGATAGGCGCTCATGACCCATTGGCAGAAAGTCGTGCCATCACCATCAGGCATAGAGATGTCGAGCAGCAACACGTCAGGCTGGCGCTGTTCCAATGCGGCGCGACAATCGGCCAGCGTGGTAAAACAGCGGCTGACGTGTATCATGGCGCTGCGGTTGAGCGCCTCTGTCAGTCCCTCGTTGAACATCGTGTGGTCGTCCACGATATATACGTCTATACGATATTTGGTCATAGCGGCAGTGTTACGTTGATTTCCGTACCTTTTTTAAGTGGAGAATGAAGAGTAAAGAGTGAAGAATTTGCTTCCGCTGTCTCTTTTTCCTCATTAGTAATTATGTGCAACACTCCATGATAGGGTTCTATGCGCTCGCGGATGTTCTGCAGGCCGGCCCCCTCCGAGCTAACACCCGTAGGAGCGGCCTTCAGCCCCCGACCGTCGTCGCTCACGGTCAGCGTCACGTCATGCGCCGTCTGCATCAGCTGTATGTCGATATGGCTGGCATCGGCGTGCTTCATGGCATTGTTCACCAGTTCGTAGGCACAGCGGTAGAGCGTCAGCTCCATCTCCTTGCCGAGCCGGATGTCGCCGAAGGCTTGAAAATGCGCCCCGGGAACGGAAATGGCGAAGTCGTGCAGGGCCGATGCGAGGCCGTTGCGCAGCAGCTCTTCCGGCATGAGATGGTGGGCCACGCGTCGCAGCTCTTCTATCGTAGCATCGAGCAGTCTCAGGTATTCACTCCCCTCTCCCTTTGGAGAGGGGTCGGGGGTGAGGCTTTTCAGCCGCAGCAGCGACAGCATGCCGCCTAACGAGTCGTGCAGGTCACGGGCCAGGATGCTACGCTCCTTTGTCTCGGTCTCCAGCGCCACCCTGGCAGCCAGCAGGGCTTTCTGCCGCTTGTGGGCCATGTGTCGGTAGACCACCAGCACAGCCAGCAGGACGATGGCGGCCACAGCGGCCACCAAAAGCCAGCGAAAGAGTCGCTGCTCCTTGTCGAGTGCGGTTATCTGCGCCTCCTTCTTCTCCGTCTCGTAGAGCACCTCCATCTGCGAGAGCCCGCTCTGGTAGTGGTCTGTGGCGTAGCGGTTCATCAGGTCGACGGTCTTCTGCATATACTCGCGTGCCTGCGCCTTCTGCCCCAGTTCGGTATAGATTTCCGCCAGCAACAGATAGCCGTTTTTGTCGGCAATGGTGGCCGTGGAGTCGGGGTGGACGCTCTTCAGGGCGTAGCCGAGTGCCTGCTGCCAGTGTCGGTCAGCCATCGCCACCTCGCAGGCGGCCATGTATACCTCTGCGGCATCGTCGAACATCATTTCGGTGCTGTCGATGTAGGGCAGCGCTTCTTCCACACAGGCTTTGGCAGCCGCCACGTCCTCATGGCCCGCCATCATGAGGATGCGGGCCTTGCTGGCTGACAGGTAGGCAAAGTCCTGGGGCTCCTCCTCGCGGTGGTGACGATAGTAGGCCAGCGCCTCGTCGACCGTCTGCAGGGCTTTTTCGTGTTGTTCGGAGTTGTAGTACACTCCCGCGAGTCCTTTCTTGGGCAGCGTCATCATCAGCGAGTCGCCAGAGGCCCCGGCCTTCTCTATGGCCTTCAGGTAGTTGCGCTCCGCCTCGCCGTAGTTGCCCATCTGTGCGTACAGCTCACCTATATTATAGTAGAGGATGGTCTGGCTCTCCCGCCAGTCATGCTTCTCGAAGATGGGCAGCGCCAGCTGGTAGTAGTGTATGGCCAGGTGAGCCTGGTCCTGTATGTTGTAGAGGTTGCCCAGACTGCCGTAGACGACGGAGCGGGCATCGTCGATGTCCACCTCGGTATAGCGTTTCATCGTGGCCATCATGTCGATGACGGCCAGCGCCTGCCGATACAGTTCAGCGGCCTCGTCGTACTCCTCGCGCCCATAGTGCATCTGTGCGAAATGGCGCAGCACGTTCTGCCGCACGTACAGCCCGTCCAGCTCGTAGCTCAGGGCCAGTGCCTTGCGGCCATAGTATTCGGCTTTTTCACCATCGTAGGGCAACCAGCCACGCATCAGCTCGTCGTAGGCTCGGAGCAGTTCCTCACCCTTTGGCGGGTGCTCGCTCTTCAGCGCCGCCTCCAAGGAGTCCACGCGGGCGTTGCGATGGTCGTTGTAGGCCTGGGCCGCAAGGCTGACCGCCAGCCATAGTGTCAGGTACAGGTATTTCATATTGTCTGCAAAGATACAATATTCTTTCCATAATCACCCCCCAAATGGGTGGAATATTGTTTTTGTAACGTGGAGCTCCACCCAAAAGGGTGGCAAATGGCCCCTTCTCTTGCAATTCGTCGGCCACAGGGCGGGCGGAACTGCGGAATTATGCCTAACTTTGCGGAGAGTGTATCAACATTAACTTACAAACTCAATAACTCACAAACTCATATAGCGTATGAAGAAGACATTACTTTCCGTAGCAGCCCTCGGGCTGATGCTTAGCTCGGCGCAGGCCAGCGTGGTGATCAACGAGACGAATTTCCCCGACGAGGCGTTGCGCGGCTATGCATCGCAGTACGACGAGGACGGCAACGGCACGCTGAGCGACGCCGAGCTGGCTACGATTACTATCATCAATGCCGGCGGCATCCTGAACCTGAAAGGTGCCGAGCACTTCACGAACCTGGAGGAGCTCCACCTATGGGGCTATTCGGAAGAGGAAAGCATCCGGGAGATTGACCCCAGCGTGTTTCCCAAGCTCTATCGTTTCACCTTAGGGGATTGTAATGGTGTAACGACCCTGGACTTCAGCAGGAACACGATGTTTGGGCAAATAGAACTGTCGCACTGCTCCAACGTCCAAGCCCTCTCGTTGCCAGCCAGCGTGAAAGAAATCCATCTGTACGGCACACCGAAGCTGACAGCACTCGACGTCAGCAAGTTGACTAACCTGACGGGATTATGGCTGCAGCATACGGGCATCACCGACCTCGACTTCTCGAACCATCCCGCCATCCAGCTCGTCAGCATTCAGGGCGAAGAGGATGCTGTCGATAAGATGAACTCGCTGAACCTTCAGAACTGTGCGACCTTAGAGAATGTCGACATCCGCTACACCACCATCAAGTCGCTCTCGATGAAGCACCTGCCCATCGTCCGCACGCTGATGATGCTGAACAACGACATCACCACCATCACCATCGACGACTGCGAGGAGTTCAACGACATCACCTGCGACCATAACGTTTTAGGCACGCTCAGCCTGACGAACAACCCTGCGCTCAGAGCCGTCAACTGCGAGGACAACCGCCTGCAGGTGCTCATTGCCGACAACTGCCCCGTGCTCGGCTGGGTGCAGGCTTTCAACAACCGGCTGATGTGGCTCGACCTGAAAGACGTGGTGAAAGGCAATGTGGACGAAAGCATCTTGAAGCTCGACAACCAACAACCCACCGTGCAGGCCGTGAAGCTGTCGCCTACGGAGACGGGACTGCGTGTGCATGAGCGTCTTGATGTCAGCCGTGTGCTGAACCTGCGCGCCAAGGGCATCGCCCAGACGCCGAAGGAAATCTATGTCGACGGCATCCGCTACTTCGTCTTCTACGACAACGGCCCCGACACGCCTAACCTCGTGGGCTCAGACTGCGGTTACGAGTACGACACGAAGTGGCCCTATGCCTGGCAGGAAGGCAACTCAAAAGACAACCGGCTGCCCGTGACGCTGAACGTGACGAGTTGGACGAAGCACCAGGCTTTCCTGACGCTTTCGCAGAGCCGCGTGGAGGGCCGCTATGGCGAGCCAGCCCCGACGGCACCCACCGTGACCCGCTCGCAGGACTACGACGGACGGATTACCTTCGCGTCGAGCAATGAGGACGTGGTGAAGGTGAATGCCGAGACCGGCGAGCTGACCGTCGTCGGCGCCGGCACAGCCATCATAAGCGTCAGCAGCGCCGAGACCGACTACCGACTGGCCCCCGCCACGAAAACCTACACCGTGATTATCGCCGAGGCTACCGGCATTACCGAAACAGCATACGGTAAGGCTGCCAATGACAGGCACTTTGACTTACAGGGCCGCCGCGCTACCCCGAAGGACGAACGCAATGGCATCTACGTGACAAATGGCAAGAAAGTCGTGAAGAGGTAAAACGCACCTCTTCACGACTTCCGTTGGGTGAAAGACTAACCGTGCTACAGGTCGCCGACGCGCTCGACGATGAAGTCGCAGGCCGAGAACCAGCCACCGTTATAATGTGGATTAGGGCGGGTGGTGACACCGTAGGTCAGTTCGCCATTGTCGTAGACGGTGACGTCGTTGAGCCAGATGCGGTTCCAGCCGTAGCCCTGTCCGCCGTTGGCTGTGGCCTTGTTGATGTCCAGCGCGTAGACACCTTCTTTGTTGCCGGCACGCTGTTCGAAGCGGCTAAGGGCCGAGAACCAGACGTTGCCGCCCGTCCTGCCCATGGCGGGAATCTCCTTGGTCGTGAAGTCCCCGCGGTCGGTGTTACCCGTCCTGACGAAGACGTAGGCGAAGGAGTGGTCGGCCT
>CAMHKU010000131.1 GCA_946185805.1 uncultured Prevotellaceae bacterium | reverse complement strand
TAAATCAACTTTCGTAAGTCTTTTCTAAACGCAGAGGCGCAGAGTTATAGAGATTAACGCCGACCGTCCAGAGGGCGCAGAGGCATGCCAAAGGCATTATAAGAGTACGCAGAGCCATGCGGCAGCACCTCTGCGACCTCCAAAGAATGCTTTAGCATAACTCTGAATATAGCGTGAAAACTCTTCTTCTCTGCGTCTCTGCGTTTAAACAAAAAATGCGAAACTTGAATCATAGTAATTATATTCAAACACGAATTGCCATGAATTACACACGAATTATTCAAAAATTAATTCAACTTTCGTAAGTCTTTACTAAACGCAGAGGACGCAGAGTACACAGAGGGGCCTATGTTTTTTGAGTAACAAGGAGTGACCTATGGTCTTTAGAGTGTAAGGAGTAGCAACCGCACAGTAGGGAAATTTCCGTAATTACCGTCATTTATGGCAGCATCAATCTCTTGCGAAGGCTAACAATTATGCGAATTACGATAATTTCTTTCTTTTTATACGAGCTGCTGAATAGCGGTAAAAATGCATCTTGCAATCAGCAAGAAAGGGCGAACTGCTCTGCTGCGTCGAGGGTGTCGAGCTTTCCCACGTCGAGCAGCTGCAGGCCAGGCTGTTCGTAGGCCATGAAGCGGCGGTCGGTGCAGTGGTTCAGGTAGAAGTCGATAATGCCGAAGCGCTCGGGCATGGCGTCCATCAGCGGGAACAATTGCGGCGAGAGCACGTGGATGCCGCTGAAGGCTTTTTGGTGATAGGTGATAGGTGATGGGTGATAGGTGATGGGTGATGGGTGGTGGGTGATGGGTGTTGGGTGTTGGGTGAATTGCTCCTGACGGAGGGAGTCGGGCCGCAGCTCGCCGGTTTCGATGTTTGTCCATCCGCGTAGGACGTTGTCGTCGTCGAAGAGTAGGTAGCGCTTCGTCTTGCGTTCGCTGACCATGAGCAGGGCGTCGGCCTGGCGTGTGAGGGCGTGGTCGTAGAACGCCGTGAGGTCGGCATTGCTCAGGATGTCGACGTTGTGTATCAGCACCGGGGCATCGCCGCTGAACAGCGGGCGCGCTTTCTTGATGCCGCCGCCGGTCTCCAAGAGTCCGCCGGTCTCGTCGCTGATGCGGATGTCGAGGCCGAAGCGCTGGTTGGCGGCGAGATAGTCGATAATCTGCTGTGCAAAGTGGTGGACATTGACCACGATACGCTCAAAGCCGGCGGCCTTGAGCTTCATCACCACATGCCAGAGCAGGGGCTGGTTTCCTACCCTGACGAGCGCTTTAGGCATCGTGTCTGTCAGCGGTTTGAGGCGTGTGCCCAGACCCGCGGCGAAAATCATGGCTTGTTTCATTTTATTCTTAGAGGTGAGAGGTGAGACACCTGCGTACCTGTTTCGGGCTACAAAGGTAATAAAACTTAAGCTAACGACCAAAGAAAAGAAAGGAAATCAGGCCTTTAGCTGAAAACAATTAGAGTTTATCAGGCCTGGCAATTCGTTTCTTAGACAAAAATATTCAAAAATCTATCAAAAATAGCTGCGCGAATATCTATTTTTGAAGATTTGCGGGTGTGCCAAAGGCACAATATCTACAAAAATGCATCACCCAGAGAGATTTACGTTAGATTTTTGAAGATTTTTGTCCTTTATACACTTCAATGCTCATCATGACTGAGCAGTTACAATTCATGGCGATTTGTGTTAAAAATCAAGCAATTCCTTTGTAGTCGAACAATTTCCGTGAATAATTCAGGTTAAGACCTAAATTCAGGGAGCCCAATATGATTATTTCGATTCTGCAAGATTTAGTGTGGATGGATAGTCGTTTTTTGAAAGACAGATAAAAACCGTAAAAACCGATAAAAACCTTATATAGTCGGGTTACCTTATTTTTTTTCTGTTTTTCTTGTTTTTCCCTGTTTTTCAAAAGCGAAGGTTCGACCCACATAAAATCTTGTATAACCATTATTTCTAATTCTTGGACGTAATTCTTTCTCATTCTTTCTAATTGTTTTCAGACAAAAGCCTATTACATTCTTTTCGTATCGGCCAAGGAAACAAATGATAAATAGTTTGAAACTTCTGCAAACAGGCGGTGTGGCTATTTTTTCGTACCTTTGCAGGCGCTATATGAGGACAGGAGGACATGAGGACATAAGGACATAAGGACACCTAAAAATAAAAAAAAGACAATGAAAAAACTTCTGATGAATCTGCTGCTCACGGCAGCAGCGACAGCGGCTCAGGGTCAGAATCCCTACCTGCCGCTTTGGGAGCACGTGCCCGACGGCGAGCCCCGTGTGTTTGAAGACCCCGACCAACCGGGAAAACTGCGAGCCTATATCATCGGCTCGCACGACGTTACCTACTCGGCCTACTGCGGCCCCGACATCCGTATGTGGTCGGCACCTGTGGAGGACCTCTCGCAGTGGCGCGACGAAGGTCCCATCTTCACTTATTTCGTCGACGGCCAGTGGGACACGATGTTTGCCCCCGACCTGGTGGAGACCGTCGACCGCCAGACGGGCAAGAAGACCTACTGGCTCTACCCCCACAGCCGCGGGTGGCGCCGCGTGGGCATGGTGTGCAAGGGCGACCGCCCCGACGGCCCGTTTACGCCGGTGAACCTCACGGCCGACGGCCGTCAGTGCGTGCCAGGGTCGCTCATCGACTTCGACCCCTCGGTGTTTATAGAGCCGGTGAACGACAAGAAAGACCCCGACTACCAGACAGGCTACCGCGCCTACGTCTTCTACGGTTTCCAGCACTCCACGGCTATGGAACTCGACCAGAAGACGATGTACAGCCAGCGGCCGGGGACAACGCTCATCGACCCCTTCATACCCGCCAGCAGCCGCGACGGCAAGCTCCTCGACAAGGAGGGCTCTGAGTATACCGCCCTCTACAAGGGGCAGAACCCTCTGGACTTCAACTTCTTTGAGGCCTCAAGCATCCGCCAGGTGGGCAACAAGTACGTCATGGTGTTCAGCGGCTACAGCGGCCAGGAATATGGCCTGGGCAACACCAACTCGGCCCTGCGCTATGCCTTCGGCGACACGCCCTTAGGGCCGTGGCGCTCCGGCGGCGTGCTGGTCGACTCGCGCGGCGTGGTGCCCAGTGCTGACGGCTCGAAGCTCATCACCACCAACTTCGGCCACAACACCCACGGTTCGCTGCAGGAGATCAACGGCCAGTGGTACGTGTTCTACCACCGTCCGCCCCGCGGCTTCGGCAATGCCCGCCAGGCCATGGTGGCCCCGGTGAAGATCACGTGGGACAAGAAGCCCGTGGCCAAGGGCGGCAAGGTGACCATCACCGGCTACGACCCCTACGCCAAGGATAACGTGTGGACGGCCAAGGCCGCCGACGGCACGGCATACACCGGCGCCGAGGTGACCAGCGAGGGTTTCCAGATCTACGGACTGCCGCCCTACGCCTACTACTCGGCCGGACTGGCCTGCTTCGTCTACGGGCCTGGTGCCAACGACTGGATGCAGGACAACTACGACGTGTGGAACAACTCCATGGACCTGGCCGGCATACAGAACGGCGGCATCGTGGGATTCAAGTACTTCGGCTTCGGCGGACTGGCAAAGGACACCAAGGGCCTGAAAGCCTTCGAGGGCACCAAGGCCGGCGACAACACGACCATAGGGCTGAACCTGACGCCCGGCGGCAAGGGTGCCTTTAAGATTCGCATCTTGCTCGACGATCCGTGGAAGGGTCAGGAAATAGGTGTCGTCACGGTTCCCGCCGATGCGCCCCGCTCGGCTGCCATGTATTATGCTGCCGTGCCTGCTGCCGAAGGGCTCACAGGCAAGCACGCCATCTACCTCGTGACCGACGGTCCCGAAGTGGAGCAGCCCCGGCAGCCCCAGCGCGGCCGCGGCCCCCAGCAGCCCCAGCGTCCGCAAGGTCTCTACGACCTCCACGGCCTGAGCTTCTCTAAGGGTGCCGTCAATCTGGCTCCCGCCGTGCCGCAGGTGACCATCACCGTCGACGGCCAGCGGCTGAATATCCCCACGACGCCCATACGCTTCACCAATGCCAACGGCTACAGCGAGCAGCGCACCTACCAGCTCTACGGTCCGCTGAAGGCAGGCTCGCAGCTCAAGGCCACGGCTGACGTAGGCGGTGTGACGTTCAGCGTCAGTCCCATCACCGACGGCCGCGCCACGGTGAGGGCTGTCTACCAGGGCAACGAGAAGGTGTTCCTGATCAACTAATTCAAGTTTCGCATTCGCTCAACTTTCGGAGTTAGAAGGAGTTAGAAGGAGTTATCGGCCTTTGGCCTCATGTAGTCAGAAGTCATTAGTCTGCTCTCTACAAGCTTCAGAGGTTATTGTCGTTGATAGTCATTTATCATGCACCTAGGGGATCATGGGGACAGGTTGTTTGAAGTGAATTCAACGAATTCATTCAAAAACCTGTCCCCATGATTTGGTAGCTATTTCAGTAGGTTGTTAAACTCATCGAGCGTCAGCACATTGAGTTGCGGGAAAGAAATCTGCTTGAGGTGGTCGAAGTGGCTGTCCTCAGTGACGATATAGTCGGCTCCAGCTGTGATGGCACAGTCAACGAACTTGTCGTCGTCCTTGTCGATGTGCGAAAGCAAATGAAAACGGAAGTAGGATTCACGATAGATGGTCTTAGGGTGGCGGGCGATGGCATTGACCACGTTGCGAGCTACTTCTGGCGAAGCATGCACGGAGAGTATCTCCTCATACTCGGTCAGTATCTCGTTGCTCACGCACAGGCAATAAACGCCCGCCAGAAAGTCGGTCCATATCTTATGGTAACGGCTCCGGGTGGGCAGCGCCTGAATGAGGGCGTTCGTGTCGAGGACTACGTGTCGCATATCGTCCGCTTAGAATGTCTTATAAGGTGTGCGGAGATGCTGGCCGCGCAGTTCATCGAGTTTCTTCTGGTCGAAGGTTCCCTCGTCCCACATCTTGTCGATAGCCTTTTGCGCCCGCTCGGCAAAGAAGAGCGAGAGGGTGAGCCGCAGCGCGTCGAGATCTTCCTGCGAGGTGACGTTGGCCGCTGCGTTCATCAGTTCCAGTTGTGCCATTTCAGTGTAACTCATATTCGTCGCATTTAGGAAATATGGTGCAAAGATACAACTTTTTTCGCAAACTTATTGCGGTTTGCCGGAAAAAGTGATTATCTCCAGTCGAACGTGCACCGTATGATGCTACTCGGGGGATCATGTTGAATGAATTCAACGAATTCATTCAAAAACCTGTCCCCATGATCTCCTCAAACCAATTTAGGGGCGAAACCAAGTGATTTCAGGGAATAACAGCCGTAATAGT
>CAMHKU010000130.1 GCA_946185805.1 uncultured Prevotellaceae bacterium | reverse complement strand
GTCGACGAGCAGACCGGCCGTATCATGGAAGGCCGCCGCTGGAGCGACGGTCTGCACCAGGCCGTGGAGGCCAAGGAGCACGTCAAGGTGGAGGCTGCCACGCAGACCTTTGCAACCATCACCCTGCAGAACTACTTCCGCATGTACCACAAGCTGGCGGGCATGACGGGTACCGCCTCCACCGAGGCCGGCGAGTTCTGGGACATCTACAAGCTCGACGTGGTGGAGATTCCCACCAACCGTCCCGTGATACGCAACGACCAGGACGACCGCGTCTACAAGACGCAGCGCGAGAAATACAAGGCCGTCATCGACGAGGTGATAGCCATGCGCAATGCCGGCCGCCCCACGCTGATAGGTACCACCTCGGTAGAGATTTCAGAGCTGCTCTCGCGCATGCTCGACATGTATGTCAATCCCGAGACCGGCCGCCGCGAGGGCATACCCCACCAGGTGCTCAACGCCAAGCTGCACCAGAAAGAGGCCGACATCGTGGCACTGGCCGGCCAGCAGGACGCTCAGGGCCGCGGTGCCGTCACCATTGCCACCAACATGGCCGGCCGCGGTACCGATATCAAGCTGTCGCCCGAGGTGAAAGCCGCCGGCGGACTGGCCATCATCGGCACCGAGCGCCATGAGTCGCGTCGTGTGGACCGCCAGCTGCGCGGACGTGCCGGCCGTCAGGGCGACCCGGGCTCGTCAGTATTCTACGTCTCGCTCGAAGACAAGCTCATGCGACTCTTTGCCTCTGAGCGTATCGCCTCCGTCATGGACCGCTTAGGCTTCAAGGAGGGCGAGATGATCGAGAGTCCCATGATCTCGAAGAGCATCGAGCGCGCCCAGAAGAAGGTCGAGGAAAACAACTTCGGTATCCGTAAGCGCCTCATCGAGTACGACGACGTGATGAACAAGCAGCGCACCGTCATCTACGAGAAACGCCGCCACGCACTCATGGGTGAGCGCATAGGCATGGACATCTCGAACATCATCTGGGACCGCGTGGTCAACATCATCGAGAACAACGACTACGCCGGCTGCCGCGAGGAGTTCCTGCATATCCTCGCCATGGAGGTGCCCTTCAGCGAGGACGAGCTGGCCAACAAGCGCCGCGAAGACCTCGAAGAAGAAGCCTTCCAGGCCGCCATCGGCAACTTCAACCGCAAGACGGAGAAAATACGCGAGGTGGCACTGCCTATCATCACCCAGGTCTACGAAAACCAGGGCGCCATGTACGAGCGCATTATGGTACCTCTGACCGACGGTCGTCGTATGTACAACATCCCCTGCAACCTGAAGGAGGCTTACGACACCGAGGCGAAGTCGGTGGTCAAGGAGTTTGAGAAAGCCATCCTGCTGCATATCATCGACGACGCGTGGAAGGAGAACCTGCGCCAGCTCGACGACCTGAAGCACTCTGTGCAGAACGCCAGCTACGAGCAGAAAGACCCGCTGCTGATTTTCAAGCTGGAGTCGGCCAAGGTGTGGGACGCCATGATCAACGACATGTACAACCGTATCTGCTCTATCCTTACCCGCGCCCAGATTCCCGTCGTGGAGCAGGTAGAGGAGGCCGCTCCCGAACCGCAGCCGCAGCGCCAGCAGTACACCGAGACGAAGCAGAACCTCGACGGCGGCGGTGCTCCCCAGCGCGAACAGCTCACCAATGAGGGACAGCGCCAAGCTGCCCAGAGCGACACGCGTCCTCAGCAACCTCGCAACCCGGTGGTCAAGGACAAACTGCCCGGCCGCAACGACCCCTGCCCCTGTGGTTCAGGCAAAAAGTTCAAGAACTGCCACGGCCGAGGCATCGTATAAACAGCATAGCCAAGACTGGTGAAAAGAGGAACCGCCGCTTTCGAGTGTGAACACTGCGAAAGCGGCGGTTTCTTATCCGAAGAACAGTCTATCCTATGATCTTGTAACGTGCAAACTTCAACAGTAGCTGTTTGGTGCCAGTATTCTTAAACTCTACCGTGGCTTTCTGATTCTCGCCCGTGCCCTCAATCTTGACTACACGTCCTACGCCAAATCGCTGGTGCTCTATCATGGAGCCCTCTTGCAGACCGTTGTCGGCAGCACCGCCGGTTGCCGGGGTCCTGGGTGCCACAACACGACTGACGGGTTTGTATCGCCCGCCGCTGGCCGTCTGCAGCGTGCGCTTGAAGCTGTCTGAGAAGGGGTCTACCGCCGGCTCCGGCTCCCGCTGGGCTACGGCTCGCGGCTTGGGGTCGGCCATAAACTGCGTGGCCACGGGACGCCGGTTCTGCATCCAGTCGCCGCCGCGGCTCGTCGTCTGGCCGTAGCGGCGCGTGTAGCGCTCCTCGTCGCCGCCCTTCTCTGACTCTACACGGATGAGCGACGGGTCGAAATCCTTGATAAAGCGCGACGGCGTGTCATACTCCATGCGCCCGTAGCGGAAACGGTTCTGCGCGCAGGTTAGTATGCAGTGCTTCTCGGCGCGCGTAATGGCCACATAGAGCAGGCGGCGCTCCTCCTCCAGCTCGCGCACGGAGTTCACGCACATGGGCGAGGGGAAGATGTTCTCTTCCAGGCCCACGACAAACACCGTGGGAAACTCCAAGCCCTTGGCCGAGTGGATGGTCATCAGCGTCACCTTGTCGTTCTCATCGCCATTGTCGCTGTCGAGGTCGGTCAGCAGGGCCACCTCCTGCAGGAAGTCGGGCAGGTAGACCTGCCCACCCATATCCTCCTCGCGGCGGCTCTCCACAAAGTCCTGCATGCCGCCAAGAAACTCTTCCAGGTTCTCCTGCCGCGAGATGTCTTCAGGGTTGCGCCCGCTGTAGATGTCGCGGCTGATGCCGCTGCTCATCACGATGTCGTGGCCCAGGGTGTAGGCATCCTCCGTCTCCAAGCGGTCGCGCCAGCCCTGTATCAGGCTTCTGAAAGCCTGAATCTTGGTCATCGTGCCTTTGCTCACGTCGATCGGGAAGAGCATAGGCTCGCTGATAACGCGCCACAGGCTGACGCCGTAGGCGTTGGCTGCCTGTATAATCTTGTCTACCGTGGTGCCGCCGATGCCGCGTGTGGGATAGTTCACGATGCGCTTGAAGGCCTCCTCGTCATCGGGGTTGGCCACCAGGCGGAAGTAGGCTATCACATCCTTGATTTCCTTACGCTGGTAGAACGACAGCCCGCCATAGATGCGGTAGGGTATGTTGTCTTTGCGCATCTGCTCCTCAAAGGAGCGGCTCTGTGAGTTCGTGCGGTAGAGAATGGCGAAGTCGCTCCACTGGCAATCGTCCTGGCGGCGTATGCGCTTGATGTCCTGACAGACAATCATGGCCTCCTCCTTGTCTGAATAGGCGGGCTTCAGCATCAGCCGCTCGCCCTGCTCGTTCTTGCTGTACACGTCCTTGGGAATCTGGCGCTCGTTCTTGCGGATAAGCGAGTTGGCCGCCTCGACGATGAGCTGCGTAGAGCGGTAGTTCTGCTCCAGCTTGAAGAGACGCGCGCCGTCGTAGGCCGACTGGAAGTTCAGGATGTTGTCGATATTGGCGCCGCGGAAACTGTAGATACTCTGCGCATCGTCGCCGACGACGCACACCCGCTGGCGCTCCTTCGTCAGCTGCAGCACAATGGCCTGCTGGGCGAAGTTGGTGTCCTGATACTCGTCGACGAGCACAAACTGGAACTTCTCGGCATACTTCTGCCTCACTTCCTCATGCCGGCCGAAGAGCACATGGGTGTACACCAGCAGGTCGTCGAAGTCCATGGCGTTGGCCTGGCGGCAGCGCTCCGCGTACCTTACATATATACTTCCTATTTGAGGCCGCTTGCTGGCAACGTCGTCGCGCCCCCAGGCCGTCGTGCCATACTGCGAGGCCAGGATCAGGTGGTTCTTGGCCATCGAGATGCGGTCGGCCACGGAGCTGGGTTTATACACCTTGTCGTCGAGACCCATCTCCTTGATGATAGCCTTCACCAGCGAGCGGGCGTCGGTCTGGTCGTAGATGGTGAAATTGCTGTTAAAGCCTATCTTGTCGGCCTCAGCCCTGAGGATGCGGGCAAAGACGGAGTGGAAAGTGCCCATCTGCAGGTAGCGGGCGCGCTCGTCGCCCACCAGCCGCCCTATGCGCTCTTTCATCTCGCGCGCAGCCTTGTTGGTAAAGGTCAGCGCCAGTATCTGCCACGGCTTCAGCCCCTGCTCCAGCAGGTAGGCAATCTTGTAGGTCAGCACGCGCGTCTTGCCCGAACCGGCGCCGGCAATCACCAGCGACGGACCGTCGCAATAGAGCACAGCCTCGCGCTGGCTCTCGTTGAGTTGTTGTAGTATGTCTGTGTCCATAAGTTGTAATCACTTGTGAAGTAGCCATTCATGCGTGGGCAACATGGGATTTCTGCTGCAAAGTTACTCATTTTTTAGAATTTATATGTAACTTCATACCCCATTTTTATCATAAAAGTAACACAGTAACTCAATACAAGCGGTATACGATAGTGCGATTTCTTCAACACAGTGAAGGTTTAGTGCAGGTTCAGCACATGCTGGTTTTTGTGTAATAAACTGATTATCAATCCTCTGTAGCGAATGCAATAGAGCTAAAACTAATTTTTAGCTATTTTTCTTTGCTATTAGCCTGCTTTTTTGTACTTTTGCAACCAAATTTGCATTAGTAAATAGTAAATCCGTAAATAGTAAATAGTAAAGATGTTAACACTCAAACTCATCAGTGAGGACACTGAACGTGTGATTCGTGGCCTTGAGAAGAAGCATTTCCAAGGTGCCCGCGAGGCTATTAACCAGGTACTTGCCGTAGACAAGCAACGCCGTGAAGCTCAGCAGCAGCTGGACCAGAACCTGAGCGAGGCCAAGAAGATGGCTGCTCAAATAGGAGGTTTAATGAAGGAAGGCAAAAAGTCTGAAGCAGAAGCTATTAAGGAGCAGGTATCAAAGATGAAGGAGACTAACAAGCAGCTGGAAGACACCATGAACCGGTCTCAGACGGAGATGACGACGCTGCTGTGCCAGATTCCCAACATTCCCTATGACGAGGTGCCCGAGGGCAGTACCGCCGAGGACAACCGCGTGGTGAAATCGAACCTGAAGGAGTGTACGGCCGACGACACCGTGGGCAACTGGACGGTGAACCCCAAGCTGGGCATAGAGACCCCCCTACCCCACTGGGATCTGGCCAAGAAATACAACTTGATTGATTTCGACCTGGGTGTGAAGATTACCGGCGCCGGGTTCCCCGTGTATATCGGTAAGGGTGCCCGTTTGCAGAGGGCACTGATCAACTTCTTCCTTGACGAGGCCCGCAAGAGCGGCTACACCGAGATTATGCCGCCCACGGTGGTCAA
Organism: uncultured Prevotellaceae bacterium; assembly: GCA_946185805.1. Lineage (GTDB taxonomy): Bacteria > Bacteroidota > Bacteroidia > Bacteroidales > Bacteroidaceae > Prevotella. The sequence continues at coordinate 260 of CAMHKU010000130.1, read as the reverse complement.
TGCCGCCTCGGGCTACGGCACAGGCCAGCTGCCCGACAAGGAGGGACAGATGTACCACTGCGAGGTGGACGACTTCTACCTCATACCCACGGCCGAGGTGCCGGTGACGAACATCTATCGCGACGTGATTCTCGACGAGAAAGACTTGCCCATCAAGAACTGCGCCTATACAGAGTGCTTCCGCCGCGAGGCTGGCAGCTATGGTAAGGACGTGCGCGGACTGAACCGCCTGCATGAGTTCTCGAAGATTGAGATTGTGC
>CAMHKU010000129.1 GCA_946185805.1 uncultured Prevotellaceae bacterium | reverse complement strand
CACGTATGCCCCATGTCCAGACGTTTGAGTTCAGATGAGTATGCTCCTTGTTTTCGCCATACCAGTAGTAAGTGCCATCTTCAGTAACAAAGATTTGGAATCCGTGCGCATGAATGGGCTTGCCATCGCTGTCGAGCCACAGCTTTCCCGGACGAATGCTTTGGTAAGTCTGAGCACCTCCCGGTGCCCAGGCCAAACTTACCAAAACTACTAGAACTATTTGATTTACTAACTTCTTCATTGTATGACAACCTTAAAAGTTTTCTCACCGCGACGAATCATTACAATCTGTCCGCGCTTTGCGGTAGCGGGCACGATGGGGCGACCCTGCAGGTCGTAGACCTCGTTGTCCATTGTACGTTGGTCATTGTACATCGTTTCGCTGATGCCCGAGAGGTCGCTGACGTGGATACGCAGCGTGTCAACAACGCCCAAGCCGCTGACATCGCCCGACGAGCGCACCAGGAACTCATAGTCGCCAGCCTCGGCGGGAGTGCCTGAAAGCGTAAAGGTCTTGTCGGCACTGTTCATCTTGAACGTCATGCCATCGGGTGCCGTGAAGCTCTTGATGCGCACGCCGTTCAGATAGACATACTGCAGCATGGCCGAGGTACAGTTCTTCAGCCGGCACACGATGTCGGCAATGGGCTGGCCCAGCGTGATGTGCTGCTCCTTCAGTCCCTCGCCAATCACCTCGAAGCGCGAGGCTACGTAGTCGGGCAGGTAATAGCCCAGGTGAGGCGGCTGGTTGTAGCCTACGTTCTGCCAGGCCACCGACATGCGGTAGACATGGTCGTGCATCAGCGTGGGCACGCGCAGCTTCGTGGCCGTGGTGGTTGAGAAGATGTTGATGCTGGCCGAGTCAGTCTTGTCGAACAAGATGACCTCTTCGCGCCAGTCGCCCAGGATATCGGCACTGAGCAGCGGCGTGGCCTTCGAGCCGTAGGTGGCAGCACTGCCGTAGTTGCCGCATGTGAGCAGGCGGCTCCACTTGCCGTTGTTGATGGCACCCTTGTCGAACAGGTCGTCGTAGGCATCGCCATCCCAATAGATGCGGAAGTTATAGAACGGATGGTCTTTCTCAAAGTGTCCCACCACCTCGTCGGCACTGCTGTAGATGTTCCGCGTCGTATTGATGTCATCGCTGTGCCAATACTCAAAGCCACGATGGTCGGCGTTGATGTCGGCGGCGATGCCACGGCCGGTGTCTTCATTGCCCGTATGGTGAATGAGCAGCTCGCCGGTCCAGGCATCTCGGACGCTCCAGCCGAAGGGTGCTTCCTCGTGCACCATCATCACCTCCAGCCCTGGGCGGTCGGGCATCAGGTCGCTCAGGTGGAGCGCGTCGCCGTGACCCAGGCCAGTGGTGTGCAGGAGGCTGCCGTCGTTGTCGATGGATGCAGACCCGAAGATAATCTCGTCGCAGCCGTCACCGTCCACATCGCCCACCGACACCGAGTGGCAGCCCTGGCCGTAGGCCGTGCAGTAGAAGTGCTTGTCAGTGGTGCCGCTGGCCATGCCTGATGTGTTGGTAGAATAAGTTTGTGAAGTAGTACTTCCTTGTTCATCAGTCAGTTCGACCACCGTGGGCGACACCGAGGCATGCAGCCACTTCGTCGAGAGCTTTTTGCCGTCGAAGTCGACTGCCCAGAGGTAGGCGCGAGTGTAGTAGCCACGGCACATGACGGCCGAGGCGTTCCGGTCGGTGCCATCGAGATGGGCTACGCAGGCCAGGAAACGGTCGCAGCGGTTACCGTAGTCATCGCCCCAGAGCCTGTTCATCTCTGCCTGCGAGGGTGCCTTCACCTCACCCGTGGTGCAGCCGCGGTTGGGGTTGTACCAGACGGTGTGGATGGCGCGGCCTGTGGTGCCCTCGAAGACGGTCAGATACTCAGCACCACTGAGCACACGGCCGCTTGAGTTGGCATACTTCAGGCTGTTGCTGGCTGAACTGATCTTCGTGTCGTCGGCTGCCTTGTTGACGTAGTCACCCTGTCCGTCTACCGTCCCCTGAGCGGTCTTGCAGATCATCTCTGCCCGCCCGTCGCCATTGAAGTCGTAGACGAGGAACTGGGTGTAGTGGGCCCCAGCACGGATGTTCGGTCCCAGGTCGATACGCCATAGCTTTGTGCCGTTGAGCTTGTAGGCATCGAGGTAGACATTGCCCGTCTTGCCACTGATGGAGTTATCCTGAAAGTTGGAAGGCTCCCAGCGGACCACCAGCTCGTAGTCACCATCGCCATCGAGGTCGGCCACTGACCCGTCATAGGGGAAATAGTGGTAGCCAGGCTGCGAGGCAGGACGGTCGAGGCGGATGTGCTGATAGACGTCACCCCATCGCGTCACGGCGGCAGAAGTCTTGATGGCCTCACCATTCTCCTTCACCACCACCTGATACTGGCTGTCGTCAGTGCCGCCTGTGGTGCTGACGTTGCTGACGGCCAGGTTGCTCTTCACGACCTTGCCGTCGCGCAACAGGTCGAAGGTCACATTCTCGCTGTCGGTGCCGAGCACGCGCCAGCTCACAAAGGTGTTGTTTCCATTCTTGATGGCTACCACACCACGGCTGAGCCGTTCCATTTGCTCTTGAGCCAGAACCACTACAGTGAACAACACTGCAAAAACCGTCAACAACGTCAGTCGATTATTCATAAAGCCTTTCTTGAATTATTTTACTAGTATTTTCTTTCCATTGACAATGTAGAGTCCTGCCTTCAGATGGTCGGCACTGTCAGCCAGCTTCACGCCCTGAAGCGTATAGACGCCGTCGGCTTTTCGAGAAGCCTTAGGATCATCGGCGAAGATACCCCCCACAGAATTGGTCATTGCTGCCAGACGCGACGTTATCTCCTGAATGCCGAAGAGGGCATTCTGCAGTTCCTTGGCCGTCTCTGCCTTCTCGGCATTGTCAACGTAGCGTTGCAGCTTCACCGTCAGGTAGTTGGCGGGCACGCTGGCCAGTGTGATCCTGGCAGCAGCCACAGCCTTGGCCACGTCGGCCTTGGTGTCAGTGAGATACTGAGCCTCGTCGCCGAGATAGTAGATTCTATTGTTGCCAAATCCGAAACCATTGGCACCTGCGGTAGCGCCGTTGTCTCTTGCCTCTAAGCCAAACTCAGCGACTACCGGAGCCGTGCCTGTCTTCTTGAAGAATACAGAGTAGGTAGCGTAGACTATGCCTCCGTATTTCGTGCCGTTGGATTCGCGTGTGAAGTAGGTTCCGTCGTTCTTGACACCGTTATACCACTTAGAGATGGTGATAGAGTCTGCCAGACCGTCCTCACCGAAGAAGAGGCGGATGTTGGGCGTGAAGATAGTGTCGCCATCCAGTACTTGTGCTGCTGCCACCAACTCGTTGACGCGCTCCTCAGAGATATATGCCTCGGCACGGTATTCGTAGAGTCCTTCGTAGGTCAGTTTGACGGTTTGCTGTGCCTTGCCGTCCAGTGCGACAGTGGTACCGCGCCATACGGTGGCACCGTGACCCTTCGACAGCGTCTCGTTGTCGCGTATCTCCCAGCGGTTTGTCGACGCGGCCATCGCCCAGTTCCAGTCCTTTGTGGTTCCTGCTGAGGTGATGTTTGAGTTGTTGCTGAAGTCAGAGAAGTCGGCGTTCTTGATCAGTATGTCGGTGGGGTAGGCTCGGCTGGCTGCCGTAGCCTCAAACTCCCCCTTGGCTGCGAGAAGGTCGCTGGTGGCCGCGTTGAAGGTGTCGCCCTGGTTCTCAGAACTGATGTTGTCGAGCAGTTGCTGGCCGTAGCTGACGGCATCCTCCAGCCTAGAACGTTTGTCGGCGGCAGCGTGAGCGTAGGCCTCGTTGGTCAGCCTCTCCATGGCAGCGGCGACAGCCTCACGCAGTGAAGCTATGGGAGCGTTCTGGCTGATGACGAAGCTACGGGCGCGACCCAGTGCGTTCACCTGGTCAAGCAGTAGCTGAGTGTTCTCCTCGGTCACTTCCTGCTTGTTGAGCACATTGCCTTCAGCGTCGATAATCAGCAGTGAGGCATCGTAGACAGGCTGTGCTGTGGCTATGGCACGGGCCAGCGAGTCCTGTTCCCAAGGATAGTCGGTGATGTTCAGCTCCACGGGGTATTCTGTGAGGCGCTTGCTCAGATTGTATTGCTGCACGGTGAAGGCCTCCTTCTGAGTCTTGAAATTTACATCTTCCTCACTCTCGCCCAAGAGATATACCTTGGGGTTGCGCAGACTGTAGCGTCCGCCCTTCTTGTGGTCAAGGACGGGGAAGTGGAAACCGATGACTTTCTCCTGCCCCTCCTTGAGTTCGCCTATGGCGTAGAGTGTCTTCCAATAGTAGCCATTCAGCGTGTCGGGCAGTACGGTCTGCTCTTCACCGAAGAAGAACCAAGGCTCTGCAATGACCACACTGTGGTCGGCTCCGTAGGGATTGGCACGGTTGGAGGCTGCCACGGCCTGAACCTCAATGGAGAAGAAGTATTTGCCAAAGGGCAGATTGTCGAGCTTTTCAGCTCGTGTGCGTACGCCTACGTTCAAGGCATTCTGTGACACCTGAATACCCGCAGAGGCAATGTACCCGTCGCCTTCGGCAAACTCCAGATATTCCTGGTTGCCGGTGAATCCCCATCGCCCGCCTTCAAAGGTCCAGTTGTCCTTCGTGCCAAGACTGTTATAGTTGATTTTACCCCAGTCGGTCCAGTCCTGCAGGTAGGCTGGCATGAGGTTCGCGCCGTTGGCCCCCAGGAAGGCAGGTAGGTACTCGTCGTTGAAAGCATCGACGAAGCCCTGCATGTCGTCCTTGCTGTTGCGAAGCTCCTCAATGGCCAGAGCAGCCTTGAAGTCGTTCTCAATCCACTCGCGTAAGTCGTCGCGGCCGTTGGGCAGGTTCTCGTCGGCCAGCAGCCGGTCGGCATATGCCAACATACGGTCGGCGATGCGGGTGTCGAACACCTCCATCACGCTGTTTACCGACAGCCCTGCAAACATCGTGCCGGCAGCCAGCTTTGCCACGCGGATGATGACGGCGTCGCCATCCTCAGCATCGAACCGATAGCCCACTTGCTGCCACTCCGAGCCAATGATTTCTACCTGGGCTACCTGCTTGTCGCCGGTTGTCTTGGTCACGTCACCGGTCTTGCTGACAAACACGTCGATGTAGTTGGCCGCGCCGTCGGTGATGCTGGTAGTGAAGCCCGTCTCGGCCTTCACCCAGAACGTCACGCCGTAGGTGCCTTCAGTCAGGTTGGATACCTTGTATATCAAGGCACCTCCGTCGGCAGCATCGTCGCCAGTGCTAATCAAGGCATTGCCGCCAGTAGGGGCAGCACCGTTCTCCAAGATCCAAAACTGGCTCATCACTGCCTGCCCCAGCTCGTTCTGCCAACCGTCGAGGCCGTCGAAACTGCTGTTGCTCACTTGGTTCACGTCAGTAGTGACGTACTTGGCGGTGTGCGTATAGAAGTACTCTCCCTGAGCGTACACGCCAATGGCAGCCATCACTGCCATCAATTGCATTAGTAATCTCTTTCTCATACTGTTAGTGTTTAAATAGTGAATGATAAAATATAAAATTTTAAAAATGAACGATGAACTGTCTATTAAAAGAAATCTGCCGCAAAAATAAATGTTTGCGGCAGACCATATAGGGTAAAAAC
>CAMHKU010000128.1 GCA_946185805.1 uncultured Prevotellaceae bacterium | reverse complement strand
ACGGAGCCGCCGCCGAGGCCGATGCGGTAGTTGTCGCCACCGACGACAACAATCTTGTTGCCCTTTTGCGGCTCTTTCTTCAGACAGTCGCGCTTGGTGCCGTAGCCCACGCCGCCGGCGAGCATGATCACCTTGTCGTAGGCGTATTTCTCTTTTCCCTCCTGGTGCTCGAAGGTCAGCACTGAGCCGCAGATGAGCGGCTGGCCAAACTTGTTGCCGAAGTCGGAGGCGCCGTTGGAGGCCTTGGTCAGTATCTGCTGCGGCGTTTGATACAGCCACTGTCGCACGGGCAGGATGTTCTCCCAGTCCCTTTCCTCTTTTAACTCTTCACTTAAACGTGGGTAGGCCGTCATGTACACGGCAGTGCCGGCGATGGGCCATGAGCCTACGCCGCCGCCCATGCGGTCGCGGATTTCGCCGCCGGTGCCCGTGGCGGCACCGTTGAAGGGCTCCACGGTGGTGGGGAAGTTGTGGGTCTCGGCCTTCAGCGAGATGACGCTCTCAATCTCCTTCACCTGGAAGTAGTCGCTGGTAGACTGGTCCTTCGGTGCAAACTGCTCGACGACGGGACCTTGGGCGAAGGCCACATTGTCCTTATAGGCCGAGAGAATCTTGTTGGGGTTTTCCTGCGTGGTCTTCTTGATCATCTGGAAGAGGCTCGACTCCATCTCCTTGCCGTCGATGATGAAGGTGCCGCCGAAAATCTTGTGGCGGCAGTGCTCGGAATTAATCTGCGCAAAGCCGAAGATTTCGGAGTCGGTCAGCGGGCGTCCGTTCTGCTTCTCCAGGCCGTGCAGGTATTCTATCTCCTCGGGCGAGAGAGCCAGTCCCTCCTGCTCGTTATACTCCTCGAGGTTCTCCACATGCTTGATGGGCTCCGGCTTGATGTTGATGGTAAAGATGTCTTGGTTCAGCCCGTTGTACATGCGCTGCAGCATGGGGTCGTGGTCGGCATCCTTGCTGCTGACGGGGAAGTATTCCTCTATGCGGCTGATGCCTGAGATTCCCATGTTCTGGGTAATCTCTACAGCGTTGGTCGACCAAGGGGTGACCATTTCGCGGCGCGGGCCTACGTAGTAGCCGTTGAGGCTGTCGCCATCAATGAGTGCTGCCTCGCCATAGAGCCAGCACAGTTCGTTTACTTCTTCGCGGGTGAGCTGATGGTCCGTCTCGGTGGCTATCACGCTCTGCTGTGGGGTCTTGAAAAAAAGTATCATAATGCGTAAAAGTTTTGTTTGCTAAGTTAAATAGTAATTATCACTGCCGTTGGCGGTTCATCAGCGGCCAGGCGGCCTCCAGAATCTTGTTGCGCAGCTGCGGACGGAAGTCGGCATGCTGCTGCAGGAAGCGCTCCACCTGCTGGCGGGCGTCGCTGCTCTTGTGCGGGGCGAGCAGCGTGTGCAGCCAGTTGCTGGTGAAGAAGATGTCGCTCGTCTGTTGCAGTTGCTCCAGTGCGTCGAGGCTGGCGGTGATGTAGCGGTTGCTCTCAGGCTCGCGCACGTCGGCATTGAGTAGGCTCAGCAGCGCAAGAGCCCACGGTTCGTGCCGGCGGTTCTCGGCCTTCAGCAGGTCGCTGAACAGCTGTTGGCGCTCCGAGGCATTGGGGGTACAGCCTCGGCTGACGTAGTCAAACTCCTGACGTAGCAGGTCGCTGCCGAGGCGCGCGCGTTCGGTGCTCAGTATCTGCTGCCACTCGCCAGGGTGCATAATGGCCAGACGGTAGGCCATGGCCATGTAGTCGTGGTCGTCGAAGAGCGGGTCGCTGTGCGACTGCCATATCTTCCGTATCTGGCTGAGCACCTCGGGAGCTGTGGCCTGGCGTGCCATCTTGCGGATGACGGCGCGGCGGCACTCGCTGCGGTGGTTCTCGCCGAGGATGTCCATGATGCACTGCTCCAGGGTGTGGCGCTCACTGGCCGTGGCGCGGTCGAAGGCTATCTGCATCATGTGGTCTACGCAGGTCTGCATGATCAGCGGGTTCTTCTCCTTGGTCATGTTGCGGTAGAGCTCGCCGAAGTAGCTGGCGGGTATGCGGCCCATGAGGTAGTTGTCGTAGAGTGTCAGCAGCAGGGCGTAGCGCTGCAGGTCGTCGCGGGTGACGATGAGGCGCAGGGGCAGTTTCTTGGTATATTCCGGGTCGAGGGTGAAGCGTCCATAGCCGTCGCCGTGGTAGTTGGGAATGATATAGTGCGGAGCGAAGGGCAGCTTGAAGGTCATCACGGGCTGCTGCATGTCGACGGTGATGGTGCGGCTGCCCTCAAAGTCGTTGATAACGCGGACGTCGAATTTCTGCCGCCAGCAGAGACCGCGACCGTAGGGGTCGTTTTGGGTGACTATGAGCTTGCCGTCCTTATATGAAGTATGAATGGTGGGCATGCCCTTCTGCTTGACCCACACCTCGCTCATCTGGCGCACGCCAGCGTGGGGAGCCTCCTGGTCGAGAATGGTTATCAGGTCGTCCCATGAAGCGTTGTTGAAATAGTACTGGCGCAGGTATTTCTGCAATCCCGTCTGTAGGATGTTAGGCCCCATCATGCGCTCCAGCACGCGCATCATCACCGGCGCTTTGTCGTAGATGATGTTGTCGTAGAGCATGGCCGCCTCGTTCTGGTTCTTCAGCGACTGGGCTATGGCGTGGGTGCCCTCGGTGCGGTCGATGGCGATAGCCTGCGCCTGATAGGTCTTCAGGAAGTTCAGGTCGTGGTCGACCTTGGAAAACTGGCGCCGCGTAATTTTAGCCGCCATGAAGTTGGCAAACACCTCTTTGGCCCAGACATCCTCAAACCATTTCAGTGACACCATATCGCCAAACCACAGATGAGCCGTCTCGTGGGCTATCAGTTCGGTGCGCCTTAGCAGTTCGTCCTGTGAGGGATTGACGCCGAGAAACAGGCGACGGTCGCTGAGCTGGATGGCGCCCGGGTGCTCCATACCGGCAAACTGATAGCCGGGCAGAATGACCATGCCGTACTCCTTGAACGGGCAGCGCAGAGTGGTATAGTTCTCCATCCACTGCAGCGCCTGGCCGGCCTCTTCAAAGATGCGGTCCAGTTGGGCGGTCTTGGTTTCGTCGGTCTCCAAGTAGAGGGCTCGCATGGGGTAGGGACCGTCGCTCTTGGTCTTCTCAAAGAAATCACCAGCCACGAAGGAGTAGAGGTAGGTCGGTATGGCGTTGGCACCGTCGCTGGTCATCGTCTTCCAACCTTCAGGCGCATTGATTTCAGTGTAGAATCTGGCGCGCATGTCTGGCTGGTCGAAACAGGGGAAGCATGAACGAGCGTGGTCGGGAACAAAAAGGGTGTAAAGATAGTTGTCGTGGCGGTTGAGGGCAGTATTCAGGCTGACGAAATCCAGCTCAACAGTATTGAAACCCTCCTTCATGCGGTTCATGGGCATCACGATGTGCTCATTCTCATATTCTACCTTGCGCTTCTTGCCGTTGATACGGCATGTGCCGTCAAACTCACCTTGGAAGTCGAGCACTACATCAACGGGCTCTTTCAAGACATAAGTGATAGAAACCGTACCGGTCACAGGCGTCTTGGCGTCGGCAGGAACGTTGAAAGTCAGGTTGTAACTGACGTCGGAAATGGTCTCAGCGCGTTGCTGGGCAAGCTCTTTCGATACGCCTTTCTCTAATACCTGAGCCATGGCAAATTGCCATAGCATGCAGCAGGTAAGTAACAATATTTTTTTCATTTCTTAAATTTTGTGGGCAAAGTTACGAAAAAAAGAGGAAATTCCAAAATATTTGCTTACCTTTGCACACAAGAAGTTTAACGATTATGACAAAGACCATAGAAAAACGGCTCTTCATGCTGCTGGCAGTACTGTTTTTAATCGTACTGCCAACGCGGGGGCAAGGACTTAGTCTCGGACTGAAGGGAGGGGCTAATCTTACTGATTTGAACCTCAGCAGCGATTTGCTTGATGCTAAGTATCGGTGTGGATGGTTTTTCGGACCGTCTCTCAGGATAAGCCTTCCTATTACTCTGGTGGGCTTTGATGTTTCGGCTTTTTACGAACAGCGAGAGACCAAGCTTAATGGCAGCGTCGTCAGGCAGAAAAGCATTGTCGTGCCGGCCAACCTGCGGCTGAACTTCGGCGTTACCGACCTCCTGGGCATCTATCTGGCCGCCGGGCCGCAGTTTGGATTTAACGTTGGTGACGATCACTTTGTCCTCTTTGATAGCGAGACCATCACCAGCACCTTCCAACTGAAGAAAGCGGTCTTCAGCGTCAACCTCGGCGGCGGCGTGTTCCTGACCAAGCATCTGGAGGTGGGCTTTGCCTACAACATTGCCTTGGGTAAGACCGGCGAAGCCTCGTTCCGCCAGGCCATCAGCGACATCACAGATAAGGCTACCTACTCTGATGAGTCGAAGGCGAAAACATGGAACCTCTCGGCAGCCGTCTATTTCTAAGGCACAAACCCTTTAACGCCTTTTACGTTAGGAGAGGTTAAATAAATACAAAGAATTAAACATTTCTTTCTATTTGCCCGTCTAATCACTAAATTTGCAGCCGCAAACAGGGTACGACAAGTCGTGCTTGTAAGGTATTATTAATTAACATGCAATAATTTATGAAGAAGAATGTTTTCGTGATGATGGCTGTGGCCGGTGTACTCTTCGCCAGCTGCGCCAGTAAAAAGGAACTGGCTAACTGCCAGACAGAAAATAAGTCGCTGACGGCCAGCCTGCAGACCACTAAGGAGGACTTGGCCGCCAAGAATGCACGTGTGGCAAGCCTGGAGGAACAGCTCGCTGCCCAGAAACAGGCTCTCGCAGAGCAGAAAAGTGCATACGAAGCCCTGCAGAAAACTCTTGACAAGAGCTTGAACAATGCCTCGCAGAACAATATCTCCATCGAGAAGCTCGTAGACCAGATTAACGAGTCTAACCAGTACATCCGTCATTTGGTGGAGGTGAAGTCGAAGAGCGACTCCTTGAACCTCGTCTTGCAGAACAACCTCACCCGCTCGCTCTCGAAGGAAGAGCTGAAGGAGGTCGACGTGCAGGTGCTCAAGGGCGTGGTTTATATCTCGCTGGCCGACAACATGCTCTATAAGAGCGGCTCTTACGAGATCAACGACCGAGCCGCCGAGACGCTCTCGAAGATTGCCAAGATTATCAAGGACTACAAGGACTACGATGTGCTCATAGAAGGTAATACCGACAATGTGCCCATTTCCAAGACCAATATCCGCAACAACTGGGACCTTTCCTGCCTGCGTGCCTCGTCTGTGGTACAGGCCCTGCAGACGCAGTATGGCGTAGACCCGAAGCGCCTCACTGCCGGAGGCCGCGGTGAGTACAATCCCATTGCCGACAACGGCACCGACTTGGGCAAGCAGCGCAATCGCCGTACCCAGATTATTATCACCCCGAAACTCGACGAGTTTATGGATCTCATTGGCCAGGCTCCAAAGGAGTAAATAGCGAAAAGGTTGCATTATAATTATTTTATTATGTGTAAGCGGTACATCCTCTTGACGCAAGTTAAGAGGATGTTTTTTTGTGGTTTAAAAACGAAAAAAAAGGCCAAAAAGTTTTGGCGGTTGAGAAAATAGTCGTACCTTTGCACCCGCAAAACAGGAAACGCTCCTGTTGAGCGACGAAAGAAAGAGTTCTTTGAAAGATTTCCATAACAGACAAGTAGTACAAGAAGCGAGT
>CAMHKU010000127.1 GCA_946185805.1 uncultured Prevotellaceae bacterium | reverse complement strand
TAATACTCATCCTCGTTGAATAGGAAGTCTTCTTTTGTAGGATAGTCAGGCCAGATGTCCTCAATGCTTTCGTATACATCGCCTTCGTCTTCTATCTCCTGAAGGTTTTCAAGCACCTCGAGGGGAGCACCGGAACGAATGGCATAGTCGATGAGTTCATCCTTGGTGGCGGGCCAGGGAGCGTCTTCCAATTTTGATGCTAATTCTAGTGTCCAATACATAATTTGATTTACTATTTACAGATTTACAATTTACAATTTACAGATTTACAATTTACAATTTACGGATTTACTATTTACTATTTTCTATTTACAGATTTTGTGTTTGCAGACGTAGGTCTGTATTTTGCCGCAAAAGTAATCATTTTTTTCTTACTTGCAAGCATTTTGCCATAATATTTCTGCTTTGCCGCTGTTAAAATTTATTATTTTTGCCAAAACAAACAGATAATCACTCAGTCTGTTAATATACTTCTGTATGTCGTCGCCTACCTGTGCCTCCTCTGCGAGCGAGGCGATACGCCGTTCTGCCCGCCGGCAGACGGTACGCGCCACATGTGCCTGAGCAGCAGCCATCGTGCCGCCAGGGAGGACAAACCCCTGGCGCTCGGGCAGCAAGGCCATCATGCGGTCAACCTCCTTCTCAAGAAAGTCTACTTCGCCCTCGGCGAGATGTGCCGAAGGATAGAGTGGTGTCTGACTCTGGTCGGTAGCCAAGTGTGTGCAGACGTTAAACAGGTTGTTTTGTATGCGTACTATACTGTCGCGGTCAGCACTATCGGGCATCATGGCCACAAGCATCCCGAGGTGGGCGCTCAGTTCGTCGACAGTGCCGTAGGCCTCCAGGCGTACGCTGCTTTTCTTGATACGCACGCCCCCGACAAGGCTTGTCGTACCCTTGTCGCCCGTGCGGGTGTAAACTTTCGTTATCTTCATAGCTGATTAAAAGTTGATGATATAATGATGTTTTGTACGTTTCTTGTCAAAGAATGCCAAACCACAGTAGTACAGGTCGAAGGTGATGGTGAGGCGCTTGTCGGCAGCCATCTGTTGCCACGCTTTCTGATCCTTCCATATCCCTTCAACTATCAATACCGACCGTTCGTTAGCAGTGCTGAGGAAATGTTCTAGCCGAGCTTGCCTCTGTGGAGTATCAACTGTCAGTAACATCAGTTCATTCCCTTCGCCAAATACCGCCTTTCGGCATCCGGCATGGAAGTAGTCGTGGTAGTCGTTGGCGGTGATGACCTGTGGCTGTCGCCAGTTGGCTATTCTGAAATATAGCCGTCCCAGTTTCCGCCTCAGCCAGTCATCGCCGTCACTCAGCGCAGCATACTGGTAGTAAGGCCAGTGCTCGTTGATGACATATCGTACCAGCCAGTAGTCGGTGGGCGACTGTATGCCAACCCCACGGCTGTGGAACATCCGGCGCACCCATACTGCTATACTGTTGAGACGATTCATAGAGCCATAGATTGAGTTATAACTTGTAGCGCAGTTGCAGGTCGAGGTCCGTCTGCGACGCACTGTTGATTTCCTGCAGCCCGCTTCCGATGGTGGCGCGGTCAAAGTAATGGGTGAACCCCATTTTGCCCGTTATCGTCAGCCGTCGGCTGACGACGCCTTGGGCCATAAGATGCAGTCGCAGTCCCTGTCCGTAGAAAGCGGGAAACGAGAAGTTGTAGCGTGGGCTGCGCTCATAGACATAGAGCCGGGCGTCGTAGCCGTCGGTATCAAAAAGCCCTGCTCCGACACCGGTCTTCAACCGTCGCCACTGCAGTGTAGCGACATCGCTGACCATATAGCCGTGGTGAGCGTCACTGGTATAAACGCCGTCTGTCTGCAGGGTATTGGCCACGTTGCCGCATTGCCATGTGAGCGCCAGGCGCCCGCGATGCTCAGCGTTGGTAACGAGTGCTTGCTTCACATCATCGTCGCGCTGCTTCAGATGGAGGCGGTAGCGCCCTGTAAGCGTCCAGTGTTTGAGATTATAGGTGAGGGCCATGAGGTTGTCCCACGCCCACGACGATTGCGACACCTGATATCGCGGCCAGGCGAAGTACGCATAGTCACTGTATGCCTGCAGCTTCAGCCGCGGCGACGGCTGCCATGTAGCTCCCAGATAAGCGGCACTCTCGTTTTGCACCCTTCCGCCCTCGCTCATCGAGCGGGCATAGAGCGACGTATAGCGGTAGCTGTAAAAGCGCTGCATGGCCATGATGCTCAGTGTTCCCGTAGCCTGTATACTGACGCTGTTGATGGTTGCCAGTGCCCCCTGACGGTTGACGGCCGTCTCGCCGCTGATGTTGACCCAGTGGTTCAGGTATCCATAGTCGGCACTGACGTTGACGAAATCGTTGCCCTGAGGGTAGTGGCGGCGATACAAAGTTGAGGTCTGCGGTTGTAGCGAGCGGCTCAGGTGGGTATAGACGGCCGTAGCCCCGGCGTGAAAGCCCCGCTGTCGCCATGCTATATGGGTGCCGGCGTCTATGGCATGGCTGTTATGCTTCTTGTCCAGTTCAGCGGGTGTGCGGTGATAGCCGTCGGTAACGATGGTGCGTATGGTGCCATCATCATTGAGCGTAGCGTCCAAAGGGCGGTGGCTGACAAAGGTCGTCAGGCGCCACGGTTTTGACAGCCGCAGGGTGACGGCAGCCCCTCGGAAATAGCCTGTCTGCGAGCGTGAGGAGTGTGGCCGTATGGTGTTGGTGTTACGTCCCAACTGCTGCAGTGTGGCCAGTTTGCCCATGCCGAAACTGTTGTTGAGCACCAGTCCCATGCCCGCCGACACTTTGTACATACCTGCGACAGCGTTTTCCACCGGCCCCAAGCGTTTCACCTGCAGGTAATAGGCATAGAAATCGTAGCCCGCCGGGTTCTTGCCTGCGAAGAAGGGTTCACCGGCGTCTTGTGAACCCACGATGCCCGCCTTGACATAGTCCTTATAGCTGAACTGATAACGCAGCCAGTGGCGCAGGGGATAACCGGCATAGCCGTTGTCGTCGCCTTTTCGTTTATAAAAAGGTACGCGAGCGTTTGCCATCACCTCGTGACTACCATATCTCAGCATGGTGTCAAGGCGTGGGAAATGTTCTTCGCTGCGCTCTTCCTCTATGTAGACGAAATATCTTAGCAGTTCTATCTGCGTGTGGCTAAGCGCCTTGACCATCCTCAGCTCATTCATCGACTTCAGCGCGCCGTAGCGGTAACGATACTCCATGACACCCTCCACCTGCAGCGCCGAGAGGAATGGCAACAGCTCCAGCTCCTCACGGGTGGCGGCGTTGAGGTTCAGAGGCTCTTCCTCCAGAGCACAGAGCAAGTCGTAGGTATCCTCCCACTCCTCCGTTTCCATGTCTTCGGCCGTCAGCGTCTCTGCCAGCAGCTGTTCCCACGGCCGTCCCCCTTGTGCGGCGACCGTCAGCGAAACCATGCATAAAACTATCGTCAGACAGGCTCTCATAATCGTCATGTGTAATCCTTCTTGTGTGCAAAATTACGAAAAAAAATGTAAAACTATTGGCTATTCCTTATTTTTTCGTAACTTTGCACACCATTTTTAATAACTACATTAATAATTAAACGCTTATGAAGAGAAAATTACTTTCAATGATGACCCTGTTGCTGTGCGCCGTGCTCGGCATGCAGGCTCAGACTACGATTTACTCGTGGGAGGGTGGTGCCGACGGTGCCACAGAAACCGGCGGCACTGCTGCCTGGGTAAACGGTGCCGGCGATGCCAGCCGCCTGAACTACAAGAATGGTGACTATTACACCATGTGCCTCAATGGCAAGAAAGCCAATTTGAACGATACCGAAGCCAGCAACAATGCCAGCAAGATGGTCATCACACTGGACCAGGCCGTTGCCGAGGGCGACGAGATTGCCTTCACGGCCTACATCAACAAGAATGAGTCGAAGAAGGCCAGCGCCTACATCCTTTTTGAGAACGGCGCAGCTATTGAGGGCGAGGTGTTCTCTGATGAGTCGAACATCGACCCCGCTTTTGGCAATGCTCCTACGACAAAGATTACTACGGTGACTGCTGAGGCCGCCGGCAGCAAGACTATCACCCTGACCCGCTCGCAGAGTGGCACCAATCTCTTTATCACCAAGCTGGTCATCACACGCGCTGGCGGCGGTAGCGACGAGGCCAAGCCCGCCATCACCTTCGAGGCCGGTGCTAAGGAGCGCTCCATCACCGTTGGTCTGAACGCCGCCGGCAAGGTGAGCGTGGACTGGGGTGACGGCAAACCCGTAGAGATGGAGGCCGCCGGTGCCTACGACGGCTGGGACAACAGCCTGGAGTTCACCGGCACGCCCGCCGGCACTGTGAAGGTCTATGGCGAGGGCATCATCTACTTCCAGTCGTTTACCAAGTATGATACCGACGCTACCACCATCAGCGGCGGTATTACCAGCATCGACCTCAGCGGCGTAGCTGCCACGCTGACAGAGCTTGACATTCACCAGAACAACCTGAAGAGCGTTGACCTCTCAGCCCTCACGGCCCTGACATCGCTGAATATCGGTGTGAACGATTTCACCACCATCGACCTCTCGGCCCTCACAGCCCTGACGAAGCTCGACATCAGCAATGGTAAGAACAACGGCGTGCTCACAGCCCTCGACCTAAGCAAGAATACCAAGCTGACGAATATCGTGGCCAGCGGCAACCAGCTGACGACTCTCGATCTGAGCAGCAACCCTGTTGCCAAGACTGTCACCGTGCTCAACAACCAGCTGACAAGCGTCATCTTCGGTGCCAACACCGCTACCAAGCACACCATCAACGTCGGCGGCAACAAGCTGACGAGCCTCGACCTGATGCAGTTTGCTGACTGTTCGGGTACCTATCTGCGCGCCCGTGACAACGACCTGACAGAGGTGAAGTTACCTGCAAAGGTGTCACAGTTCTGGGCCGACGGCAACGCCTTCACGCTGGCACAGCTCTATGACCTCAAGAGCATGGCTAAGACGCTGACCTACGCCACCACCTTCACCAAGGCTGAGGCTCAGGCTCCGCTGACTATCGCTGCCGATGGTGGTAAGGTAGACCTCTCGGCTCAGGCTAAGCTGGGTGAGACGGCTACCGTCTTCACTTGGAAAGCTGCCGACGGCACCGCACTCGCTGAGGGCACCGACTACACCGTAGCCGACGGCGTGTTCACCTTCCTGAAGTCGCAGACGGGTATCTACTGCGAGATGACCAACGCCGAGCTCAACGCCTTCACCGCCGAGAAGCCTTACAAGACCACGGCTGTTGATGTTGTTGCCACCGGCATCAGCACCGCCAAGGTCGAGGGCGCCAAGGCCATGATTTTCAACCTCGCCGGCCAGCGTCTGGACGCTCCCGCCAAGGGTCTTAACATCATTGGCGGCAAGAAGGTGATGGTGAAGTAATCACGACATGGAGCAGGCCACATAACCGCTCGAAGTCCCCACACACAATGCTCCGGACAGGCGCAACGCTTGCTCGGAGCATTTTTTTGCCGCCACCCATCGGGTAATTCAAATAAAAGTAGTAACTTTGCAGCCTAAAACTATAGCTGCACATGACAGACGGAAACAACAGCATACCGCACGACAGGCGGTCAGGCGAGTCGGAAGACTCCGGAGCAAAGCTCAGAACAGGCGAGTCGAACGACTCGGGCATGTGGAACAAATTCTACCTGAAGGACGTGTCGTTTGTCAACCTGATGACGCGCCGCATCTTCAACGTGCTCATCGTGGCCAACCCCTACGACGCCTTCATGCTCGAAGACGACGGACGCATCGACGAGAAAATCTTCGACG
>CAMHKU010000126.1 GCA_946185805.1 uncultured Prevotellaceae bacterium | reverse complement strand
ACTCCACCTTGTCGTAGAGGTCGTAGGGGTGGTTCTTGCGCACGTCGTTCTTCCATCCCGAGGCACGGCCGGCGGGACCGGTGACGGCATACGAGATACAGTCACTCAGCGACATCGGGCCGCACTGCTCCAAGCGGTTGTGGGTGATGATGTTGTCGCCGAACACATCCATATACTCCTGAATCATCGGGCGCAGATACTTCACCAGAGCCTTGACGTTGCTCACAAAGTTGGGGTCTATGTCGTCCTGCAGGCCACCTATTCTATAATAGTTCTGGATGAGTCGTCCGCCGGTAGTCTCCTCCATGCAGTTCAGTACGTGCTCACGGTCGCGCATGCCATAGAGGAAGGCCGTCAGTGCACCTAAGTCCTGAGCCACGCACGAGGTGAACAGCAGGTGACTGTCCAGACGCTGCAGCTCGTCCATGATGGTACGGATGTACTTGATGCGGTCGGTCAACTCTACGCCCATAGCCTCTTCGATGACGCCCACCAGCGCATGACGGTGCTGCATGGCACCCAGATAGTTAAGACGATCGGTTAAAGCAAGCGTTTGGGGGTAGGTCATACCCTCCCACATCTTCTCTATACCGCGGTGGATATAGCCAAAGTGGGGATAGATGCGCTTCACGGTCTCACCGTCGAGCACGGTCTGTAGGCGTAGCACGCCGTGGGTGGCAGGGTGCTGCGGACCAATGTTGATCACGTAGTCGTCCTGGGTGAAGAGCTTGTTCTGCTTCGACTGCAGGTTGCCGTCCTTGTCCAGGAAGTACTCCAAGCCGTAGTCGGGCTCCACATCGTCCTCAAGGGTATATTTGTCGTTAAACTGCCAGTCCTTGCGGAAGGGGTAGCCCTTGAAATCTGTGCGCAGGAACAGGCGGCGCATGTCGGGATGCCCCAGGAAGACGATGCCGTAGAAGTCGAAGACCTCGCGCTCCAGCAGGTCGGCCACGCGCCAGATATGGCTCACCGTAGGCAGGTAGGCCAACAGCTCTCCGTCAGTGTCGCCGGTGCCGTTGGAGGCGATGCCGTCGCCACATACCTGGCTCTTAGCCAGCATCTTAACCGAGCAGCGCTCATGTGTTGCTGTATTCTCAAGAATATAGATGCAGCCGAGCCCCTCGTCCTTGCCAAAGTCCTCGCCGACGATAGTCACAAGGTAGTCGAAGCCTTTCTGCTCTTTCAGTTTTGCCATCTCAGAGGCAAACTTATCGAAATCGAATGTCAAAAATTCCAGTTTCATGCGTTCTCCTCCTTTCCTTGGCTGTTGGGTGTTGGCTGTTGGGTGTTAGCTTTAAGTTCATTGACAAAGTCCTCGGGCACGTCGGTCACCACGATGGGCTCTCTTCTATGGTCGCCGAGTTTCTCGCGGAACGTCAGTTCCTCGTTCGACACGCCCAGAGCCTTCTCCTCGGCCGTCTGTTTGTGGTTGGCACCGCCGAAGAACTTCTCGACCTTCACCTTACGCTGCAGCTGCATCATGCCATACATGATAGCCTCAGGGCGCGGCGGACAGCCGGGCACGAACACATCGACAGGCACAATCTCCTCGATGCCCTTCACCACATGATAACTCGACTTAAACGGTCCGCCACTGATGGCGCAGCCGCCGACGGCCACCACATACTTAGGCTCGGCCATCTGGTCGTAGAGACGCTTCAGGGCCGGGGCCATTTTGTGGGTGATGGTGCCGGCACACATGATGAGGTCGGCCTGACGGGGGGAGTTACGTGTCACCTCAAAGCCGAAGCGCGCAAAGTCGTAGCGCGAGCAGCCACAGGCCATGAACTCAATACCGCAGCATGAGGTGGCAAAGGTGAGCGACCACAGCGAGTTGGCACGACCCCAGTTAATCAACTTGTCGAGGGAGCCCGTAATCACGTTGACGCCACCCTCATGGAGCTCGTCGACAATCTTCTGCAGCCCCTCGTTGTCGTTCCACTCTTCGTAGGGAATCGACTTGATCTTGGGTTTCATTTCCATTCCAACGCTCCTTTCCGCCAGGCGTAAGCCAAGCCCAGCACTAAAACTACAAGGAAGAACCCGATTGACAGCAGGGCCATCACACCGAAGTCCTTCACCACGACTGCCCATGGATACAGAAACACCGTTTCCACATCAAACATGAGAAACAAGATGGCAAACAAGTAGAAGCCCACCGACACCGGCAGCCACGAGCTGCCTCGCGTGGGGATACCACTCTCATAGGGCTCACCCTTCACCGTTGCGTAGGACCGAGGTCCTATCAGCTTAGCTACGACGTAAGCTCCTGCCACCAATGTTACAGCCGTCAGCAAGACGGTAATTAACAAAGTGAAATTCATAAAGTTTGTATAATGTTATAACAATTGTTTCTCTGAATTTGCCTGCAAAGATAATAAAAAATTTGCAAACAAACAGTATAAATACAAAAAAAAGCTAAGAATTAGCACAAAGTGCTAATATCTTAGCTTTCTTATTGGTTATGGTAAAACGATTACTCTTCTGCCTCTTCGGGCTTCATGTTGGTGTAGACAGTCTGTACGTCGTCGAAGTCTTCGAGCTTTTCTATCATCTTGTCGATGGTTTCGCGCTGCTCGGGGGTGACGTCCTTCAGGTCGTTAGGGATGCGGGTAAACTCGGCCCCCGTCACCTCGAAGCCACTCTCTTCCAGGTGCTTCTGGATGGCGCTGAAGCTCGACGGGTCGCCATAGATGGTGATGCTGCCCTCTTCCTCGTCCTCGTCGTACTCGTCGTCAACGCCGAAGTCTATCAGGTCCAGAATCATCTCGTCCATATCCAGGCCGTCCTTTTTCTTGAATGTGAACACGGCCTTGTGGTCGAAGAGGAAGCTGAGAGAGCCCTGGGTGCCCAGGTTGCCGTTAAACTTGTTGAACACTGAGCGCACGTCGCCCACGGTACGCGTGGTGTTGTCGGTCAGCGTCTCCACGAAGATGGCAATGCCGTGGGGGCCATAGCCCTCGTAGTTCACCTCCTTGTAGTCGGCATGGTCCTTGCCCATGGCGTTCTTGATGGCGCGCTCAATGTTGTCCTTGGGCATGTTCTCGCGCTTGGCGTTGGCAATGCAGGCGCGCAGTGCCGGGTTCATGTCGGGCTCCGGACCGCCCGCCTTCACGGCAATGGCTATCTGCTTGCCAATCTTGGTGAATGTCTTGGCCATGTGGCCCCATCTCTTCAGCTTTGTAGCCTTACGATATTCAAATGCTCTTCCCATTGTTTGATTTTACTATTTTACTATTTGACTATTTTACATTTCTGCCGGACTAATCCTATCGTTCAATTGTGCAATCGTCCAATCATGCAATCGTCCAATCACCGCAGTTCTGCGCCCAGCTGCTTCTTGAGGTTGGTTATCAGCTTCTGCATGATGGCGTCAATCTGTTTGTCGCCCATGGTTTTCTCTTCGTCCTGGAGGATGAAGTTCACGGCATACGACTTCTTGCCTGCGGGCAGCTTGTCGCCCTCGTAGACGTCGAACAGCTCCACCTTCTTCAGCAGCTTTTTCTCCGTCTGGCGGGCTATCTGCTCTATCTGCTGGAACTCCACGCTCTCGTCGATGAGTAGTGCCAGGTCGCGGCTCACAGCCGGGTACTTGGGTATCTCGCTGAAGCCCACCTCAACGTTCTTTGTAGCCTTCATCAGGAGCGTCCAGTTCAGCTCGGCATAGTACACCTCGCTGCCGATGCCAAACTGCTTCTGCAGCTTCTTCAACAGCACGCCCATCTCGGCGAGCAGCTTGCCGCCACGGTTCTCGATGGCGATACCGGCAGCAAAGACGGGGTTGGCGCTCTTCTTGCGCACGGTCATGCCGGCCTTCAGGCCGATGCGGCGCAGAATGTTCTCCACGTATGCGCTCAGCTCGTAGAACGTGGCGTCCTCGTTCTGGTGTGCCCAAGAGCCCTCCACGCGCTTACCGGTCACCCAGAGCCCCAAGTGGTACTGCTCCTTATAGGCCTGCATGGGGTCGTCGTCGTTCTGCTTGTCGGCCGAGAACTGATAGACGTTGCCAAACTCAAAGAACCTCAGGTTCTGATTCTTACGGTTGGCATTGTGGGCGATGCTCTCCAGTCCGCCATAGAGCAGCGTGGCGCGCATGACGTTGAGGTCGCTCGACAGGGGGTTCATGATTCTGACCAAAGAAGCCCCCCCTACTGCCCCCGAGGAGGCTTCATTTCTCTGCTGCTGATTGTCCCGGGTTAAGGTATTCTCACTCCCCTCCCTTTGGGAGGGGTTGGGGGTGGGTGTATAATACGCAGCCTTCGTCAGCGAGTTGTTCAGAATCTCGTTGAAGCCCTCGCCCACCATCTGCTCCGACACCAGGTTCTGCAGCTTATGCTTGCGGTCTTCGTCGCCCTTGATGACAAGGCTCGACTTCAGCTGTGTGGGAATCTCCACATTGTTGTAACCATAGATGCGCAGGATGTCTTCCACCACGTCGCAGGGGCGCTGCACGTCCACACGGTAGGCAGGCACCTCGAGCAGCAGGCCGTCGGCACCCTCGGAGAGCACCTTCATCTCTAACGACTCGCAGATGTTCTCAATGGTCTTCTCCGGTATCTCTTTACCTATCAGCGACTTCACATAGTCGTATTGCAGCGACACTTTAGCATTCTCGATAGGCTGCGGATACTCGTCGCGAATCTCCATCGACACCTTGCCGCCGGCCAGTTGCTGACACATGACGGCGGCCTGCTTCAAGGCGTAGATGACGCCGTTGGGGTCGATGCCGCGCTCAAAGCGGAACGAGGCATCAGTGCTCAGGCCGTGGCGGCGCGCCGACTTACGGATCCACGTAGGATGGAAATAGGCCGACTCCAGCACCACGTTCTTCGTCGTCTCATACGTGCCGCTGCCCTTGCCGCCGAAGACGCCGGCAATACACATCGGCTCCTCGCAGTTGCAGATGGCTAGGTCGCGCTCCGACAGTTTGTGCTCCACGCCGTCGAGCGTCTGGAAAGGCGTGCCCTCGGGCATGGTCTTCACAACAATCTTGTGGCCTGTCACCATGTCGGCATCGAAGCAGTGCAACGGCTGGCCGTAGGCAAACATGATGTAGTTGGTAATATCTACAATATTATTTATGGGTCGCAGGCCGACGGTGGTCAGTCGCGTCTTCAGCCATTCCGGCGACTCCTTCACGTCGCAGCCCGTGATACTCACGCAGGCATAGCGACGGCAGGCCTCGCTGTTGACAATCTCTACATCTATAGGCAGGTCGTGGTTGTCAACCTTGAAGTCGTCGTCCGACGGACGGTGCAGCGACGTCTCATAGCCATTTTGCTTCAGCCAGGCATACAGGTCGCGGGCCACGCCCCAGTGACTCAGGGCGTCGGCGCGGTTGGCGGTGATGTCTATCTCAATGAGCCAGTCGCTCTCCAGGTGGTAGTATTCGGCGGCAGGCTGGCCTACAGGAGCGTCCTCGGGCAGCACGATGATACCCTCGTGGCTGGTGCCGATGCCAATCTCGTCTTCAGCACAAATCATGCCGCACGACTCCACGCCGCGCAGTTTCGACTTCTTGATTACAAACTCCTTGTCGCCATCGTAGAGCACGCAGCCCAAATCGGCAACTATCACTTTCTGTCCGGCGGCCACGTTGGGTGCACCGCACACAATCTGGCTCGGCTCGCCCTTGCCCAGGTCGACGGTGGTCACGTGCAGATGGTCGCTGTTGGGATGGGGCTCGCAGGTCAGCACATGGCCTACGTAGAGGCCTTTCAAGCCGCCCTTGATGCTCTGCACCTCTTCCAAGTCGTCAACTTCCAGCCCCGTCGACGTCAACGCGTCGCAAACCTCCTGCGGCGTCAGGTCGAAGTCGACGTAGTCTTTCAGCCATTTATAACTTATATTCATAATATTTCAATCTTCAATTTTCAATCTTCAATAAAGAAAAGGCTGGACACTGAGCTCTAGCCCGATGTCCAGTCAGTGTCTTTGCGAACGAAGGTAAAGACTTATGCCTCAGC
>CAMHKU010000125.1 GCA_946185805.1 uncultured Prevotellaceae bacterium | reverse complement strand
ACCCGCGACCCCAACCTTGGCAAGGTTGTGCTCTACCAACTGAGCTATTTCCGCAGTAAATTCCTTTCCGTAAGGAGCATCTCTCTTGATTGCGGGTGCAAAGGTAATGCTTTTTTTGGAACTGACAAAACTTTTCGCCGTTTTTTTCTAAAAAATTTGCTAATCCATCCTATTTTTGTAGTCTTCGTAGCCAAACCGTCGTAAAATCTCCAACGTTCCGTCCAAATGCAGCATGCCTATGGCAGGATGAGTGATGCCGTTGAAGGTATTGGTCTTGACGGTGGTGTAGTGAATCATATCTTCGAAAATCACCTCTTCGCCTACCTCCAGTTCGTGGTCAAACTGCCACATACCCATGAAATCGCCGCTGAGACAGCTGTTGCCGCCGAGACGGTAGGATCTCTCACCTTCCCCCTCCTGTGCGCCGCGCACCTCGGGCATATAGGGCATCTCCAGACAGTCGGGCATATGGCAGGTGAAGCTGACGTCAAGGATAGCGGTCTTGATGCCCTTGTCCTCCACCACGTCTACCACGTGGCTCACCAGCGGTCCCGTCTGCCAGGCAAAGGCGCTGCCGGGTTCCAGGATAATCTTCAGCCACGGGTAGCGGCTGTGCAGTCCCTTTAATATATTAATAAGGTGGGGCACGTCGTAGTCCTTACGGGTCATCAGGTGGCCACCGCCCAGGTTGAGCCACTTCAGCTGCGGAAACCACCGTGCAAATTTCTGCTCTATATGCACCAGCGTACGCTCCAGCACATCGGCACCGCTCTCGCAATGGCAGTGGCAGTGAAAGCCCTCGACGTCGGCGGGCAGACGGGCAGGCAGCTTGTCGGCAGTCACGCCGAAGCGGGTGCCAGGGGCGCAGGGGTTGTAGAGCATGGTGCCCACCTCAGAGTATTCGGGATTGACACGCAGGCCAACGGAGGCCCTGCCCCCTACCCTGCCGTGCAGCCGCTCATACTGCGACAGCGAATTGAAGGTGAGGTGGCTGGAGCAGTTGACAATGTCGTCGAACTCGCCGTCGGTATAGGCTGGCGAATAGGTATGCGCCTTGTGGCCGAACTCCTCGTATGCCAGACGAGCCTCAGACAGAGAACTGGCCGTAGTAGAGTTGATGTACTCCCTGAAGATAGGAAAGGTTTTCCACAGGGCAAAGGCCTTGAAGGCCAGGATGATTTCTACGTCGGCCTTGCGGGCGACGTCGGCGATGAGCTGCAGATTGCGCCGCAGCAGGCGCTCCTCTATAATATAAATAGGTGTAGGGTATGGCACGGTCTGGGTGGTGGGTGATGGGTGATAGGTGATGGGTGATGGGTGATAGGTGATGGGTGATAGGTGGGGGGTGGGGGGGTGAGAGATTACTTCTTCCTCACGGGGTCACAGGTGAGTCCGCAGCCCAGTTTCTTGAAGATTTTGCGGTCAACCTCGGAGAGCATCACCGTAGAGTGTACCTGACAGTCGCGCAGCTTAGGCAGCTGCTCCAGGGCCCGGCGGCACAGCTCGTCGTTCTCCGACAGCACGCTCAGCGCCACCAGCACCTCGTCGGTATGCAGGCGCGGGTTCTTGCCGCCCAGATAGTCGATCTTGGTCTTCTGTATAGGCTCTATCATGCTCTGCGGAATGAGCTTCGCCTCATGGTCGATGCCTGCCAGGTATTTGGTGGCATTGAGCAGCAGGGCGGCGCTGCACCCTAACAGGGGGCTCGACTTCGAAGTGATAATCGTGCCGTCCTCCAGCTCGATGGCAGCGGCGGTGTGGCCGCTCTCTATCTTCTTCTCGTAGGCGGCCGTCGTCGTGCGGCGGTAGGCGGTGGTAATCTTGGCCTGGTTAAACAGCAGGCGTATTTTCTTAATCTCGTTCTCGTTGTCGGCACCCTCGGCCAGCTTGTTAGTGGCGGTGTAGTAGCGGCGTATGATTTCGTCCTTCGAGGCGTTGCAGCACACCTCGTCGTCGCTGATGCAGAAGCCAATCATGTTGACGCCCATGTCGGTGGGCGACTTATAGGGATTCTCGCCATAGATACCCTCAAACAGGGCGTTCAGTACGGGGAATATCTCAATGTCACGGTTATAGTTGATGGCCGTCTTGCCGTAGGCCTCCAGGTGGAAGGGGTCGATCATGTTCACATCGTTCAGGTCGGCGGTGGCCGCCTCATAGGCTATGTTCACCGGATGTTTCAGCGGCAGGCTCCACACGGGGAAGGTCTCAAACTTGGCGTAGCCGGCGCGCACGCCGCGCTTGTTCTCATTATAGAGCTGGCTCAGACAGGTGGCCATCTTACCGCTGCCGGGACCGGGGGCGGTAACGATGACCAGCTCGCGGCTGGTCTCCACGTAGTCGTTCTTGCCGAAACCCTCGTCGCTGGCTATCAGCTCTACGTTGTGGGGATAGCCGTCGATGGGGTAATGGATATACGAGCGGACGCCCATGCGCTCTAAGCGATGGCGAAACTGGTCGGCGGCATGCTGGCCGTTGTAGTGGGTAATGACCACCGAGCCCACCATGAAGTCGCGGCTCATAAACTCGTCGCGCAGGCGTAGCACGTCCTCATCGTAAGTGATGCCCAGGTCTGCGCGTACCTTATTCTTCTCTATATCCTCAGCACTGACGACGATGACTATCTCTATCGAGTCACGCAGCTGGGCAAGCATGCGGAGCTTGCTGTCGGGCTTGAAACCGGGCAGCACGCGCGAGGCATGGTGGTCGTCGAAGAGCTTGCCGCCAAGCTCCATATACAGTTTACCGTCAAACTGGGCTATACGCTCCTTGATGTGTTCCGACTGTATCTTCAGATACTTCTCGTTGTCAAATCCAATCTTCATTGTGTTTGTATTTTTTAAATTTGTCGGCAAAGGTACGATAATTCTTTCAATAAACCAAGAAAAATGAGTACCTTTGCAGCCGCAAAGAAAGCAAAACTCAAAAAGACAAAAAAAAACAAAAACATCAGAAACCGCATGAATCAATCTAAACTGACAGCCCACGGGGCTATTCTCCTTGCCAACATCATCTTCGGACTGGGTATTCCCGTCACCAAACTGCTACTCGACGACTGGGTGTCGCCAATGACATATATGGCGACACGCAGCCTTGGGGCGGCCGTCGTTTTCTGGATCATAGCAGCTTTCATGCGTCCCGAGCCCGTAGAGCGTCGCGATCTGCTGGTGATTATGGGCGGCGGACTCATGGGATTCGTCATCTCGCAGACGCTCACGGCCTGGGCCCTGGACTTCACCAGCCCCGTCTACTTCTCGCTCATCGCCACACTGACGCCGGTGGCCGTCATGCTGACGGCAGCACTCTTCATAGGCGAGCGCCTGACGCCGCTGAAAGCCGTCGGCGTGCTGCTGGGCATCGCCGGCGCCGTGCTCATGGTGGTCATGGGCCAGACCTTAGGCTCGGGCACCAACGACCTGCTGGGCATCACCTTGGCGCTGCTCAGCGTGCTGACATGGGCACTCTACATAATTATCACGCGCAAGGTGACGGCCAAGTACACGCCGGTGACGCAGATGAAATATATCTTCCTCATCTCGGCCGTCGTCACCGTGCCCATAGCGTGGCCCGAGCTGTCGGCGCAGCCGCTGTTCGGAGCCGACACCTTCGGATGGACGGGAGCCATAGAGATGGCGTTCATCGTGCTCATGGCCACCGTCCTGGGATATTTCCTCATACCCTACTCCATGAAGACGCTCAGCGCCACCACCGTCAGTATCTATACCAACCTGCAGCCCATGGTGGCTTCGTTCGTGGCCATAGCCATCGGCCAGGACCGCATGACGTGGGACAAGCCCGTGGCGGCCATCCTCGTGCTGCTCAGTGCTTACATCGTCACCGTCGTAGAGGTGAAAAGAACCACCTGATTCTACGGCTTACACCCACACACCAGCCTTGCATGTCACATGATATAACTTCAATAGGTGACACCTCTTACACCTGGCACTTAACTCACTGACAATCAGTAACCATTACAAAGAAATTGGTCGCACCTGAGGTGACACCTGAGGCAGCACCCAAGCGGCCTTCGGCCTAGTGAAAAGTGAAAAGTGAGAAGTGAGGAGTGAAGAGTGAAAAGTGAAAAGTGAAGAGTGAAGAATGAGGAGTGAAAAGTGAAAAGCTAAAATTGCATAAATATGCATTTAAAACGGCGCGCGTTTTTGAAAAAACGGCCGCTGATTTTTTCAAAACGCGCGCCGTTTTGGAAAAAACAACGGCCGTTTTGCCGGAAACACCGATTTCTTTACAAAATCGCCCCCTTTCGTGAATAAATATACAAGGTGTGCATATTTATGCAATTCCACTCTTCACTTTTCACTCCTCATTCTTCACTTTTCACTCCTCATTCTTCACTCTTCACTCTTCACTTTTCACTCTTCACTAGGCCGGAGGCCGCTTGGTGCTACTTCAGGTGCTACCTACCCGTTAAAAAAGTCTATTGACTATCAACGAGTTAAGTGCCAGGTGTAAGAGGTGTCACTCTATTTACTATTTGACTAATTAGTCTGCTCTCTACAAGCTTCAGAGGTTATTGTCGTTGATAGTCATTTGACTTCTAACTCCTTCTAACTCCCTACAACTCCTTCTAACTCCTTCAACTTGAGAAAGTTGAATCATTTATTCTTTATCATTTAGGGCGTAGCCTGCACTTAGGATTCCGCCCGGGGCACAGCAATCTTTGCCAGTTCCAAAATATCGTCGTATCTTTGCACCCGTCAAAATCCAATGGGGGCCTGGCTGACGCCTATGCACGCAACGTGCGAATAGTGTGGCGCACCATTAGCCCTAACATGACCAAAGTACCCCTGACTCGACTGCCTCTCCCTGACTTTCCATAGAAAGCACACCGGCGCAGCTTCGGCAACTGGACATCCAGACACCTTACACGCCAGGCGTGGCAGCGCGCTCTTTGACTTATGGTATATATCGCAGCAAAAAAATGCCCAAATCTCTTTCTCGTCGGGCGTTACGAGCAGGATTTTCTCAAGCTTCACGTCGCCGCTCTGATAGAGGTCGTTTGCCACCAGTGTGATGCTGATAACGGCGCCGCTGGTGCCGCTGAGCGTGGCATTGCTGAAATAGTATTTTTTGGATTCAATGTCATAGTAGGAGAAAGCCAAGCTGTCAACCGCGAATGGATTCTCTAACTTACTATAGACTTTATCCATCTCAACACAACGCCCAAACGCATAGCGCCCAATACTGTCAACAGAAGCTGGAATGGTAACCTCTGTCAGCCCGCTTCTATAAAAAGCTTCGGGTGATATAATAGTTACAGATTCGGGGATGGCTATGGCTGTCAGTCCACTCTGCCCGCCCATGGCTCCGTAACCAATGCACAATATCCCTTCGGGGATCTTGGTGGTCTTGCAACCGGCAACCAGTGTGTGAGTTATTTTCTCAACGATAGCGTTAGAACCGTTAGGTGACTCAAACGTACTGTTATCGGATTCCACTATTATTGACTCAAGGTTAACACATCCATAAAACGGGTTTCGCCCAATTGATTGTATAGTATTTGGTATTACCACTGAGTGTAGTCCAGTTCCAGAATGCTTTATGTATTGATAATCAGCGATTTGTGTCTTAAACGGTAGAAAGGCGTTTTTCTGGAATTACTAATGTGAATGAAAAGGGCAAGTTTTAACGTATTTAACTTTCTTTTGGGAATTGCGAAATATAGCTATTAGCCAGTTCGCCCTTTACCTTTGCGCTCTCGTTATCCACGCGCACGGTGACCAGCTGGAGCACCTTCTGCGCCTGCTGCTGCGCCTTCGTCACCCATGGCGCGATGCCCAGTTCCTGGAGCGTGTATGCGGTGGCGGCCTGCCACTGCTGCACCATGTTCTTGCGTCCTTTCAGTAGCAAGCGAACAAGTTCGAGCGGAGCAGGGCGCGGATGGTGGACATGTACTTGTCCTCCAGTGCGTCCTCGCGTTTGCCCTATCGGGCGAAAGCAGGCTGCGCCTCGGCATAGCACAAGCAAACTTGGCTCTGCTCTCGGCTTGCACTGCCTTTCAGGTCGTCCGAGGCAAAGTCCTTGCCCGAGTAGCGGCGGTAGGCCGCGTCCTCGGCCTGTCGCGCC
>CAMHKU010000124.1 GCA_946185805.1 uncultured Prevotellaceae bacterium | reverse complement strand
TCATCAACCTCGACAAGGAGAGCGAGCCCGACATCTACAACGCTATCCGCCGCGATGCCCTGCTGGAGAACGTTACCGTTGACGCCGAGGGCAAGATTGACTTCGCCGACAAGAGCGTGACCGAGAACACCCGCGTGAGCTACCCCATCAACCACATCGAGAAGATTGCCCAGAAGGTTAACGGCAAGAGCGCCGGTCCTGAGGCTAAGAACGTCATCTTCCTCTCGGCTGATGCCTTCGGCGTGCTGCCTCCCGTGAGCATCCTCACCCCCGAGCAGACGAAGTACTACTTCCTCAGCGGCTTCACCGCCAAGCTGGCTGGCACGGAGCGCGGCATCACTGAGCCTACTCCTACTTTCTCGGCTTGCTTCGGACAGGCTTTCCTTGAGCTGCACCCCACAAAGTATGCTGAGGAGCTGGTGAAGAAGATGGAGAAGAGCGGCGCCAAGGCTTACCTGGTGAACACCGGCTGGAACGGCACCGGCAAGCGTATCTCTATCAAGGATACCCGCGGTATCATCGACGCCATCCTCGGCGGCGACATCCTGAACGCTCCCACCAAGAAGATTCCTTACTTCGACTTCGAGGTGCCCACACAGCTCAACGGTGTGGCATGGGGCATCCTGGATCCCCGCGACACCTACCAGAACCGCAACGAGTGGGAGGAGAAGGCTAAGGACCTGGCTGCCCGCTTCATCAAGAACTTCAAGAAGTACGAGGGCAACGAGGCCGGCAAGGCTCTGGTTGCTGCCGGCCCGAAGCTCTAAGACGTTACTACGTTTTAATACATACTTTACTGGCTGCGCTGAAAGGCGCAGCCAGTCTTTTTAAATGGCATCTACAATAGTGGCGGCGACACGCTAAACCGATTTCTATTCCGTACAAAAAAACACATAGGTGACACCTATATTGTTTTTTAATAAGGATTATATTTTTTTATCATGTTTGATAACATTTTCTTGGCCGTTACAATTCTTTTATCTATCTTTGCAGTCTGAGAAGAAACCAAAAACCATAGAAACGATGAAGAAACATTTACTATTATTATTGCTATCAATCGTATTGTTACCTTCGCAAATGGCAGCAGAAGCCTACGCTGTCTGGTGTGAAGGTAACACAACGCTCTATTTCCTTGCTAGCGACAGTCAGGTAAAACCGGGCGACAGTTACAAAGGGCAAGCAGTTACTAACGTGTGGAGCGGAAACGACGTCACCGCTTCACGGTATGTATCGAATGACAACCCGGACGAAACCCAACCCCGATGGCTTCCCGTGGTGTCTGAAACGGTCACCCAGGTGGTCATCGACCCGTCGTTCAGCAGTGTCAGACCATCCAGCACTGCCGCATGGTTCTTAGGTTTCAAACTCATGGAAGAAGTGAGTGGTCTGGAATACCTTAACACCAGTCAAGTGACAGATATGAGCAGCATGTTTGGGGGATGCGAGAAACTGTCGCGACTCGACCTGAGCCATTTCGACACACCAATGCTGAAGAGCATGTTCGTCATGTTTGCCGACTGCTTTGCGCTGGAAATTTTAGACCTGAGCAGCTTCAACACGAGTCAGGTTACTAACATGAGCAACATTTTCCAGAGGTGCAGAAGCTTGAAGACCATTTATATCGGGTCAAATTGGACTACCGCAAATGTAAAATACGACAATGCTATGTTTTTCGGCTGTGTCAGTCTGATGGGCAGCGACGGCACGAAGGTTACCTATGAAAACATGGGCAAAAACTCCGCTCATGGCGGCGCGGGCGGTTATCTGATACTTAAAGACGGCAGCTACCTTATTCCCCATGCCCTATGGTGTGAAGGTAACGCTACACTCTACTTCGTAGGCACTCCAACAGAACTGAAGGTTGGCGACACCTATCAGGGACAGACAATAACAGCCGCGTGGAGAGGGTCTGATATCACGGCATCGCCAGATTTCAGCATAAGCAGGATGTGGCCCGAGTATCCTGCATGGCGCAAAACCGTCCGTGAGAAGGTTAAGCATGTAGTGTTCGACGAGTCTATGCGTTCAACCACAATCACTCAAATGGGCGGATGGTTTAAAGACTGCAAACTACTGGAAGACGTCACTGGTCTGGAATACCTGAACACCAGCAAGGTGAAGAGCATGTCGGGCTTGTTCTACGGCTGCCAAAACCTGACTGCCGCCGACGTCAGCCACTTCGAGACCAGCAACGTAACGGACATGAGCGGCATGTTTGAAGCCTGCTTGAAGCTGAGGGTGCTCGACCTGTCGAGCTTCGACACCAAACTTGTTGATCATGCAATCTGGATGTTTGCCAGCTGCTGGAAGCTGAGAACCATCTACATCGGCGAAGCATGGGATTTGTCACATGTTGAAGAATTAGGAGGCACAGACTCGGGATACGGTATATTCTATCAATGTGACGAACTGGTAGGACAGGACGGCACCAAAGCCCATGACAGTGATATCGAGAACTACACCCGCGCCCACGCTGGTGCCGGTGGTTTTATGACGATGAAAACCTCTGGTACCGAGGTGAACCCCGACATGCCATACGTTGTCTATGACAAAAGCACCAGGACACTGACCTTCTACTACGACAAGAACGAGGCTGCTCGTGATGGTATATATTATGACTATGACCCTGACGCTGAAAAAACGTGCTGGGAGGGCTATAAGCATTATCAGCATATTGACCATGTTGTATTTGACCCATCGTTTGCCAACTATACCGGCGTTACCAGCACGGCACACTGGTTCGACGGTTTCTTTATAACAGATATTACCGGCCTGGAATATCTGAACACCAGCAACGTGACGGACATGAGCTATATGTTTAATCAATGTATAGCACTGAATACTATTGATGTGAGCCATTTCGACACGAGAAAAGTGAAGAACATGTCGCACATGTTTGATACCGGCTACAGTCCATATAACACACGCGGTATAAGAACGCTCGACTTGAGTAATTTCGACACCAGTAACGTAGAGGACATGTCGTACATGTTTGGAGGCAGGTATTTAACAGACATCGACGTGAGCCACTTCGACACCCGAAAAGTAAAAGATATGTCGTACATGTTTTCCGGATGTATCACTCTAGAGACGATTGATGTAAGTAACTTTGACATCAGCAACGTGAAGAACATGAGCTACATGTTCAATTATTGTGAGAATCTGAAAACTATCCACTGCGAAAACACTTGGAATATTAACGGACAATCAGATAACATGTTCAATGAGTGTCCGAACCTGCCGGGATGGTCAACGAGCAACGCCAACGACATAAGGTTTGCCAAGCCGAGGAGCCAGGGCGGCTATTTCACGTCTGCGGCCAATCCGCAAGCAGAGCTGGATGCTGCCAAGGAGTCGGTGGCGGCTATACTCGATGACATTGAGGGCGTATATAACGAACTGCACTTTCACGCAAAGGCGGAGCTGCAGAATGAGAAGTTAAAGGAAATCGAAGCTATGGCGTATGAGCTCATGTCAAGATATGAAACAACCAAAGCTAAGATTGACAAGCAAGAGGTATTTATCGAGCCCGATAAGAGCAGTCAGGTCAATAACCAATTACTGGAGCTCAAGGCAAATATAGACAAGCTCTTCGCCGTGACTGAGATAGTCAAAGAAGAAGTAGCCGTTTTAGAATTGATGGCTACCACCATGCTCAGCCAATACCGGAAAAAGTTAACCGCAGCCACCACCCTCGACGAGGTGGAGAGCCTGCTGAGCCTCATCAAGCAAAACGGTAAGTACGACTACGCCTGGCCCGGCACTGCTGATAAGTTCAAGAGTCAGACCGACAATTTAATCAACGCTAACGAGAATCACATAAATGATTTAAACCTGCATATCGATGGGTGCTTTAAACAACAGAAAGACATTGAATTGGTTTACACCTTTGGCGACGGCAAACTGATATATACCGCAACCTCGGCTACCACGGTTACCGTAAGCTCACAAATCGCGCACCCAGGCGAACTGACCATCCCCGAGACAGTAGTGAGGGCATCGAACGGCAAAACATATACCGTGACGGCCATCGCCAATGGTGGGTTCTATTCCTACGGTCTGACGGCCGTCACCCTGCCCGCAACGATAGAGCGTATCGGCACCAACGCCTTTGGCAACTGCAAAGCCCTGACCTCAGTGACAGTAGGCAACAGCACACCCGTAGCCATCAACAGCGGCAGCTTCACCAACCGGCGGAATGCCACGCTCTATGTGCCCGCAGGCAGCAAGGCCGCCTATATGGCTGCCGATTACTGGAACGAGTTCGCACAGATTTTAGAGATAGGTGAAGTGCCCGTAGACCTTGACGCACAGAAGAGCGAGATTGCCCAGAGGATAGCCGGCCTGCAGGAGACGGTCGGCAAGCAGCAGTTAGCTGAAGAAACCGATAAGCTGGCGGCAAGACTATACAGCCTGCAAGAGACGTTAGCGAAACTCACCCAGAAGTGGACCACTGTCAGCAACCGCATAGCATCGGAGACAATCAGCGACGACGCCGTCAGCCAGGCTGTAGAAAAAATCAAGAAGGGGTTAAGGCTTACAGGTACCTTCACCTTTGACGGTCTGAATACCGAGGTCAAGAATCTGATGACGAAGCAGACAGACGAGATACAGTCAGCCATTGGTCTGCTACAGCAAGAACTGTCGCTGCTGCAAACGTGTGAGCAACAATTATCAAAGGCTGAAAGCAAGGACGACCTCCAGGCGATAACCGAAATCCTCGACGACTATGAGCAACAGCTTAACGGCGAGGCCTACCTTGTGACTATTGCTAAGATTGCAAGCGCCCTCTCTGAGAGCGAAGATGCTATGATGCTCTGTGACGACGAGCTGAAGAAGCTTGAAGAAGCCCTTGACAACAACCTGGCACTCACAGAGTTCACCTCCAGCAAGGGGCTGACCTACGCCCCCACCTCGACGACCGAGGTCACGGTGCGTGCCGCCAACACCGGCCTGACAGGCAGCGTCGCCATTCCCGAAGTGGCACGCAACACGAAGACTAACAGGTCGTACACCGTGACCGCCATCGCACCCGACGCCTTCAGCGGCTGCTCAGCAATAACGCAGCTCACCATTGCCAAGAGTGTGACAGCCATCGGCGCCAATGCCTTCGCCGGCTGCACCGGGCTGGAGACGATTGAGGTGCTGGCAGGCTCCACGGCTTATACCGTGGCCGACGGTGCGCTCTACACGGCCGACCTCCAGACGCTGGTGGCCGTGCCTGCCAAGACCAGCGGCTCGTTCACACTGCCGGAGAGCGTCACCGCGATGGTCGACGGCGCATTCAATGGGTGCGCTCTGCTGACGGAGCTGAACGTCAGTCAGGACAGTCCTGTCAGCGTCGGCAGCAGCATGTTCGACGGCATGGACTTCGAGGCCTGCCGACTCGTGGTGCCCTACGGCACTGCCGCCACCTACAGGGCTGCCAACGGATGGAACCGGTTTGTGCATATCAGCGGCGAGCAGACCATTGAGGTAGACGGCAACAAGATTGCCGTCACCGATGAGGGCAACGTCGTCTTCAGGAGTGCCGACCCGCTGACGGCCAAGGGCGACTACACCATTCCCGAGACCATCGAGGTGAACGGCCAGCAGATGCCGGTGACCGAAATTGCCGACGGCGCCTTTGAGAACTGCACCAATATGACGTCGTGTACCATTCCCGAAGGCATCGTCAAGATTGGCAAGCACCCCTTCCGCGGCTGTAACATGCTGGAAGAGCTCCATGTGCTGAGTCCACTGCCTATCGACCTGAGCGAACTGATGGAGGCACGCCGCCTGCTGGCACGAAGCCTGGGCATTGAGGTGCCCGAGGCGCTGGAGGGCATCGACTTCGACCGCTGCGTGCTCTACGTGCCCTTCGGCTATGAGCAGGCTTACCGCGAGGCCAAGGGCTGGAGCCTGTTCAAGCATATCGTCGGCGTGCACGGCGAGACCGACCCTGCCCTGACTGTGACGGCCAAGAGCTACACCCGCGAGTATGGCGAGGAGAACCCCGTCTTTGAATTCACCACCGAGGGCGCTGTCCTCGACGGCGAGCCGGTGATTGAGTGCGCCACCACGGCAGCGTCGCCCGTCGGCACCTACGACATCGTCGTCAAGAAGGGTGGCGTCAGGAACTACAACGACACC
>CAMHKU010000123.1 GCA_946185805.1 uncultured Prevotellaceae bacterium | reverse complement strand
AGCACCTGACTCTTAATCAGGGTGTCCAGGGTTCGAGCCCCTGCGGGTGTACAAGTTTTAAAGGCGACTAACTTTTTAAGTTTGTCGCTTTTTTTAGTTTATAAGTAAAGCCTTGGTCTTTTATCTATTGAAGCAGTGGTTAGAAGAAGTCCTCGCCAAAGTCGAGCCCTCCCTGCTCCTGAGTGGGCTCTTCTTCCTCCTCTTCCTCTGTCTCGTCAGGCAATCCTTCCTCTGGATCAATAAACTCTACGTTCTGCGGCATGTTTAGCAGTTGTTCTTTAGTCACCTCAAGCGGCACAAAGGTGTGCTCGTAAAAGTCGGCATAGTCGTCGAGAGTGAAGCGCGTGCCCAGCAAGGCAATGTTCTGCTGGCTGATGAGCAGCGGCCTGCAGCGGCGTAACTTCTCGCTCATGACGGGGTCGGCGTAGAGCTTGCGGGCGTATTGCAGGGCCTCGTCGTAGTTGAGGAATCCGCTGATGAGCATGCGGTGCAGGTAGTCGCCGCCCTCGATGCTGATGTCGAAATTGCGCACCAGGAAGTTGGTAAAGTTGTAGCGGGCCATTTCAAAGAGCAGCTGGTTCTCGCCAGCCGGTGCCGGCCGCCGGTCGTCGAGCGAATCGGGAGCGTAGACCAGCACGAAGAGGAAGGGCGCCATGCGGTCGGCGCTCAGCGTGTCGGTATGGGTGGAATCGGCGGTGGTGGTGAGGGTGATGTCGCGGCGCGACCAGATGTCGCCAAGGTCGAACTTGCCGCCGTAGAGTGTGCGGCCTTCCTGTACACCCTTAATGATCATGCCGGCCATCTCGCTGACCTCACTCTTGGGATACTTCTCTACGACCACCTTCAGCTGCTCCACGCAACCGTTGGCGTCGCCCTCATTGAGATGGCTCAAGGCACTGATGAATATGAATTTGGGCTGGTTTTCGCCTAAGGGGAAGCGCTCTGCGGCCAACAAGGCATTGCGCTTGGCCTCCTCGTAGCGGTCGTGGCGGAAAGCGTCGTAGGTAGCGGCGTAGAGCGAGTCCTCAATATGGGCGCCGAAGCGGGCGTTCTCAGCGAAATTGGGGTCGGAGAGCAGCACCGTCCACTGGCTCTCTGGGAAACCGGCCTGCAGGCGGGCCAGGCAGCTGTCGGCCTGCGCCTTGCGCCCCTGCAGGGAGTAGAGCAGGAAGAGGTGATACCAGGCCTCGTCCATCTGCGGATAATCCTCATACTTGCCCGTCAGGCGCAACAGGTGTTTCTCGCTCAGGCCTAGGTTCTCAAGCTTGTCCTTGAAGATGACGCCGGCGTGGAACAGGCCGTCCTTGATAATCTCGTTGGAAGCAGCCTTCTGGTCGTCGGTGAAGGGTATCTGGGCCAGATAATACTCGCGGTTGTGCGGGTCGTTGGCCAGGGTGTCGGCAGGCTCATCGCTCCGAGTGCCGCTGATGGAGTCAGCAGCGGCTACACTGCCGTCAGCTGCAATGCTGTCGGCGGCCAGGCCCAGACTGTCGGCGGCGGCATCGTCACCGGGCGACGTAGGCATGGCCAGGTTGACCACCGTCTGGTTTTGGCGCTGCCAGTTATCGGCGTTTTCACGCTGCCCCCATTGCCGCTGGAAGGTCTGCTTACCCTGGCTGACGGCCGTGGGGTTATAGAAGTACCATTGTCCGTTACCCTGCTGCATGGCGGCTGTCGTGGGCTGGCGGCGGGTGGCATTATTGTTGCTGCCCATGCGGTTGCCCTGAGCGCCGCGCTGCTGCAACGTCCGTTCCACCTCGGCCTCCAAAGCTTTGTCGGCCTCTTCCTTCTCCTTCTTCTTCAGGGCTTCTATCACGCGGTCGATGGCGGCCATCCGCTCAGCTTCAGGCATGACGGCCAGCGCCTGCAATGAGTCCTGCAGGTGAATGGCCTCGGTATAGGGCACCAGTTCGTCGAGCACCTTGGAGCGATATGCCAGCTCTTCGTAGTCGGGGCGGTCCTTGTCTAACAGGCCGATAGCCTCGCCATAGCAGCGCTGAGCGTCGCCGTAGCGCTCAAGATTCCAGTATAGCCCACCCAGACGGAGCAGCAGCACGCCTTTCTCTATGCCGCTGCGGGTGGACTTCTTGTTGCCCTGCTCATAGGCGCCGATGGCCTGCATGGTGTCTTTCTGCAGCAGGTAGATATTGCCCATGGCATAGTACACCTGGTCCAGGTAGTCCTTGTTGTTGTCGTTGCGCGCCATGCGACGCAGCTTGCTGATCATGCCGCGGCTGTTGGTAGCCGCCATCACCTCGGTCTGAGCGATGCGGGCGTTAAACTCCAGCTCGTAGGGAGGGTTCTGCCGTATGGCGTGCTGAAAAGCCTTATAGGCGGCCTCGCGCTGGCCCAGCTGCGACTGCATCTGCCCCATGAGAAACCACATACGGGCTTTCTGGGTCTTGCGGCGCTCGTGCTTGATAGCTTTGCGCAGATAGGGTACGGCCTTGGCCAACTCGCCGCTGCTGGCATAATAGTTGGCCAGTGTATAGTCCCAGTCCTTGACGGCGCGGTAGTGAATGGAGTCGCGGCTCATGTTGCGTATCACGTCTTCGGCGTCGTAGAGCCACCCCAGCTCGGTGTAGCACTTGGCCAGCCAGGCGCGGGCAATGGCGTTCTGCATGGGCTGTGTCTGATAGAGGCGGCCCATGTAGGAGAAGGTAGCGGCGGCCTCGTCGAAGGAGCCTTTCTGAAACTGAGCCTTACCCATCAGCAGCCACGCTTTCCACAGGAAGGGGTTATACTCCTTGCGCCCTAGCCACTCGCGGTCCTTCGGCGTCTTGCGGCGCGACTTGTTCCACTCAGGCTTGGTCTTGATGCTGTGCTGCTTGATGGCTTTCTCCATCTTCTCAATGGCGCGGTCAAACTGTCCGCTGCCAATCGTGCGGCTCGACTTATTGCCAACGGCATAGAGGGGCAACAGCTCGGTATAGTTGTCCTTGTTGCCCTTCTCCTTTTCCTGGCTGCCGTCGATGAAAGCCTGAGAGCCATTATAATAGGTGTTGTAGCGGGCGGTGAATGAATGCCAAAAACGCGTCTGCGAAGTATTCTTCTTCGTAGAACATGCCGCTAACAGTGACAGCAATAGACTGAGGATGACAAAGTGGCGCTTCAATTCTTTAATTCTTCAACCCTTCAATTCTTCATTCTTGCGCTTCTCTTCTATCAGGCAGTGCAGCTTGCACGAACCGTCGTCGGCCGACGTGCAGGTGCTGCAGTCGTGGCCTACGGCTATCTCGTCGTTGCCACCCTGAAAATAAGACGCAACAGCAGCAACAACTCCCAGCAACAGGAGCGCCGCTATACTAAGAACGGCAAAACTCATGATTTATTTTGTTTCGTCAATGATAAATCCGGCATGGCGGAGGTCATCCCAGAAACATGGATATGACTTGGTGACTACTTCGGGGTTGTTAATTCTTACCGCTTGTTGCATGCTGACGGGGGCGAAAGCCAGTGCCATGCGGTGATCATTGTAGGTATCGATACTACTGCCAGACACGGGTTCACAGCGTGTACCATCCCAGATAAGCTCGCTGTCGTTGCGGTCGGTCAGCACAAATCCCAGCTTGCGCATCTCGGTCTTGAGCGCCGTTATGCGGTCGGTCTCCTTAATCTTCAGCGTGGCCAAGCCTCGGAAATGAAACTTCACGCCCAGCATGCAGCACGTCACGACTACCGTTTGTGCCAAGTCGGGAGAATTGACGAAATCATACTCCAGGCGCGGCAGACAGCGACCGCTCTTCTTTAGCGTCACCATCTGCAGCTGACTCTCCTCCTTGGTCTCGAAGATGGTCTTTACGCCCAGCAGACTGAAAATATATTTCACCACGGAATCGCCCTGCTTCGAACCGTCGGTCAGGCCGGCTAACTGTACTGTGGCGTCGCGGTCTTTTGACAGAGCCACCATCTCATACCAATAGCTGGCGCCGCTCCAGTCATTTTCTATAATGTATTCGCGATTCTTATATGGCTGAGGCTTCACGCTGATACTGTCGCCGGAAATCCACTCCGCATCAGCACCAAACTCGCGCATCAGCCACAGCGTCAAGTCGATATATGGTCGCGAAATGATGTCGCCGGTAAGCCGAAGCTCCAGGCCGCGGTCCAGCACAGGGCCAATCATCAGCAGTGCGGAGATATACTGCGAACTGACATTGCCGGGAATATCCACGACTCCTCCCGTCAGCCTACGACCAGTGATACGCAGCGGAGGATAGCCCTCTGACTCTACATATTCTATATCTGCGCCCAGCTTGCGCAGCGCCTCTACCAATACGCCAATAGGGCGGTGCTTCATGCGCTCGGTGCCGGTAATAGTATGCGTGCCGCGCATCACACTCAGGTAGGCCGTCATAAAGCGCATGGCCGTACCGGCAGCCTTGATGTCTATCACGTCGGGCATATAGCGCATGGCGTCGATAATCACGTTCGTGTCGTCACAGTCGCTCAAGTTCTGAGGCAGCATGCTGCCACCGCTGAGGGAATAGATAATCAGTATACGATTAGAGATACTTTTTGATGCTGGTAAAGATATCTTGATGTCCAGTTTTGCGGGAGCTGTAAGTGTAATTTGCATAGATAATGGTCTTATTTCGCCGCAAAGTTACAAGAATTTCATATAAAAACAAAAAAAGTTGCCATAAAATTTGCAAATGTCAGAAAAACTATGTACCTTTGCACCCGCAATTCAGACATAAGGTCAGTTGCTAAGCAAAAGGATCGGGATTTAGCGCAGTTGGTAGCGCACACGTCTGGGGGGCGCGAGGTCGCTGGTTCGAGTCCAGTAATCCCGACCAAAAGAAAATCCAAACCACTGATTATCAGTAGTTTGGATTTCTTTTTTTCAAAAAATTAGCGTTTTTTTGGCGTGTTAATAAAATCCGTAATATCGTTGACTGCGGTCAATTCCCCCCTCCAC
Organism: uncultured Prevotellaceae bacterium; assembly: GCA_946185805.1. Classification (GTDB taxonomy): domain Bacteria; phylum Bacteroidota; class Bacteroidia; order Bacteroidales; family Bacteroidaceae; genus Prevotella. Next base: position 1,266 of record CAMHKU010000123.1, on the reverse strand, counting down.
GGTTGCGAGAGGCTGTTGATTGCGGTCAATTCCTTCTCGCACGTTGTGGGACGCTTCTTATTGCAGTCAATTCCTTCTCGCACGTTGCGGGACGCTGCAGACTCTAATCAGCGTTTGTCTCGCCTCTGCGAGCCCCTGCCGACCGCAGTCATTCCCATCCGGGCGGAGGCCGCGAGTCTTGTTGAGGGTTCTTGCGTCCCTTCGGTAGCAAGCGACCAGAGGTCGAGCGAGACATTCCGTTCATATTCGCTCTTGATTTCGTTTTTTTACACAAAAGGTACCGTCCCTTTTGTGTTATCATCGTATCAAATTACTTGATTATGGGCGGACGGCGCGGACGCCAATACCATAGTAGCGATACTCGTTTTGCACTCGTCTGTAATAGAGGCTTCCGTCATTGTATAGGATTTCAAGTTTCCATGCACAATCATAATTGTAAAGTGGCGCAAGGTCTGTCCCGGCGTTATCGGTATATAGGCTTTTCGACCAATAGGTGGCATATATTTGGAGCCTGTGTTATTGTCACCACTATAGATTCCCGTAGCGGGCAGGAAGATGCTCTTGTCGGTGTAGCCAACTTTCTTGCTGGTCACGATGACACCTGCCACGTTCGAACCGTCGCCTTTGTAGTCGGTAGTCCACGTCCATGTACAGTTGTCCTCATTGAGCAGTTCTTCCCACTCGGCCTTAGTCGGAATGCGCCATACACCGCCCCAGTTCCGGGTGGCAGCGTCGTCGTCGGATTCCAGTACTTCATAGTCCCATGAAGAGCCATCATGCTTATACTTCGTGAATTTGTCTGTGGAGTTGTACCATGCATAGTTGTCTAGCGAGAACTTATAGCCGCTGCCGAATGCATGGCCCGTGGTCTCGTCCCATCCGAGATATCATTGCCCGCACCGGCGTTCTTCCAGCGGGTGCAGAGTAGGTTGACAGCCATGAAGTTGTTGGCGTAGTAGCCTCCAGAGACCTCTTACCTATGAGTCTTTTTAGCGGACATCTCCATTGTAGTTTTCGTCGCTTTCGATGTCTTCAAATACATTGCCACTCACAGATTTAACTCTGTAATTGCTGGCCTGCAGTATGCTGTACTTATGCTTGAGTTCTACCACGAGCATGGCTGGTTTCTGATAATTGCGTTTCATATTGCTGAAAGTTTGTTATTTCGCTATCTGCTTTATTCTCACTTAATCACGACCTTGAACTAAAGTTCGAGCTCGTTCACGCTCGATAAAGCATGAGCGAGCTCTGCTTTATTCTCACTTA
>CAMHKU010000122.1 GCA_946185805.1 uncultured Prevotellaceae bacterium | reverse complement strand
AGGTCGCAGAGTGGTGCGCAGAGTAGAAGCTATTTGCTGAATGGAGAAGGTGCTTCCAGCACAGAGTAATTCCTAGAAATATAGGATTTTCAACCGCGAGGGGGGTAAGTTACCTTGCTGCGAGGAGAGGGGAGTGTTGAAAACACTGATTACAGCAGGACTATCGGTATTTTGTCATTTCACAAGGACCTTGTCGCCGCCTGTGATGAAGACGCCCTTCCTGGCCTGACCGCTGACCTTGCGGCCATTGAGGTCATAGTATGCGGCGCCTGCTTGAGCCTTCTCGATTCCAACGATGGCGGTCACTTCGCCCATGTCCTCCATGTGTACAATCTTCAGTTCGGTGGCAGAGGATGCCTGCTGGTCCCAGGAGAATCCGCAGCGTGTGGGCAGGAACTGCTTGTCGCCCTCAGTCTTGATGAGCACACTCTCCAGGGGTGTCACCGGCTGCTGGGCGGGAATGCCGTAACGGCCGTTTTTGGCCATGTTCTCCCAGCTGCTGCTGAAGGTTACTTGGTTGCCCTCGCCGTCGTTCAGTCGGATGGCTTTCAGCGTTGAACTGACGGTCTGCGCCTCATTGTTAGTGGCCTGCAAATACTGCTTCGTGGGCGAATAGATGAGGTAAGGCACGCCGGCCTGCACACCCTCTTCAGTACAGTCAACGAAATAGAGGTTCAGCGTAGAGCCCTCTTGCATGATGGCTACCAGTCGCTCTATACGCGCGTCTTTGGCTGCCGTGGCCATCTGCTCGGCGGTGAGCGTCATGGGCAGGCACAGCGTGTTGTAACCGGCATAGAGAAACCGGCTCAGGCGTGCCGTCTGCTCCTGGTTCTGGAGCACCTCAATGTTGAGCTTGGCGGTGTTGGTGCTGACGTTGGTTACTTTGTTCTGCCCCATGGCTTGGGTAAACAGAGCGGTAGATGCAATCAGTGTGAGTACAAAATGTTTCATAAGCGTGATATTTATATAAGGTTAGTTTGCTGCAAAGTTACAACGATTATTCGAAACGGCAAAACTTTTCTGCCTAAAATCTTTATTCAGTCTAACAACTATATTTAACGTCATCATCTGCACTTTGTTACAAGGTACTGATATTCAGTATGTTAGGGGAGTGACGACAGAGTGATTACGAGAAAATTTTTCGTCACCACCGTAAACTGCTATATGTCAGGCGGTTACGTCACAGTGACGCTAGTGACAACAAAAAAACATCATGGTTGTGTGAGATATCTGCATGTGAATTAAAACCCGGCGCATGGAATAAAAATTCCGGCGCGCGGAATAAAAATTCCATCACGTGTAACAAGCCATGAAGGTGTACTTACTACCCAATCGCCATGCTTCAAAAGCATGAAATTAACTCAAATTACAACATTTTTAGAGTAAAATGATGGCTGTTTCAAGTAAAATTGCTAACTTTGCACTCTAAAAGTATACTTTATGGAAATCAAAGTTGTCAATAAGGGCCGCCAGCCGCTGCCTGAGTATGCTACGCCGCTGAGTGCCGGCATGGACTTGCGTGCCAATCTTGATGTGCCGGTAACGTTGAGACCTATGGAGCGGAGGCTGATTCCCACGGGGCTGCATATCGCCTTGCCCGCAGGCTATGAGGCGCAGGTGAGGCCCCGCAGCGGGTTGGCGTTGAAGAAAGGTATCACCGTGCTCAACGCCCCCGGTACCATCGATGCCGACTACCGCGGCGAGGTGGGCGTGCTGCTGATCAACTTGTCGCAGGAGGACTTTACCGTCAATGACGGCGAGCGCATTGCCCAGATGGTCATTGCCCGCCATGAGCAGGCCGAGTTTGTCACCGTCGACGTGCTCGACGAGACCGAGCGCGGCGAAGGAGGCTACGGGCATACGGGAGTCTGAGAAAAATTAAAAAATTGAAGATTGAAGATTGAAAGTTGAAGATTATGATTAGACTGTTTGTGGTTTTAGCGTTGATGGTGTTGCCGTTGGGTCTTGTGGCTCAGCAGCAAGATGATGTGGCGCAGGCCAACCCTCAATCTTCAATGCTCAATGTTCAATCCAAGTATGACCTGTTCTTCCTTGAGGCCATGATGCAGCGGCAGAAAGGCAATAACGATGCCGTTTTCGACCTGTTGCGCCACTGCATCGGCCTGCGTCCCGACGCTGCCGAGGCCTATTACTTCCTAGCACAATACTACCAGCTGATGAAGCAGGACAGCCTGGCTATGGTGAACTATCAGCGGGCGTCAGACCTGGAACCCAACAACACCACCTTCCTCGAGACGATTGCACAGACGTATGCCAGTTCGCACGACTACGATAAGGCCATCACCGCTTTCGACCGTCTGTATAACCTTGACAAGAGCCGCGAAGACCTGTTGGAGTTGCTCTTCGAGCTCTACCGCCTTACCGACCGCAACGAGGAGGCCATCGCTGCCCTCAACCGCATGGAGGCCGCCGAGGGTAAGAGTGAGCGGCTGGCCATTGCCAAGAGCGACATCTATAGCAAGATGGGCAACCACAAGGCGGCCATCGCCGAGGTTGAGGCGCTGGCCCAGCGTTATCCTAACGACCTGAACTACCGCGGCATGCTGGCCGACCAGCTGCTGCGTAACGATGAGGACGAGAAGGCGCTCGCCATCTATGAGCAGATTCTCGCCGAGGAACCCGACAACGTGCGTGCCCAGGTGTCGCTGCGCAGCTACTACCAGGCTCTGGACGATACCGTGAAGGTAGACTCCCTCACCGAGTGCATCTTGCTGGGCAAGAACACCACCACCGACCAGCGCGTCTATATTCTCCGCCAGATGATTGGCGACAGCGAGCAGACCGACGGCGACAGCACGCAGATACTCAGCACGTTTCGTAAGGTGCTCAGCCTGCCGCAGCCAGATGTTAACGTTGCAGCGCTATGTGTGGCCTATATGAATCTGAAGCGCATGCCTCACGACAGTGTAAAGCCGATGCTCCAGACGATGCTCACCATTGCTCCCGACAATGCTGCCGCCCGCCTGCAGCTGGTGAGCTATGCCTGGGACGACAAACGGCTCGACGACGTCATCTCGCTCTGCTACGACGCCCGCCAGTATAACCCTGAGGAGATGGCGTTCTACTATTATCAGGGCATGGCCTACTATCAGAAAGAGGATAAGGACAAGGCCCTGGAGGCTTTCCAGAACGGCATCAGCGTCATCACCCCCGAGAGCGACCCTGCCATCGTCAGCGATTTCTATGCCGTCATGGGCGACCTGCTGCACCAGAAGGGCATGGCGCGTCAGGCTTTTGAGGCTTACGACTCCTGCCTGCAGTGGAAGGACGACAACGTCATGTGCCTGAACAACTACGCCTATTACCTCAGCGAGCTCAATGAGCAGCTCGACAAGGCTGAGCAGATGAGCTATAAGACCATCAAGGCCGAGCCTAAGAACGCCACCTACCTTGACACATACGCCTGGATACTCTTCATGCAGGAGCGTTATGCCGAGGCAAAGGTGTATATTGACCAGGCTGTCCAGAACGACAGCGACAGCAGTGCGGTCATCTTTGAGCACGCCGGCGACATCTATTATTTTAACGAACAGCCAGAGCGGGCCGTGGAGCTGTGGCAACAGGCACTGCTCCAGGATTCTCGGAACAAGTTGGTAGCCAGAAAAATCAAACGGAAAAAATACTTACGCAAATGAAATTATCACAGATTCTGAAAGTAACCTTGATGGCAGTGCCATTGGTATTAGCTTCGTGCCACTCTAAGAAGAAGGTGGTAGAGACGGTAACAAAGCCCGTAGTTGTCAACACAGAGCAGACGCGGTTCCTCGACAAGGTGCAAAGTAATGCCCAGACAACAAAGTTTATAACGTCTAAGGTGAAGTTCTCCGTGGAACTTGATGCGCAGAATATCACGCTGACGGGCAACCTCAGGATGAAGCGCGACGATGTCATCCGTCTGCAGCTCATGGCGTTCGGCTTTGTCGAAGCTGCCCGCCTGGAGTTTACCAAAGACTACGTGCTGATTATGGACCGCATCAATAAGCAGTATCTGAAGGCTTCGTATATCGAGATTGACTTCCTGCGCAACAGTGGTCTTAACTTTAATACCCTGCAGGCGCTGTTCTGGAATGAACTGTTTCAGCCTAATCGTTCGCAGCTGACAGCTGAGGATATGGCAAAGTTTACTTCAACCTCTGAGGACGAAGATGTAATCATCACCTTTGAGGATACTAAGATTGACTACAACTGGCTTACAAATCAGTCCGACGGACTCATCAAGATGGCAAATATCATCTATAAAGACCGTTTCAACGGTAACACGCAGCTGAACTGGGACTATCGCCATTTTACTCAGTTGGAAGATGAGAACAACAAGAAGTTCCCCGATGACATGGGCGTAACGCTGACCACGCCGAAGAAGGAGATTAAACTGGGCATCAAGCTCAACTATATCAAGCATGAAACGGAGTGGGAGACACGTACTACAGTTTCAAATAAGTATCGCGAGGTGAACGTCGACGACATTCTCAGACGTTTTATGGCGTTGTAAGATTGAAGATTGAAGATTGAGGATTGAGGATTGAGGATTGAGTTGAGAATTAAGATATGTATATTGGCGCTATTGGTGGCGCTTTCCGTTGGTGCACAGCAAAAGAAAGCCGTGCAGCAACGGAAGGCGCCGGCAAAGACGGCTGCCGTCAAAAAGTCGGCGGCAAGGAAGTCAGTACCTCAAAAGAAATCTTCGACGAAAGCCGGTAAGACAAAGAGCACCCCTAAAAGGGGTAAGACAACGAGCCCTAAGGTTCAGACTCCGGAAACCGTCAAAGGCTTGCAGAGCCAGCGGCAGCGGTTGCAGAAACAAATCAAGGAACAGGAGCGTAAGTTACAGGCCAATCGCCACAATGTGAAACAGCGTCTGGAAAACCTGCAGATAATCAATACCGAGATTGCCGACAAGCGCCGCACCATTGACACCATCCGGCAGGATATTTATGTGCTTGACGGCAACATCGCCACCATGGACATACAGCTGCAGGCTCTGCAGCAGAAGCTCGACGAGCGCAAGCAGAACTATATGAAGTCGATGCGCTACATGCACCGCAACCGCTCGCTGCAGAACCAGCTGATGTTTATCTTCAGCGCTAAGAACTTCTCCGAGATGTACCGCCGCCTGCGCTTCACGCGTGAATATGCGCAGTATCAGCGTGCCCAGGGTGAGGCTGTGCAGATGATTCAGGATCAGATGTTGCAGGCACAGGACGAACTGACCACGGCCAAACGTCAGAAGAACGACCTGCTTTATCGTGGCGAGCAGGAGCGCAAGACGCTTGAGACCAAGCAGGTAGAGCAGCAGAAAGTGGTCAGCACCCTGCAGCGCGAACAGAAGACCATTGAGAGCCTCATAGCCGAGCAGCGTAAGAAAGACGCCGCACTGAACGCCCAGATAGAAAAGCTCATTGCCGAAGAAGTGGCGCGCGCCAAGGCCCGTGCCGAGGCTGAGGCCAAGCGTCAGGCTGAGGAGCGCCGCAAGGCTGCCGAGGAGGCCGCCCGCAAGCGTGCCGAGGAGCTGGCGCGTAAGAAGGCCGCTGCCGAGGCTGCCGCCCGCGAGAATGCCCGCCGCATTGCCGAGGCTAAGGCGCGTGAGGAGCGTGCCCGCCAGCAGGCTTTGGCTGCTGCCCGTAAGAGTGCTGAAGAGAAGGCTGCCGCCGAGCGTGCCGCCCGTGAGGCGGAGCGTGAGCGGCGGGAGGCTGAGCGCCGCGCTGCCGAGCAGGCGGAGGCTCATGAGCGCGAGGTGGCCGAGGCTCGTCGTGAGGCTAAACGGGAGCGGGAGTCGTTCACCGTGTCAACAGAAGACCGTCGGCTCAGTGGCAATTTCGAGAGCAACCGCGGCCGGCTGCCGATGCCTATTACCGGCGCCTACCGCATAGTCAGCGGTTTCGGACAGAACAGCGTAGAAGGATTGCGCGGTGTGCAGCTTAATAATAAAGGTATAAATATAAAAGGACAGGCGGGCGCGCAGGCGCGTTGTGTCTTCGATGGTGAGGTGTGTGCTGTGTTTAATATCGGTGGCGTCATGGGCGTCATGGTGCGCCACGGCAGTTATATCTCCGTTTATTCTAACCTCTCTTCTGTCAGCGTCCGCCGCGGACAGAAGGTCGCTACCCGCCAGATTCTCGGTACTGTCAATGCCGAGCGCATCCTGCAGTTCCAATTAAGGCGGGGCTCCGCACCGCAGAACCCCGCCCGATGGCTTGGAAGGTAACCAATTGAACCTTCATTTTTTTTACGACAACATAGACAACTTTGGACAACGTTCGTCCATACCCTTTTAGGTTAAACATGTACAATAAAGTTATCCAAGTTGTTCTAAATTGTCCA
>CAMHKU010000121.1 GCA_946185805.1 uncultured Prevotellaceae bacterium | reverse complement strand
CGCGGAAGGGAGAGCAGCTGGCGTAGTTCATGCCAATCTTGGCGCAGAACTTCACAGAGCTGGGCTCACCGCCATGTTCACCGCAGATGCCGCAGCGGAGCTCGGGACGCACGGCGCGGCCTTCCTTCACGGCATACTTGATGAGCTTGCCGACACCCTTCTGGTCGAGCACCTGGAAGGGGTCTACCTTCAGGATCTTCTTGTCGAGATAAACGGGCAGGAAGCTGGCGATGTCGTCGCGGCTGTAGCCGAAGGTCATCTGAGTGAGGTCGTTGGTACCAAACGAGAAGTACTGGGCCTCGGTGGCAATGCGGTCGGCTGTGAGGGCAGCACGAGGAATCTCAATCATCGTACCGATCTCGAACTCCACCTCGATGCCATACTCGGCAAATGTCTCCTTGGCAGCCTGCTGGATAACCTCCTTCTGCTGCTTCAGCTCATAGAGCGTACCAATCAGGGGCACCATAATCTCGGGCATGGGGTTCTTACCCTCCTTCTTCAGCTCGCAGGCAGCACCGAGGATGGCCTTGGTCTGCATGGCGGTGATTTCGGGGAAGGTGATGCCCAGACGGCAACCACGGTGACCCAGCATCGGGTTGTTCTCAGCCAGCGAGTCTACGCGGCGCTTGATGTCCTCAACCGAGACGCCCATCTCCTTGGCCATTGTCTCTTGACCAGCGATATCGTGGGGAACGAACTCGTGGAGAGGGGGATCGAGCAGGCGGATGTTAACGGGCAGACCGTCCATAGCCTCCAGAATGCCCTTGAAGTCGGCCTTCTGATAGGGCAGCAACTTGGCCAGAGCCTTCTCGCGGCCCTCAGCGTCGCTGGCCAGAATCATTTCGCGCATAGCGATAATCTTCTTGTCCTCGAAGAACATGTGCTCCGTACGTGTCAGACCGATACCCTTGGCACCGAACTCGCGAGCCAGCTGTGCGTCGCGCGGCGTGTCGGCATTAGTGCGCACTTGCAGCTTGGTGTACTTGTCGCAGAGGTCCATCAGTTCCTTGAAGTCGCCGCTGAGCTCAGCAGCCTTTGTGGGCACCTCGCCGGCATAAACCTGACCAGTGGTACCGTTGAGCGAGATGTAGTCGCCCTCCTTATATACAGTGCCATCGATTTCTACAGTCTTGTCAACATAGCTGACGTTGAGCGAACCAACACCCGATACGCAGCACTTACCCATACCACGGGCCACGACGGCAGCGTGAGAGGTCATACCACCACGAGCGGTCAGGATGCCTTCGGCAGCCGACATACCGGCGAGGTCTTCGGGGCTGGTCTCTATACGCACGAGCACCACCTTGTGGCCGTCGGCATGCCATGCCTGAGCGTCGTCGGCGTGGAACACAATCTGACCGCAGGCAGCACCGGGGCTGGCCGGCAGACCCTGGGCAATGACCTTGGCGGTAGTGAGAGCCTTCTTATCGAAGACGGGGTGCAGCAGCTCGTCGAGCTTCTGGGGCTCACAGCGCATGATGGCGGTCTTCTCGTCAATCTTGCCCTCGTGGAGCAGGTCGATGGCTATCTTCACCATGGCAGCGCCCGTACGCTTGCCGTTACGGGTCTGGAGGAACCACAGCTTGCCCTCCTGTACAGTGAACTCCATATCCTGCATGTCGCGGTAGTGCTCCTCCAGCTTCTCCTGGATGCCGTTGAGCTGAGCGTAAATCTCAGGCATAGCCTCCTCCATAGAAGGATACTTGGCCACACGCTCCTCCTCGCTGATACCGGCACGCTCGGCCCAGCGCTGCGAGCCGATCTTCGTGATCTGCTGCGGCGTACGGATACCGGCCACCACGTCCTCGCCCTGAGCATTGACGAGGTACTCGCCGTTGAACAGGTTCTCACCGTTGGCGGCGTCACGGCTGAAGCATACGCCCGTAGCCGAAGTGTCGCCCATGTTGCCGAACACCATGGCCATCACGCTGACGGCCGTACCCCACTCGTCGGGAATACCTTCCATCTTACGATAGAGAATTGCGCGCTCGTTCATCCAAGAGCGGAACACGGCGCAGATGGCACCCCAAAGCTGCTCAATAGGATCGTTGGGGAATTCCTTGCCGGTGCGCTCCTTGATAGCCTCCTTAAACAGTTTAACGAGTTTCTTCAGCTCGTCGACGCTCAAGTCTTTATCCAGCTTCACGCCGCGCTCTTCCTTCACCTTCTCGATGATTTCCTCAAACGGGTCGATGTCGGTCTTGTTCACGGGTTTCATCTCCAGCACGACGTCGCCATACATCTGCACGAAGCGGCGGTAGCTGTCGTATACGAAGTGAGGATTGTTGGTTTTCTTCACCATGCCTTCAGCCACCTCGTCGTTCAAGCCGAGGTTCAGGATGGTATCCATCATGCCGGGCATTGATGCACGTGCACCCGAACGTACTGATACGAGCAGGGGGTTCTCCTTGTCGCCGAACTTCGAATTCATCAGCACCTCAATGTGCTTCACGGCAGCCATCACGTCGTCGTTGAGCAGCTCCATGATTTTCTGCTGGCCTACCTGGTAGTATTCGTTACAGCAGTCTGTAGTGATTGTGAAACCAGGAGGAACGGGAACACCAATCAGGTTCATCTCAGCAAGGTTGGCACCCTTACCGCCGAGTTCCTCACGCATTTTTGCATTACCTTCGGCCTTTCCATTGCCGAAGAGGTAAACTCTTTTCTGACTCATAAGTTGTTTTTAGTAATATTAATGTATAAAAAGTTGTGTATTTCGGTTGTTGACGTGCAAAGATAATGCCTTTTTTGCACATTACCAAAGAAAATGAGTATTTTTTATCGTTTTTTCGGGAAATAATTCGTAATTTTGCGGCGTGAAACGTTTCAATACCGCCCTTAGGGTCATGTTTGTGTTCACTTTGTGCGTTATGCTTCGATGTCGCGTCTATGCCGAGAAGTATGACCACTTGGTGTATATGGACAGCGTGGAATTCTCGCTGCTCACCTGCTCGCCACACGAGGAGGTGTATAGTCTTTATGGTCATACGGCGCTCAGATACCACGATTTGCACCGCGGCAAGGAGGACGTCACCTTCAACTGGGGCGTGTTTAATTTCCAGACGCCCCATTTCGTGCTGCGCTTTATTTTCGGCCTCACCGACTACGAACTGGGACTGGGCAGCTTCCGTCCTTTCTGCAATTACTATCGCCACTGGGGCAGTAGCGTCACTGAGCAGGTGCTGAACCTCACGCCAGAAGAGAAGCTTCGCCTGAGCCTGGCCTTGGACGAGAACTACCAACCCGAAAACCGCGTCTATCGCTACAATTATTTCTACGACAATTGTTCTACGCGCCCGCGCGATATGATAGAAAGGTGTATCGATGGCCTGATTGTTTACGACGACCGTGGCGACTACAGCCCTACGTTCCGCGAGCTGATACACCAGAAGACGGGCCATCACCCATGGGCCACCTTTGGCAACGACATGCTCCTGGGCGTGAAGGCCGACATGAAGACCACGCGTCGCGAACAGGAGTTCCTGCCCGACCACCTGCTCTACGACTTCGACCACGCCCAGATTCGCGGAAACGACGGCTCGTGGCGCCCGTTGGTCAAGGAGCGCCGCCAGCCGGTAGCTCCCGGCGTGCAAATTGTCGAAGAGGAGTTTCCGTTGCGCCCCTTGAGTTGCGCACTTCTGCTAGCGGCCGTCTCCATAGCGATGTGTCTGTTGGAATGGAAGCGCCGCACCACTTTCCGATACTGGGACACCCTGCTGCTCTTGTCGGCAGGCCTTACGGGCTGTGTGCTGACGGTGATGCTCTTCTCGCAGCACCCCACGACCAGCACCAACCTTCAGATTCTGCTGTTCAACCCCATCCACCTGCTTGTCCTACCAGCCGTATTGCGGCGTCGCGCAGCCCCCACCTATTGGTGCAAGATACTGCCGCTGATGGTGATACTGTTCATGCTGGGCAGCCTTGTGCAGACCTACGCCGAGGGCATGCCGATTTTGGCATTATGTTTGCTGTTAAGAAGTTGGAGCCATTATAAGAATGAGAAATAGATACCTGTATATCACCCTGCTGGCTGTGCTCGGCCTGACGCCCGATACCTTGGCGCAAAACAAGATACAATACTCGCCGCGCCTGGTGGTGAGCATTACTATCGACCAGTTGCGCACCGACTATTTGGAAGCGTTCGCCCCACTCTATTCTGACGGCGGCTTCAAGCGACTGTTGCAGCAGGGGTTGGTGTTCTACAACGCCAGCTATCCCTTTGCCCCCATTGACCGCGCATCGGCGGCAGCCACGCTCGCCACCGGTGTCACCCCCTATTATCATAGTATCGTAGGCGAGAAATGGCTCAACCGCGAGACCCTCCGCCCCGTCTACTGCGTGGGCGATGGCGCCACGCCCGACGAGTTGTCGACGTCGACCCTGGCCGATGAACTGAAGGTGTCGACAGAAGGCAAGTCCAAGGTGATGAGCATCTCGCCGTTTGTCGATGCTGCCGTGCTTCAGGCCGGTCATGCCGCCAATCAGGTGTTCTGGATTGACGATGAAAGCGGGCTGTGGATAACGTCGCAGTATTACTCTAATAAAGAGGCTGTATGGCTACAGAATTTCAATGACTTACAATCACCTGCCAACGATCAGAAAGCTACTCATTGGGAGCCCGTCATTGAACTTTCCGGTACTTTCAATTATTTTCAGCACCGCGAGAACAGCCAGAAACCCTTTAAACATAAATTCAGCGGTAGCCACCGCTACAGCGAATTGAAGACCAGCGGCCTGGTCAACAGCTACATTACTAGTTTGGCTTTGCAGTGTATCACGCAGGAGGCGATGGGCTTCGACCGTGTGACCGACTTTTTGGCAGTCAACTACTATGCCGGTACGTTCAACCACAAGGCCATGTCAGAATGTCAGTTTGAACTGCAGGACACCTATGTGCGCCTGGACTGTGAACTGGCGCGCCTGGTGGCCAACGTTCAGGCCCGGATTGGTGCCGACAACGTACTCTTTGTCATTACCTCGACGGGCTACAGCGATGTTGAAAGTGCCGACTACGAGAAATACCGCATACCGACTGGCACCTTCTACGTCAACCGCACAGCCAACTTGCTGAACATGTATTTCGGCGCCATCTGGGGGCAGGGACGCTATGTCGAGGCCTGTTTCCAGAATCAGCTCTTTCTCAACCACAAGCTGCTGGAGTCGAAGCGCATCTCGCTGACCGACGCCTGTCAGCGCGCACAGGAGTTCATGGCCCAGCTGTCGGGCGTGCGCAGTGTGTATAGCGGCCTGCAGCTGCTCACCAATATCAACGAGCAGACACTGAAGGTACGCAACGGCTACAATCCCATACGCTGCGGCGACATCGTCATTGAGGTGTCGCCCGGCTGGCGTCTCTATAACGAGGACAACCAGGACACCCAGCTCTCCAGGGCGTCGTTCATACAGTTTCCCATCATCTTCTATGGTGCCGCTACAAAAGCTGAGCGCATCAACGACCGCGTCACCGTCGACCGCATAGCGCCCACCATTGCCAAGACCATCCGCATCCGGGCGCCCAATGCCTGCTCGGCGGAACCGCTGTTTTGAAGATTGAAGATTGAAAATTGAAGATTGAAGATTGGAACTTGAGAATTGTAAAATAGTTAAATAGTAAAATAGAAAAATAGATATATGAATTTCACCAAGATTTTAAAGTCACTGTTCGGCGACAAGTCGTCGCGTGACATGAAGCTCATACAGCCGCTGGTAGAAAAGGCCAAGGCCTTTACGCCCCAGGTGCAGGCATTGAGCAACGACGAGCTGCGCGCCCGCACAAAGGCTATCCAGCAGCAGGTACAGCAATCGGCCAAGGAGCAGAAGGAAAAGATTGAGCAGCTGAAGTCAACCATTGAAGACACGCCCATCGACGAGCGCGAGGCCATTTTCAACCAGATTGACAAACTGGAGAAAGAGGCGCTCGACATCTATGAGAAGGCCTTGGACGAGGTGATGTTCGAGGTGTTCGCCATTGTCAAGGAGACCGCCCGCCGCTTTGCCGAGAATGATGAGACAGTGGTCACCGCCACACAGTTCGACCGCGAGTTGGCCTGCGATCCACGCAAGGATTTCATCACCATCGACGGCGACAAAGCCATCTACCACAACCACTGGACGGCCGGCGGCAACGACCTGAAATGGGAGATGGTGCACTACGATGTGCAGCTCTTCGGCGGTGTCGTGCTGCATCAGGGTAAGATTGCCGAGATGGCTACCGGTGAGGGTAAGACGCTGGTAGCTACGCTGCCCGTGTTCCTCAACGCCCTGACGGGCAACGGCGTTCATGTGGTGACGGTCAACGACTATTTGGCCAAGCGCGACTCCGAGTGGATGGGCCCGCTCTATATGTTCCACGGCCTGAGCGTAGACTGTATCGACAAGCACCAGCCTAACT
>CAMHKU010000120.1 GCA_946185805.1 uncultured Prevotellaceae bacterium | reverse complement strand
AATTATCGACAGAAATATCTGACTATCAGTCAATTAATTTTTAGAACATCCCTAAATCGTAAATACTACAGATGACGGCAAAAGAATACGGCATAAAGTGTATCAAGGATGAGGCCGAGGCACTGCTGGAGCTGATACCGAAGATGGACGAAGAGTTTGACCGCGCGGTGGAACTGATGTTCCGCTGCCACGGCAAGATCATCGTCACCGGCGTAGGCAAGAGCGGTCACGTGGGGGCCAAGATTGCCGCCACGCTGTCGTCGACAGGCACCCCCTCGTTCTTCATCAACCCCCTGGACGTGTTTCACGGCGACCTGGGCGTGATGACGAGCGACGACGTGGTGCTGGCCATCTCAAACTCGGGACAGACCGACGAGCTGCTGCGTTTCATACCGATGGTGCTGCAGATGCAGATACCCATCATTGCCATGAGCGGCAACGCGCAGTCGCTGTTGGCTAAATATGCCGACTGCCACCTCAACGTGAGCGTGAGCCGTGAGGCCGACCCCCTGAACCTGGCGCCCACGAGCAGCGCCACGGCGCAGATGGTGATGGGCGACGCGCTGGCCGTGGCGCTCATCAAGAAGCGCAACTTCCAGCCGCAGGACTTTGCACAGTTCCACCCCGGGGGCGAGCTGGGCAAGCGGCTGCTGACCACGGCTCAGGACGTGATGCGCACGGTAGACATGCCCGTCATCAGTCCGGAGATGCACCTGGGTGAGGCCGTTATACATGTAAGCAAGGGCAAGCTCGGCCTCGGCATCGCCGAGCAGGACGGCCGCATAGTGGGCCTCATTACCGACGGCGACATACGCCGCGCCATGGAGCGCTGGCAGGCGCAGTTCTTCGACCACACCGTGGCCGACATCATGACCACAAGGCCCAAGATGGTGACGCCGCAGACAAAGATAACGGATATACAAAGTATCATGAACAAATACAAGATTCACAGCGTACTCGTAACCGACGACGCCCACCACCTGCTGGGCGTGGTCGACCATTACTCGTGTATGGTGTGACGAGGCTGGAATAACGGAATCACGGAATAACGAAATAACAACAAGAAAGCGAGAACATTAAAGACGACGATGAAGAAATATAGACTATTAGCCTTATTACTACTGATGGTGCCCCTGGCGGCGGCAGCCATCTATCTGTTTAAGGGTCTCGACGCTAAGCACGGCTTGACGAGCAGCCAGATTAACTGCATACTCAAGGACGGCCGAGGATATGTATGGTTTGGCACCCCCGCCGGACTTTACCGCTACGACGGCTATACGTTCAAGAACTTCCAGTGTGACTCGCAGGACGGCTCGTCGCTGCCCGACAGCTATATCACCAGCATCCAGGAGGCCTTGGACGGCACGCTGTGGGTGAACACTACGGCAGGCTACTGCGTATACCACCCGCAGACGGAAACCTTCGAGCGCGACATGAAGCAAACCTTTGCCCGCATGGGCATAGAGCGCATACCCACAATCGTTTACATCGACAAGCACAAGAATGTGTGGGGCGCTATCCCCAACAAGGGCGTGGTGTGCTACAACATGCAACAGCAGCTGCTCTTCGAATTTGGATATACCGACGACGCGCTGGGCATTCCCCAGGGCAACATCTGCTCTATCAGCGAGTGCCGCGACGGCGCGCTCATTGTCTACGACGACGGCCGCATCGTCTGCTGCGACGTGATGCACCAGCAGCGCACGGTGTGGGCCACCAGCGAGATTGCCACCCGCAAGCTGCGCCATTCGGCCACGCTGAAAGCCTTTGCCGACCAGATGGACAACATCTGGCTCTACGGACAGGGCACGCTCTTCGTCTATAACAAGACGGCCAACGAATGGAACACCGGCATCGGCGACCAGCTGGGCCTGACGAGCACCGGCGTCGACAACTCCGTCAACGGCATGGGCGGCGACCGCAACGGCAACATCTGGATAGGCACCGACAGAGCCGGACTGGTGCGCATGAACGTCAACACGCGCGAGATGGAGGTGGCCGAAACGCGCAATATGAACACGGGACTTCTCAACACCAATGCCATCAGGGTGCAGAGCATCTATGTCGACGATACCGACCTGCTGTGGGTGGGAACGGAGAAGTCGGGCGTGGCCTATTACGGCAAGAACATTTACCGCTTCATGTCAGAGCAGAACGGCGATATTACAGCTATGACCATCGACGGCTACGGCAACATGCGCTATGGCACGAGTTCCGATGGCGTCATTGGCTACGAGGGGCCCATTGCCAGCTACAAGGTGTCGGCCATGCAGTGGACCAAGGACGGCAGCCTCTGGGTGGGCTCCAGGCAGAATGGCCTGACCCGCATCCGTGAGGGCGAGACCTCCATCTACTCCGTAGTGAAAGACGACCACGCCACACTCATCGACGACCATATCAACGCTCTTTGCACCGACCGTGTTGGCAACCTGTGGATAGCCACAAGCGGAGGGCTACAGGTGTTCAACCCCAAGATGAACACCTTCTCAAGCTACACCAAGCAGAACGGAAAACTGCCGACGAACAATATCACCTCGCTCTATAACACGAAAGACAACAAGATACTCATCGGTACCAACGAGGGACTGATCATACTCAACCTGTCGAACACTGAGATGCAGCACCTTACTGGTAACAGCACAAAAATCAAGCGCTTTACGAACAACTACGTGACCCAGCTCTTCGAAGACTCCCGCGGACTGATATGGATAGGTACACGCGAGGGTGTGAACATACTGAACACAGAGAGCGACGACCTGGACTTCCTGACAGAGAAACAGGGACTATGCAATAACAACATCTGCGGTATCACCGAAGACCAGCGTCACAACATCTGGCTGACCACGAGCAATGGTGTGAGCCGAGTGGTTGTGCAGCGCAATACTGACGACGGCAGCCTGGGCTTCGGACTGTATAACTACGACATGTCTGACGGTCTGCTGAGCAATGAGTTCAACCCCGGCGCCATCGGTGTGAAAACTGACGGCGACGTCATCTTCGGCGGACTCTACGGCGTAAGCTGGGCACGTCACGACATCGGCAGCGATACGGAGTCGCTACCACGCGTTATGCTCACCCAGCTATTCCTTGGGGAGGAAGAGATACTTATAGGCCACAACTACGACGGTAACGTGGTGCTGACGCAGTCGCTCAACGAAAGCAACCATATCGACCTGGGCCACGACCAGAACACGTTCACCATCAAGTTCTCTGCCGGCAATTACAACCAGAGCGAGCGTCTGCAGTTTATGTACTGGATGGAAGGTTTAGAGCAGGACTGGCGCACCGGCGATGCCATTAAGCATGGTGTCACCTTCCAAAACCTGAGCGCCGGCACCTATAAGCTGCACGTCAAGGCCATCAGCGCCGAGGGTGCCGTCAGCACTCAGGAGCGTACGCTCGAAATTAGGATACTTCAGCCTTGGTACTTCACATGGTGGATGTTTCTGATCTATGCTACGGTAATCATCGTGGTGCTGTACATCTGGAAGATCGGCCTCAACCAGCTCAAAGCCATCAAGCGGCGCAAGGAGGCTGTGATTACCGAGCTTAAGCTTCAGCGCGAGGAAATCAAGGCCGCCAGCGACGAGTTGCGCCAGCCCATGGCTCGCATGACCAGCATCATTGGCAACCTGTCAGAGAAAGATTCCTCTCTGGAAGAGCGCGAGCAGCTCAACGCTCTGCACTCTCAGATGCTTCAAATCATCACACGCGTGTCAGACATGCAGACCTCGCTTGAGCACCCTGAGGAGAAAGCGAAGCAGAACGTTGGCAGCCGCTACGAGCTTGACAACCGCGGAGAGCTGAACCTGCCCACTGTTGACAGCACAGAACTTTCCACGGACGTCACTGTTCGCCGCCGCACAGACTCACCCACGAGCAATGTCGTCATGTTCTTTATCGACGACAACGAGGAATTCCTCAAGTTTGCCAAAGCACGCCTGTATAATGTCTATGATTTGCACATCTATAACAGCACACGCAAGGCTGCCGAGGACTTGCTTTCAGCCAATGTCGACATCGTGGTGTGCAAGCAGGAAATGGCAGGCATGACGGGTAGCGAGCTGTGCAACCAGCTGAAGATGAGACCGATGACCGAGAATGTGAAGTTTGTACTGATGACCGACACCACGCTCACTCAGCAGGAGATGAAGAACCTGAACATCACGCTGGCCGCCGACGACTACCTGCCTAAGCCCTTCAACCTGCAGGAGGCCGTGATGCGCTTCAACATGCTGCTGGGCTTGGGACCCGTAGCTGTTGACAGTAACCTCATTGAGGGAGCGGAAACCCGCCGCCTGGAGCACCTGAACGCAAGCATGACGACAGCCTCAGAGAGTATGGGTATGGAGGAAGGAAGCAGAGACCTGGCTCCCGTGACTTCCGACGATGTGAACGATGAGATGAATATCGTAGAAACCACGCTTCAGCCAAAGTCCATGCCCGCGCGTCAGGGAGGCGCTTTGGCCAATATCATTACCGACGAGGTGTCGGAGGACTATATGGGCAGTTTCTCGATGCTCGACGCTATGGATCAGCAACTGCTTAAGAACATTGAGCAATACGTAATGCAGAACATGAGCCGCGGTCAGATCAACCTTGAAGAGATGGCCAAGGCGATGGGCATGGGCCGTGTGCCATTCTTCCACAAGGTGCGCAACCTGACGAACAAGACACCATCGGAACTGGTTCGCGATCTTCGTCTGAAGCATGCTTGCATTCTGCTGAAGCGCACAAATATCAACATGAGCGAGCTGGCCACGAACGTTGGCTTCATGACGGCAGAGAACTTCATCAAGGTGTTCAAGGAGAAGTTCGGCCTCTCGCCACTTGAATACAGACTGAAACATCGGAAATGAAAGCAAAACACTATTGTGCGAGGATAGCAGTGGCTATCCTCGCTGGTTTACCTATCACTATTTCAGGACAACCCACTCAGCAGCCAGACCGTCTTGCGACATTGCCGCAGCAGAACGCACTTCGACAAGAGTTGGAAGAGTATGGCATCCGCTTCACTGACGACAACCGTGTGACGCTGCTGATGAGCGGACAGGCAAAGTTCGACGACATGTTTGCACACATTCGGCAGGCCAAAGAGAGCGTGCACCTGGAGTACTTCAACTTTCGCAACGACTCCATTGCCTCGTTGCTGTTCAACATCCTGCGCGAGAAACGGCGCGAAGGCGTCGAGGTGAGAGCATTGTTCGACGGTTTCGGCAACGACTCTAACAACCAGCCACTGAAGAAGCATCACCTCAAGGCTCTCCGTGATGACAGTATCGACATCTATGAGTTTGACCCCATCCGCTTTCCCTGGGTCAACCATATCTGGCCTCGCGACCACCGCAAAATTGTGGTCATTGACGGGCGGATAGCCTACACGGGCGGCATGAACGTGGCCGACTATTACATCAAGGGTACTGAGCAAGTAGGTTCATGGCGCGACATGCACTGCCGCATCGAGGGGTCGGCCGTCGGCGACCTGCAACACATCTTCTGCCGCATCTGGCAGCAGGTAACGGGCGAGAATATCCTCCGTTCCAAGTATTTCCGTCAGCAGGCAGCGGGCCATACCACAGTAGGCATCGTCAACCGTGAGCCTGGTGTGACGCGTACCGCCGACGGTCATATCTTTGGCAGCCACGACGCCATGCGCCGGCTGTATATCAGCGCCATCGACAACGCCCGCGACTCACTAAAGCTCATTAATCCTTACTTCGTGCTGGTACCGTCGGTGAAGCACGCCATAGAACGCGCCATAGAACGAGGCGTGCGCGTAGAAATCATGGTGTCGGCCAAGAGCGACATACCACTGACGCCCGACGTCGTCTTCTACACCGTACACAAGCTGATGAAGCGGGGGGCTCACGTGTGGCTATACAAACCGGGATTCCACCACTCTAAAATCCTGATGGCCGATGGTAACTACTGCACCGTAGGCTCGGCTAATCTGGATGCTCGCAGCATGCGCTTCGACTATGAGGAGAATGCCCTCATCCTCGATGCCGCCGTGACGGGTGAGCTGGACGCAATGTTTAACCGCGACAAGCGTGACAGCTTCTACCTCACGCCTGAGAGCTGGGACGAGTTCCGCACACCCTGGCAAAAGTTCCGCGGTTGGTTCGGACATCTTTTGCGGCCATTTCTCTAAAATGCTTTGCTATGTCAGAATTATTTCGTAAATTTGGAAGAAAAAGCAATCTTTCTTTGTATAAAGGCAGTGTGAGGGATTGAGAAAAATTAGGGTTCTTGCTTAGGCAAGCGGCAAAGCCGAGCGACGAACTGGCAACGGTTCTTGCGTCCTTTTAGTTGCAAGCGGCAAGCCGATTACTCATTTCCTCATTCTGCCGTGATTTGCTTTTCAAAGTCATCGTCTCTGGCGCTTGCTACCAAAGGGACGCAAGAATGGCTCTTTGTCGGGGACAAAGGTAATGCTTTTATTTGAAACCGCCAAAACTCAATCGGGATTTTTACGGGGGTGCAAGTCCATGAGGTCGAAATACATGAGTCGAGTTGCTTGAGGAACAACTGCTT
>CAMHKU010000119.1 GCA_946185805.1 uncultured Prevotellaceae bacterium | reverse complement strand
CGGCTAAGTTTCCGCTAAAGTGTAAGCGACACACTTGTCGATTTCGGACAAAGGCGGGAACCCCCTGCGATTTTTGTCCGAAAGCTACATGTTTATCAGGAAAATCTTCAAGACTGTAGAACGATGAGGACTTTCTTTTCTAACGAGGTAGTTGTACTGCCTTGCATTAAAAGGGAAAAAATTTGGCCAATCAAAATTTATGCTGTACCTTTGCAGCAGAGTTACTAAGACCCTAAAACGTAACTAATAATATGAAGAAGCTTTTCCTTTGCCTAATGCTGACCGTTCTGCCATCGGTCGTCAGCGACGCCGTCGCTCAGAGTTACCCTATCACACCTGTGCCGTTTACGGCGGTGAAGGTGGTGCCGGCCACATTCTGGGGCCAGCGCTTGGAGGCTAGCCGTCGGGTGACCATCCCTCTTGCCTTCGCCAAGTGCGAGGAAACGGGACGCTACACTAACTTCAGCCGTGCTGCCGAGCATCTGAAAGACCCGTCGAAGGTGTTCAAGGTGGGCGGCCTGTCGTTCGACGATACCGACCCCTACAAGACCATCGAGGGCGCCTCATATCTTCTGCAGACCTATCCAGACAAACGTCTTGTACAGTATATCGACTCCGTGCTCGACGTCATCGTCAGTGCTCAGGAGCCCGACGGTTACCTTTATACCGCACGCACGCAGAACCCTATGCAGCCTCATGAGTGGGCAGGCGACAAGCGCTGGAGCAGGGAAGAGGACCTGAGCCACGAGCTCTACAACCTAGGCCACATGGTGGAGGCGTCCATTGCCCACTACCAGGCTACGGGTAGCCGCAAGTTCCTCGACATCGCCATCCGCTATGCCGACTGCGTTTGCCGCGAGGTGGGCCCCGCTCCAGGACAGGCCTGTGTGGTGCCCGGTCATCAGATAGCCGAGATGGCACTGGCGAAGCTCTACCTCGTCACGGGCAACAGGAAATACCTGGACGAAGCGAAGTTCTTCCTCGACTACCGCGGCAAGACCACCATCACCCACGACTATTCACAGGCCCACCGCCCCGTGACGGAGCAGGACGAGGCCGTTGGCCACGCCGTGCGTGCTGCGTATATGTATGCTGGCATGGCCGACGTGGCGGCGCTTACCGGCGACACCGCCTATATCCGTGCCATCGACAATATATGGAATAATATCGTTGAGAAGAAACTCTACATCACCGGCGGCATCGGCGCCACGAGCAGCGGCGAGGCCTTCGGCCGCAACTACGAGCTGCCCAACATGAGCGCCTACTGCGAGACCTGCGCCGCCATAGGCAATGTCTACGTCAACTACCGCCTCTTCCTGCTCCACGGCGAGTCGAAATATTACGATGTGCTGGAGCGCACGCTCTACAACGGCCTTATCAGCGGCGTCAGCATTGAGGGCAACGGCTTCTTCTATCCCAACCCCCTGGAGTCGGCGGGGCAGCACCAGCGGCAGCCGTGGTTTGGCTGTGCCTGTTGTCCCAGCAACATCTGTCGCTTCATACCTTCGCTGCCGGGCTATGTCTATGCCGTTAAGGACCGCAGTGTCTACATCAACCTTTTTCTCTCGAACAGCAGCACCCTCACCGTCGGTGGCAAGAAGGTGGCGCTGAGCCAGACGACCAACTACCCGTGGGACGGCGACATCACCATCACCGTCGACCGCAACAGCGCCGGCACCTTCGCCATGAAGGTGCGCATTCCCGGATGGCTCAAGGGGCGGGTGGTGCCTTCTGACCTCTATCAGTATGCTGACAACCAGCACCTGGCTTACACCGTTACCGTCAACGGCACGGCGCAGCCACTCCCAGCTCATCAAAGGGAGGGGTGGAGCGAAAATAGGGGTGGGGTGACTCTCACCCCCGACGGTTACCTCACCATTACCCGCCGCTGGAAACGTGGCGACCGTGTGCAGCTACACTTTGATATGGAACCTCGCCTCGTGCGTGCCAATCATAAGGTGACCGCCGACCGCGGCAAGGTGGCTGTAGAGCGCGGACCGCTGGTCTACTGTGCTGAGCATCCCGATAATAGTTTCGACATCATGTCCGCTCTCATTAACCAGCAGCCCCAGTTTGCTACCGCCCGAGCAGAAATAGCCGGCACGCCGATAGTAACGCTCACCACCGACGCCCAGACGCTCAGTTTCAACAAGCAAGGACGCCTTGAGACTCAGGACCAACGGCTGACGCTCATACCATACTACGCCTGGTGCCACCGCGGCTCTGGCGCCATGCGCGTATGGCTGCCACAGGACATTAATGCCACCAGTCCCTCACAGCCTGCCACGCTGGCCTCGGAGAGCCGCGTGAGCAGTTCCATACAAAAGATGCCGGCTCTCACGGCCATCAACGACCGTCTGGTGCCGCGTGACGAGAACGACCGCAGCGTGCCCTACACCCACTGGTGGCCCAAGCAGAACTCCACGGAGTGGATAGTCTATGACCTGCCTGGGGAGCGCACCGTGCAGAGCGCTACCGTCTACTGGTATGACGACGGTCCATGGGGCGGCTGTCGTGTGCCCCGCGCCTGGCGTATCCTCTACCGCGATGCTCAAGGCAAGTGGATGCCTGTCAGCGGCGCCGACGCTTATCCCATAGCTAAGGGAGCACCCTGCACCGTGCACTTCACGCCCGTCATCACTAGCGCCCTCCGCCTTGAGGTCACTCTGCCTGCAGACAATTCCGCCGGCCTCTTCGAGTGGTCTGTACAATGATTAGACGTTACCAACAGGTGTAAGAGATGTCACCTCATACGGCGGCACCTTGAAACGCCCTGCGACATAATCGTCTTTACCGATACGGAAGAAGCTATGCTTGCTGCGCACAAACTCCATGAGCTTGAAGAACGTGAAGTTGTTGGCCAGCAGCTCTGCATTGCCAAACATCACCAGATGCTCTTCAGCCCGTGTCATAGCCACATTGAGTTTGCGGTCCACGATGCTGCCGTCGATGTCGTCCTCAAAGACATTGTTGGTGAGAAAGTTCAGTTGATAGTACTGCTGGACGGTGAAGCCGTAAAGGATGTACTTGCGCTGCGAACCCTGGTAGCGCTCCACGGTATCAATCGTAATGTCATGCAGCAAGTCGATGCCGTACTGGTCGATGGCCTTGCGGACGGTGGCAATCTGGTTGCGATAGGGCACAATGACGCCAACGGTCTTATCGACGTCGAAACCGTTAGCCTGTTCTGTCTCATAAATCTTCACAACCGTGGCTGCTATCATCTCTGCCTCCGTCTGGTTCACCTTGTCGGATATGGAATCCTGTGGCTGTTCCGTGGCGATGAAAGCGATGCGCCGTGTAGCCAACAGGTCGGTGATGCCATTGCTGCTGTCGCCTCTTACCGGCAGCAGAATATTCTGATGGGGCAGCGGCACCTCTTCCAGCCGGTTGTTGTAGAAGGCGAGGTTGGGGAATATGGCGATGTCGTGGTGCATGCGTCCTTGTTTGCGGAGCATATAGGTGACACGCTCGTCGCGGGCATATCGCCTGAGCAACCGTTCGAACAGCGACAAGCGGCAGTCGGTCAGACAGATGTCGTTCAGAAGCGGGTCCTGCACCCGACTCACCTCCTCGGTCTGTTGTACTACAGCAGGCAGCTGTTTGTGGTCGCCTATCATCACAAACTTCCTGATGGCAGGCACGCCATTCTGATGGGCGCTGAGCAGACCTGTCAGATGGGGCTCCAGTATCTGCGATGCCTCGTCGATGACGGCAAGCGAGAACTGTTTTAGCTGGAACAGCGCAATATTGCTATTGAGAGCAGTAGTGGTGCCTACAATCACCTTCGTCTGGAGCAGTTGCTGTTTTAGTGCCGTGAGGTTGTCGCTTTCCGCCACCCTCGTGCTGAGCAGATGACCTCTGTATGCCTCGCTGCAACTGAACGTGCCTCCTATCCTGATGAAGTCGATATGCTCCTCTGCCAACTTACTGCAGATTTCATCGACGGCACGGTTGGTGTACGACAGCAGCAGAATGCTGGCCTCAGGCTCCAGCAGCTCTTCCTTGACGGTATTCAGCATGCCGTATGAGGTCTTGCCCGTACCCGGCGGACCGATAATCAGGAACATATCCCTGGCCTGCTTCACGCGTAATGCCAGATCGTTAAATGCCCCATAGTCGCCTTTTATCGTCGCCGTCGCATCCTGCCCGGGTGCCCTTTGCAACAGAAGCAGGTCGCGGCGCTCCTTGGGTGCTGTCAGGAAAGCCTGCATGCCCTTGTACAGCGAGCTGTACGACGACTCCATGAAGTCGTGCTCAATAGCCCACGGACGGTCTATCCCGCTGACAAACACGCGGTTGTCCGATTGCGCAGCCCTCAGCGTGAGGCGGATGGTGTCGGTCCCGATATGGGCTATGGTGCAGCGGTGTACCATCGTCTTCCGGGCGTCAGGCTCCTTACCTGCTGTGTATGGATAGAGGATGACGATGTCGCCAACACGGAAGTTTGACATGTCGTTCTCCTCGTCTTCAGCGAACCTTAGCTCTACGGTCTCGATTCGTCCCACAGTCTCTTTGTCGGGCGACAGCAGGGTAAGACCGTCGTAGATGTTTCCTGCCTGCCGTTTCTCCTCCAGCGTGTCGTGCCAGGTGGCTGCAAAGCCGGAACTCTCCTTGGTCTTGTTGCCCAGCTTAGACATGACGTGCTCGTTGGCGATGAAGGTGAGGAAGCGGAAATAGTAGGCTTTCTCTAGGTCGGAGGCTTGCTGTATGGGGTCGAGCACGCTGGCTATCTGCGGACGCTGGTAGTCTGTCCAGAGCCGGTTGCTGACGCCTTTCTTGTTCAGCGTCTCAGGCCTCAGCCTGTCAAGAATCCTGTAGCCGTCGGGCTGTGTGTATCGCATTTCTGCCCACGCCAGTTCGTTTCTGACTTTGATGGCCTTGAAAATCAGTTCCGGCGCGAAGCCCAGTCCCAACAGACTCTCGGTGTATTTGGAGTAGAGCAGGAAGGCGTAAAGCTTTCTGCCGTTGCGCTCGTAGGCCTCGCTGTAGTTATACCTGATCAGCGTCATATAGAGCAGCATCTGTATGTAGTGCTCTTCGGTCTGCATGGGTGTCACGAAGTTGTTGTACGGAAAAGCCCCCTTGCCGGACTTCTGCTCCATGAGCAATCGATAGTCCATCTGAAGGTAGTCCATACGTCCCTGCAGACCGAGCATCTCTGAGAAGAACGAGGGTTCTACGATGCCTTTCCTGGAGTCAAACTGACCGACTTTCTGCGGCAGTGCCGTATGGATGGCGTGGGCGATATTTTGCTTCTGTCGTTGCGCATCTTGGTGGAATTGCGGACTGACGTTAACGGTCAGCAGACTGACGGCATGGTTCTTGAAGAAGTCCTTCACGCTCTGTGCATACGGGTGCGTGTTGGGCATCTGGTGGATGGCTTCGTCCAACAGCTGCCCGGCCAGGTTACCCAGTACGATAGCCTCTGTCGTTCGCTGCGGCTCCAGCTTTTTTATCAGATCCACCAACGGAGAGTCGGCATAGCTGGTGAAACAACGGGCTACGGTCGATATGTTGACAAGATAGTCGGGTTCGAAGATAATCAGTTCCGGATAGACAATGCCGTCGTCCTCCCTGGGACGCACGAGATTCAACTGGGCGTCCGCATAGAACAAACCCCTCAGATAGCTCCAGTCGTAGTTGTAATTCTGATTGCCCTTTGTGTAGCATACCTTCGTCAATTCCCCATCGTCAGACGTTTCTGTCCTGACATAGACATAGTCGTCGTCCCAATACTCCACAATGGCTCTGACGCATTCGCCCACCAGCGCAGGCGTGTACACTGGCACTTTCTCTGTCGGGAAAACTTCGATGAGTCGGGTAGGGATGTCCGCCTGATAGATGAAAGCAATAAACTGGCAGAGGTTCTTCACGTCGAAGAGGCAGAACCTTTCCAATTCGTCGTCGGTCATCTCGTGCTGCCTCCTTAGCCTGACGCGGGTGTCATTGGTTGTCTTCACCAGCTTTTTCGATGCGCCATACTCTTTCAGCAGATAGTCTGTCTTGGCAAAGTCGCCACTAAAGTTGATGCGCGTGCCGCTGGTCTTCTGATTCAGACATCTCTTGAACACCTGATTCAGCATACTATACACTTTACGGTAGTGGGGCCTCTGTGCGATGGCGGCTTCTATCTCGTCGAAGAAGTTCGTGGATGTCTCCGGATCGTAGGTTTCATTTAGTGCCATATTATTTCCCTGTTATTGTATCAAACAATATGGATTCCTGATGCCTTTTCCAGTTTGTAACTGCCGCCTCCTTGCTCGTATTTGCATAGCAATACTCACACAAGTGAGTGCAGGTATTATATTCGCCAATATCCTTGCTGACGATGCCTCTCGTTGTATTTTTATCTTTTGCCATTGAGCCATATCATATCTTTCGTTTTGAGTGCCCTTGTTCTGCTTTGCCAATTTCGGACTACAAAGATACAACTTTTTTTTGTTTTTGACAACTTGAAAGTAAAAAAACGATGTTCCTCCTGAGTTGCCTGCCATGGAATCAAGGGGACAGGTCTTTGATTCAGGCCTGGATCAAAGACCTGTCCCC
>CAMHKU010000118.1 GCA_946185805.1 uncultured Prevotellaceae bacterium | reverse complement strand
AGTACAGCGAGATTATACGTGCCATCTTCTCCGTGTTCTGCTGCGGTGGTGACTATCTGACACTCGAAAAATTATCTGCGGATTTTAGGTATAAGAAAGCACCATAGAAAAAGGCTTCGGATTAGCTCCGAAGCCTTTTCTATTTAGCGGTCTGACTGTTGGCATCGCCGTCAGCCCTCGGCAGCGGCACCTTATCCGCGACGTCCGCCGCCGAAGCCACCGCCGCCGAAGCCACCGCGACCACCGCCGAAACCGCCACGACTGCCACGCCCGCCGCCGAAGCCGCCGCCGTCGGGGCCGCCGCCCTGGCGCATGTTACGGCGCATCTCAGCCGTGCCGAAGAGGTTGAGGCGATAGGTGGCACGCAGCATGACATAGCTGTTGATGGAGTTATACCAGTTGTCGGTACGCATCATGGCCGAGATGGAGCGCGAGAAGTTAGACTGCTGGCGCAGGATGTCGTAGAACTCCAGACGGACGGAGAGGGGGCTGCCCTTGAGGAACGACTGCGAGATCTGCGCGTTCCATATCAGCTCGTTGGTGTTGGCAGCGTCGTCGCTGAATCCGCGGCGGCTCGACATGTTGAGGCTCGTGGTGAACTGCATGCCCCAGGGCGCCTGCAGGGTGGTGTTGAAACCGTAGTTGAAGTTCCACGTCGAGAGCTTGGAGTTCTCCTGCAGGGCATTATACGAGTAGTTATACTGCACGCGGCCGTTGAGCTCCAGCTCAAACCAGTCGTTGCGGTAGCTGGCACCTAAACGCTCGGCCACGGTGGTAGCCTTGGTCGACATCTTCGAGATGTTGCCGTCGCGCAAGAGGTCGATGTAGCCTACGTTGTTGGCATAGCTCAGGTCAGTGGTGGTGTTCAGGTTGAAGCGACCAATGGTGTCCAGGGCGGTATTATAGGTGAAGTTACCGCCGATGTTCCAGTTGCCGTTGATGTTCTCGGGCTTCGACGTGCGTCCGCCGGTGGTTGGGTCATATTTCACCATCTGTGCCACGGAGTTGCTGGTGGTCGAGAAGTTGACGTTGGCAAAGATAAACTGCTGGCGGTGCTCAAAGAAGTTGTTGTATCGCCAGTTGAAGCGCTGGGTGAACGATGGCTTCAGCTCGGGGTTACCACTGGTGATGTTCAAGGGGTCGCTGTTGTCGGTAATAGGCAGCAGGTCGCTCATCGAGGGCTGGCTGGTAGAGCCGCGGTATTCGAAGCGCATCTGCCCGCGGTCAGAGATTTTCCAGCGGAAGTTGGCCGTGGGGCTCCAGTTGATGACCGACCGCGTGGTGACGGTGTCGGTAGAGAGGTAGCGGTAGGTAAACTCTGACGACTGCGGTATGACCTGCACGCCGACGTTGAAGTTGTAATCCTTGCGTATGACGCGCAGCATGATTTCGCCGGTGTGGATATAGTTCTTATACTGCGAGAATCGGCTCAGCGACTGGTCGTAGAACAGGTCGTCATCATAGCTGCGTCCCAGGGCGCTGGTCAGCCGGTCCCACTCACGATAGTCGAGGTTCAGGCCGCTCAGGTCGTAGCGGCGCGTGAGGTCGGTGTCGCTCCAGTAGTCGTAGGTAGAGCGGTCGCTCTTGGTGTAGCGATACTGGAAGTTGTAGCTGAACTGCAGGAAGGTAGCCGTGAAAATAGGCTCGCTGTAGGTCAGCCGCAGGCTGTAGTCGTAGTTCTTGGTGGGCGTGGCGTTGTAGCGGTTGCGCTGATAGGTGGAGTCGCCTGTGGCCAGCTGGTAGAGGTCAACGAGGCTGCGCGAGAACGACTGCTGTGCGCCCTCGGTGTAGTTGCCCTCGGCGCGCAGGGTGATGTTGCGTCCGCCGCTGCCGAGTCGGCGGTTCACCTGCAGCGAGCCGCCAAAGCGCTTGCTGTCGCTATAGGAGAGCGAGCCGTTCTGCCGCTGGTTGACCACCAGTGAGTGGTCGATGCCCAGCATCTGGGCCACGATGGCGCTGATGCCGCTGTCGCTGGTGGCATATTTGTAGGGGTCGTCGCTGAAGGTGGCCGAGCCGCTGTCGCCGGTGCCGTCGTTGCTGTTGTAGCTCCACGTGGGACGGAAGTTGATGTTCCAAAGCGTGTCGGGGGTCCACTCCAGGCGCATCTGGGCGTTCCACTGGTTAGAGCGTGAGTAGCGCTGGTTGAGCGACTCCGAGAAGGAGCCGGTGGTCGACACGAAGTTCTCCGTCGACGTGCGGCTCCAGGTGTCGCCGTCGTTGTGGTTCCAGCGTATGGAGCCGTCGACCTTGATGAGTTTCGTCTTCTCGTAGTTGATGTTCACGCCCACCATCTTTGAGGCCTGCAATCCGTTGCGCCCGCCGCCGCCGAAGCGTCCGCCGCCGCCACCGCCGCCAAATCCCATGTCGTTGGTATTGTTGGCATTGACAAAGGTCATGGCCCTGAGGTCGTCTTTCATCACGGCACCCATGCCGCGCACGCTGTAGCGGCTCTTGGTGCCCACGCCGCCGTCGACATTGGCAAACATGCCCTGGTTCATGCCGCGCTTCAGGCCGAAGTCGAGCACCATCTGGTCGTTGCCGTCGTCGATGCCGGTGACGCGGCTCAGGTCGCTCTTCTCGTCGTAGGTCTTGATGCGGTCGACAATGCTCGTGGGCAGGTTCTTGATGGCGGTCTTCGTGTCGCCGGTCATGAACTCCTTGCCGTCGACCTTGATTTTCTGCACCGTCTTGCCGTTGATTTTGATGGTGCCGTCGTCGCTCACCTCGGCGCCAGGCAGCTTCTTGATAAGCTCCTCAATGACCGACCCCTCGGGGGTGCGGTAGGCGCCGGCATTATATATCAGGGTGTCGTCCTTGGTGGTCACCTTGGCAATGTTTTTCACCACCTCCACGTCTTTCAGCATCTTCGAGTCGGGGCTGATGGTGATGGTGCCCAGGTTCAGGGGCTTGCCGCCCTCGACGGTCAGCCGCCGCGTGTAGGGCTTGAACCCCACGTAGGTAATGCGTACGATAAAGTTGCCGTCCTGGGGGGCAGTCATCCGGAACTGGCCGCTCATGTTGGTCACGGCGTTGGCCACTAACGAGGAGTCGCTCTTCAGCAGGGCGACGGTGGCCTGTATGACGGCCTCCTTCGAGTCTTCTTCAATCACGGTGCCGCTGATGGTGCGCTGGGCCAGCGCAGCGGCGGCGGTTGCCACTAACAGGGCGAGGGATAATACGATACGTTTCATGCGTTTTGGTGTGACATTTACAATTCATCAGACGCTATCCAAGCCCAAAGGTTTAATTGCAAATAGAAAAAAGACTAAAATACTTTGGCGTTTCACATGATAATTCGTAACTTTGCAACCGATTTTAAACACGAATCTATGCAAAACAAAAAACTAATCATCGTCGCCTTGGCGGCCTTGGCGGCCGTTGGCGGATGCAAGGAGAAGAAACAGCCACAAGACATCATCGCTCCAAAGATAGAGGCTAAGGGGCCGTCGTCGCCCATCCGCATGCAGTCGTACAGCGACACCCGCGACGTGCTCTGGCTGGGCAAATCATATAAAGTGGAAGTCAAGCGTGAACCCAGCGACAGTCTGCCAATGGTGAAGGACGAGTCTGGGCAGAAATTCGTTGACAACCGCATCAGCGTGCGCGTGCTGCGCAGCGACGGCACGGTGGCTATCAGCAATAGCTTTACCAAGGCTACGTTCAACGACTATCTGACCGACCACTACCGCAAGGCGGGCATACTCGAGGGCTTGGTGTTCGACAAGGTGGACAGCCAGCAGCTGGAGTTTGCCGCCAGCGTGAGTCTGCCGCAGACCGACGAGTATATACCCTTGGAAGTGAAAATCGACAATTTCGGCAATGTCAAGATTGAGCGCGACTCGGAAATGGACACCAGCGGCACCGGCCAATCCGACGCTGACAACGACGAGAACTTCGACGAAGACGAAATATAAAGGCTTTCAGCCATAGCCCTTCAACCCTTCACGGTAGACCTATTCAACTGACAACCAACAGGTTACCGTGAAGGGTTTTTTTATGATGGTTAACAGCATGCTAAGGACGGTTCTACAAGATTTCGTGTGGATGGATAGTTTTTTGTAAAACAGATAAAAACCGGAAAAACCGATAAAAACCTTACACTGGTAGTCTACATTGTTTTTTCCTGTTTTTCTTGTTTTTCCCTGTTTTCCAAAAACGAATGTACGACCCATACAATATCTCGTAGAACCCGCACGACCATGTTGTCAGGGTGCTGCAATCGCTGACCGTGGTCGGCAGTATTGCTGACGTAGGTCAGCAATAGCTGGCGGCGGCAGTTTTAGGGCAAACCTCAGGAGCAGCCGCCCTGCATCAGGAGCAGCCGCCCTACCTCAGAAGAGCGTGGTCCAGCAGTCGCTGAGGTCGGTCATGCGGCTGAAGAGCAGGTCGGCGCCCTGACTGGTGAGGGCTTCGTCGGGCAGGGGGCCGGTGTTGACGGCGATGGTGAAAGCGCGGGCGGCCACGCCGGCCCTGACGCCCAGCGGTGCGTTCTCAACGACGACGGTCTGCCACGGCTCAGTACCGGCTTTCTGCATGCCCATGAGGTAAGGGTCGGGGGCGGGTTTGCCGCGCTTGACGTCGTAGGCCGTGACGATGTGCTGCTCGTCCAAGTAGTCACCGAAGTCGACGAGCAGGCGCCGGATGAGCGGCCGCTGGCCGCTGCCGGTGACCACGCCTATACGCAAGCCCTGGCGGTGGATTTGCGCCATCAGCGTCAATATGCCCGGCATGAGCGGCGCCTCGCCCTGGAGGTGAAACTGGCGCGTCTTCTCGTCGTACATCAGCTGGGCCTCCTCTTCGGTGATTTCCCGGCCTCGCTGGGTGCGCACCATCTGGCGTATGGTGTCTACGCCGCGTGCGCCCTCGGTGGCGTAGGCGTCGCCCTCGGTCATGGTGATGCCGAAGGTGTGCATGGCGCGCTGCCAGGCCAAGGCGTGGCGCGGCATGGAGTTATAGAGCACGCCGTCCATATCAAAGAGCACGGCTTTGGGCTCAAAGCGCTCAAAGCCGTGCTTGGTGAGGTAAGATGTTATGGGGCTCATGGGGCTTATGCTTCCTTAGCCAGGCGCTCCTGAATAGCCTTGGAGTCGGCCTCGTAGCCGGGCTTGTCGAGCAGGGCAAACATGTTCTTCTTGTAAGCCTCCACGCCGGGCTGGTTGAAGGGGTTCACGCCGAGCACGTTGCCGCTGATGCCACAGGCAATCTCGAAGAAGTAGATGAGCTGTCCAATGTAGTAGGCATTGAGACAGGGCACCGAGAGGCGGATGTTGGGCACGCCACCGTCGACATGGGCCAGGCGAGTGCCCAGTTCGGCCATCTTGTTGACCTCGTCCACGCGCTTGCCGGCAAGGAAGTTCAGGCCGTCGAGGTTCTCCTCGTCGCTGGGGAAGAGGAGTTCGCGGTTAGGCTGCTCAATGCTGATGACGGTTTCGAAGATGGTACGCTCGCCGTCCTGAATCCACTGTCCCATGGAGTGCAGGTCGGTGGTGAAGTCTACCGATGCGGGGAAGATGCCCTTCTTGTCCTTACCCTCGCTCTCGCCGTAGAGCTGCTTCCACCACTCGCTGACGAAGTGGAGCTTGGGCTGGTAGTTCACCATGATTTCAATCTTCTTGCCGGTCTGGTAGAGGCCGTTGCGCACGGCGGCATACTGAGCGGCGATGTTTTCCTCGAACGGAACGTCCGAGGCACACTGCTTCTCCATCTGCTGTGCACCCTCCACGAGGGCCTTGATGTCGAAGCCGGCGCAGGCGATAGGCAGCAGGCCCACGGGGGTGAGCACCGAGAAGCGTCCGCCGACGTTGTCGGGAATGATGAACGACTTGTAACCCTCCTTGTCGGCGCAGGTGCGGGCGGCGCCGCGCTTGGCGTCGGTGACGGCCACGATGACGTCCTTGGCCTCAGCCTTGCCCATCTGAGCCTCACACTGCTTCTTCAGCAGGCGGAAGGTGAGGGCGGTCTCGGTGGTGGTGCCGCTCTTGGAGATATTGATGACGCCAAACTTCTTGCCCTTCAGGTATTCGGTCATCTCAGAGAGGTAATCCTCGCCGATGTTGTTGCCGGCAAAAAGGATGGTGGGGTTCTTCTTATCCTGTATGAGCCAGCTGAAGCTGTTGCCAAGGGCCTCGATGACGGCGCGTGCTCCGAGGTAGCTGCCGCCGATGCCGGCGACGACGACGACCTCGCACTTCTCTCTGAGGGTGTCGGCCACGGCCTGCACCTCGTCGAGGAACTCGGGTGTGATGCTGCTGGGCAGGTGGAGCCAGCCTAAGAAGTCGTTACCGGGGCAGGTGCCCTCTTCCAAGGCCTTCTGAGCGGCCTTTACCTGTGGCTCAAAAGCTTTCACTGCGCCGGCTTCGAGGAAGCAGGCTGCCTTTGTGATGTCAAGACTGATGTTCTTCATCTGTGAGTGATTTGTTTGTTTTATGTTCTTAATTGATTGGAGTTTTTCGTTTGTGTCGGCAAAATTACAAAATAAAGCCGAAACCGCAAAGGATTTCGGCGCTTTTTTCCGACCTGCGGTTGAAAACTCTGTAAGGTTCTGCAAGATTTCGTGTGGATGGATAGTTTTTTGTAAAACAGATAAAAAC
>CAMHKU010000117.1 GCA_946185805.1 uncultured Prevotellaceae bacterium | reverse complement strand
CTGGCTCGTTGCCGTCGCCCGCCCTCACAAATTAGGGCGGGCGCCCTTACATCTTAGAGCACCCGCCCGTTTATGCTGGAGCGGACGGCAGAATCCGACTTTTATTCCTTGGCCTTGTCTTTCTTTGTTTTTTTGCCTTCTGTTTAAACCTTTATTCTGGCGGTGCGTCAGAAATAGAGTAACTAAGCAAGGCCATTGACAGAATATACTGATAATATTATATGAAAAGATTTCTTTTTGTGATTGTTTTACTGTGCAGCACCGTGGCGACGGTCAGCGCACAGGAGTCTCTTACTATCATCGGCCAACTGGTAGACGCCGGCGAGAAGGAACCCATGGCGCAGGCCACCGTGCAGCTGTTCCGCCGCCGTGACAGCACCTTCGTGGGCGGCACCGTGACCGACCTGCAGGGTAATTTCTCGGTGGAAGCACCGTCGAACGGCATCTACCGCATCAAGCTCTCGTCGGTGGGCTATCAGACGCTGGAGCGCGAGGTGACGCTGCGCGGCAACCAGAACGTAGACCTGGGGCGGCTGCTCATGTCGTCGGAGGCGGTGATGTTGCGCGAGGCCGTTGTTACGGGTCGCGCCGCTCAGGTCATCGTCAAGAAAGACACGCTGGTGTATAACCCCGAAGCCTACCGCACGCCCGAGGGTTCGCCCATCGAGGAGCTGATCAAGCGCATGCCCGGTGCCGACATCGACGAGGACGGCAACATCACGCTCAACGGCAAGGTAGTGAAGAAAATCCTGCTCGACGGCAAGGAGTTCATGCTCGGCGATGTGGAGACGGCTCTGAAGAACCTGCCGGTGAACATTATCCAGGCCGTGAAGTTCTATGACCAGCAGAGCGACCAGGCCCGCATTACCGGCATTGAGGACGGCAATAAGGAGACCGTGCTCGACTTCACCATCAAGAAAGGCATGAACCGCGGCTATATGACCAACCTCGACCTGGCCGGCGGCACCCACCACCGCTATGCCTCGCGCGGCATGGGGAGCAGCTTTACCGACGTGACGCGACTGGTGGTGATGGGCAACTTTAATAATAAGGAGGAGAACGCCGCCTGGTGGAACCGCCGTGGGCTGAATGCCAACAAGATGCTGGGCGCCAATTTCAACTATGACGACGGCAACAAGCTGAAGGCCGACCTCAGCGTGCGCTGGAACCACCGCGACGGCGACAATCAGAACGACAATTCGCAGGAGAACTTCTACAGCGAGAGCTCGCGCACATT
The DNA here is from genome assembly GCA_946185805.1 of uncultured Prevotellaceae bacterium. Classification (GTDB taxonomy): domain Bacteria; phylum Bacteroidota; class Bacteroidia; order Bacteroidales; family Bacteroidaceae; genus Prevotella. The sequence continues at coordinate 5,384 of CAMHKU010000117.1, read as the reverse complement.
CTCCAACAGTACGTCGCAGGACTTCAGCCGCAGCAACAACTGGCGCGCCGACACCCGCATAGAGTGGAAGCCCGACACACTGACTAACCTGCTGCTCAGGGCCAATGCCAACACGCAGACCAGCGACGGCACGTCGGCCAGCAGCAACGCCACCTTCACCGACGACCCCTACCTCTATGCCGATGACCCGCTAGCGGCCATCACCCAACAGCCATCACCCATCACCCCTTATATAGTCAACCACAACCGCGGCGCCAGCCTTTCCTATGGCGAGAACAAGAACGTGTGGGCCATGCTCCAGTTCTATCGCCGCCTCAACGCCCGTGGCCGCAACATCACCCTACGCGTGGAGGGCAACGCCGGCGACAATGAGAGCCGCAACGCGTCGAACAACGAGGTGAGACTCTTCAAGGTGAAGAACGTGGCCGGAGAGGACTCCACCTACCACACCGCACGCTATAACACTACCCCTGCCGACAACAAGGGCTACGTGCTGAGCGCCAGCTACAGCGAGCCGCTGTGGAAAGGCGCCCACCTGCAGGCCGCCTATGAGCTGCGCTACAGCCAGAACAAGAGCGACCGCCAGACCTACGACTTCAGCCGCCTGCACAGCGACCCCTTCAGCGGCATCGAGCCCGAATACCGCGACTTCGACACCTGGATTGGCGATGGCTCCAGGCTCGACGCCTTTGGACAGCCCCTGGACAACTATCTCGACCGCAACCTCAGCCGATACTCGGAATATAAGAACTACACCCACAACATACGCCTCACACTGCGCCACTGGCAGGAAGAGTACGACTACAACATCGGTGTGCTGGTGCAGCCACAGCAGTCGAACTTCATACAGGACTACCGCGGCATCTATGTAGACACCGTGCGCACGGTGACCAACCTTACGCCGACCATTGACTTCCACTATAAGTTCAGCGACCAGCACGACATCTGGCTCCACTACCGCGGAGACACCCGGCAGCCCGACATGACTCAGCTGCTCGACATCACCGACGACAGCAACCCGCTGTATATCACTCAGGGTAATCCCGGACTGAAGCCGCAGTTTACCAACTCGCTGAACGTCTACTACAAAAACTATATCAACAGGTATAAGCGCTCCATCGTGCTCTATGGCAACTACCGCCACATACGCAACAGCATCTCCAACTTCGTGCGCTACGATCCGGAGACCGGCGGCAGCACCTCGCGGCCGGAGAACATCAACGGCAACTGGAACGCCGACGGCGGCTTCAACTTCAACACCGCCATTGACTCCGCCGCACACTGGAACGTGGGCGCCGACACCCGTCTGCGCTACAACAACTACGTGAGCTATGTGGCTCAGCAGCAGGCCGCCGCCGAGAAGAACACTACGCGCACCACCAACCTGCGCCAGCGGCTGACGGCCAGTTTCCGCAACGACTGGCTCGAGCTAACCCTCGACGGCAGCATGAACTACCAGCACACGCGCAACGAGCTGCAACCCACGGCCAACCTCGACACATGGCGGTTCAGTTACGGCGGACAGTTCATGCTCCGCCTGCCCTACGGCATCGAGATTTCGTCGAACCTCCACCAGAACAGCCGACGGGGCTATAACGACCCGTCGTCGAACACCAACGAGCTGATATGGAACGGGCAGGTGTCGAAAACCTTCCTCAAGAGCAAGAGCCTCGTCGTGGCCCTCAACTTCTACGACCTGCTGCAGCAGCAGAGCAACTTCGAGCGCCGCGTGTCGGCCACTAACCGCAGCGACACGCGCTATAACAGCGTCAACAGCTATGCCATGCTCCACGTGCGCTACCGCCTCAACATGTTCGGCGGCAAGATTGACACCGAGGGACGCTACGACAAGAAGTGGGGCAACCGCGACCGCCGCTAACGTTTCATTCGTCGGTGCTGAGATGGGGTAGGGGATGCTTCACGTCCTCCTTGATGCCCAGGCGTTTCATTTCGTTGGCCTTCTGGAGTATGCCGCGTGTGCCGTCGACGGATTTCTGCATGTCGGCATAGTCGGTGTTGAGTGCTTCGATGTCGCGCCCGATCTTGGAGGCACGCTCGGCGAAGAGCCCTATGCGCGATAGCAACTGCTCGGCCAGGCTCACAATCTTCTTCTGATTCTCCGTCTGGTTGTGCTGGCGCCAGGCTATCTGGATCATACGCAGGATGGCAAACAGGTTTTGGGTGCTGCTGATAAACACTTTCTTGTCGAAGGCCTCCGTCCACAGCTTGGGGTCGCGGGCCAGTGCTACCTGCAGTGCGGCTTCGTTGGGCACGTACATGATGACAAAGTCGATAGCCATGCGCGGTGGCTGGATGTAGCGGCTGTAGTCCTTCTGCGCCAGCTCGCGAACGTGGCTCCTGAGACTCTGCACATGTCGGTCGAGCATCTGCTGGCGCACGCCCTCTACAGGTTCGTTGACGTAGTCGTAGTAAGCCTTGATGCTTACCTTGGCGTCGATGATGACGTCTTGCTGTCCGGGGTAGTGGAGCACGACGTCGGGGCGCATGGCGCGGCCGGTGTCCTCATTGCGCACGACGATGCCCTCGTCGTTGGTGATGGTGTCTTGGATGTCGTAGTCCAGGCCACGCTGAAATCCCTGCGAGTCGAGCAGTTCCTGCAATACCAGCTCGCCCCAGTCGCCGGCCTGCTTGGAGTCGCCGCGGAGGGCGTTGGTAAGCCGTGTAGCCGTCAGGTCCATCTTGGCGGCTTGCTCGCCTACCTGCCGCAGGCGTTCTGTCAGCGACGCCGCCGTCTTGGCGGCTTCGCGGTCGCTCTCCTGAATGGCTTTCTGAAGTTCCAGGAAACTGTCGCCGATGGGCTTGGTGATATGCTCCATAGCCTCGGCGTTCTGCGTGCGGAGTTGGTCGCTGGTCTGGGTCAGCATGCGTGAGGCCAGGTTCTGAAACTGCTCGCGCACCACCTTCAGCTGCTCCTGAAACTGCTCCTGGCGCAGCTGCATCTCGGCAGCCGTTCGCTGGCGCTCCTGCTCGCGCTCGGCGGCCGTGCGCTGGCGCTCCTGTTCACGCTCTTCGCTGTGCTGCGTCTTCATCAGCTCAATCTCGTTCGACAGGGCTGTACAGGTGGCTGCCAGATGGCGGTTCTCGGCCTGCAGGCTCGCCACCTGCTCGCTCTTGCCGTTGAGGTCGGCAGTGGTGTGTTGCAGCGAGGTGGCCGTTGCCTCTGCTTGCACGCGAAGCTCCACATAGCGGTGGTTGATAACGAGATAGGCTACAAGGCCGCCTATCAACAGGCCCAGCAATAATGTGACAAGAATCTCTATCATCATGGTTACTTTGGTTCTAATAGTGCTAACGATTATTACGTCGCTTTACATTGGTATGCGGGTGTCTCACCCACGGCTGCCGCAAGTGAGACACTTGCGTACCAATAGTTGGCTGCAAAGGTACTAAAATTACAGGGCAAAGCGCAAGAAAACGGCTGAAATTACTTGGCGGATGAAAAAAAACTAGTAACTTTGCACGCTAAGAATTGAAAATAGAAAGATTGAAGAATTGAAAGATTGAAGAATTGAAAAATAGAACAAAACAACAATCATGAAAAAAGAAATTGCTCTTTCAGTCATGCTTATGTCGGCTATCAGCGGCATGGCCTGTACTAATTTCATCGTCGGCAAGAAGGCGTCGGCCGACGGCAGTGTTATCTGTAGTTATAATGCTGACAGCTATGGCGCCTTTATGTGGCTCTATCACTATCCTGCTGCCAAGCACCAGGCGGGCGACATGCGGAAAGTCTATGAGTGGGACACCAACAAATACTTAGGCGAGATACCCGAAGCCCCAGAGACCTATAATGTGATTGGCAACACCAACGAGTGGCAGCTGACCATCGGCGAAACCACCTTTGGCGGTCGCGAGGAAATGGTAGACACCACGGGCGTCATCGACTATGGCTCGCTTATCTACATCGCCCTGCAGCGCTCAAAGACCGCCCGCGAGGCCATTCAGGTGATGACGTCGCTGGTAGAGAAGTATGGCTACTGCTCCGAGGGGGAGACCTTTACCATCTGCGACCCCAACGAGGCGTGGATTATGGAGATGATGGGCGCCTGGGTGAGCGACTCGCTCCGTCAGACGCTCAAACCCTCGCAGCGCAAGCAGCTCGGGCGTACGGTGTGGGTGGCCATGCGCGTGCCCGACGACATGATCTGTGGCCACGCTAATCAGAGCCGTATCACGACCTTCATGCCTCAGAAGAAAGAGAAGAAAGGACAGGAAACGGTCCTGTGGTCGAAGAATGTGGTGAGCTATGCCCGCCTGATGGGCTGGTACGACGGCAAGCGCGACCAGGACTTCTCTTATAATGCCGCCTATGCCAAGCCCGACTTCAGCGGCCGCCGTATCTGCGACGCACGCGTGTGGCAGTTCTTCCGCCGCTATGCCGACGGCATGGACCGCTACCTGCCCTGGGCTGAGGGCCGTGATGCTGATGCTGAGCCGATGCCGCTGTGGGTGAAGCCCAATAAACTGCTGACCGTGCAGGATGTGCAGGCCGCCATGCGCGACCACTATGAAGGAACGCCCCTCGACGTGTCGGCCTCGTCGAAAGACAAGAATGACATCGGTGGCGGCATTTGGCAGATGCCCTACCGCGTGACGCCGCTCTACTTTGAGGTTGACGGCAAGAAGTGCTTCAACGAGCGTCCGACGTCGACACAGCAGACGGCCTGGACCTTTGTCTCGCAGATGCGCTCATGGCTGCCGCGCGAGGTGGGAGGATGCTTCTGGTTTGGCAATGACGACGGCAACATGGTGGCCTATACGCCCGTTTACTGTTGTACCACGCGACAGCCCGACTGCTATAGCGGCCGCGGCGCCGACGACATCACGTTTTCGATGGACAATGCTTTCTGGGTGGAGAACTGGGTGAGCAACATGGTTTATCCACGCTACTCGGTGCTCTTCCCCGACCTGCAGCTGGTGCGCGACTCGCTGGAGCAGTCGTACTTCGCACAGCAGGTCGCCATTGAGCGTCAGGCACAGCAGCTGCAGGGCGCCGAGCGTGTGAAGTTCCTTACTGACTACACCTGTCGTAAGGCCGACGAGATGATCAGTCGCTGGCGTCAGCTGGCCTTCTATCTCGTCGTGCGCCATAATGATATGGCTGTGCGCCCTGTCGACGAACAAGGCAACTTCAAGCGCGGCAAGCATGGTCTCGGAGCCACCGTTGAGCGTCCCGGCATGCCCGAGGACTTCAGGCGGCAGCTTATCAAGCAGACTGGTAATAAATTCTTGAAGCCTTGATACAAAAACTGAGCCCACTCTTGAGAGTGGGCTCAGTTTTTAACTTTTGGAGGTGCCTAGCAGATTCGAACTGCTGTAGACGGTTTTGCAGACCGTTGACTAAGCCACTCATCCAAGGCACC
>CAMHKU010000116.1 GCA_946185805.1 uncultured Prevotellaceae bacterium | reverse complement strand
GGGCCACCGTCGAGGCAGGCGGGATAGTCGCCCGCAAACTCGCCTTCGAACGAGAACCATGTGATGTGTTCCCTGTCGATTCCCGACCTATGGTCGCCTACCCGCAGCCTTTCGCTGATGCCGTGAGTCACGTACTTGAAGCACCCTTCGGTGACGAAGCCGAACCACCGTGCGGGGTCGCCCTCGCGCTCCAGCTGTTCGCCCTTGCGGTACTCCACCATCTTGCCCTCGCGCTCGCAGAACTCGCGCAGCACCTTGATGTCAATGCTATTTTTCCCGAATTTCTGTTCCATATCGTCGTCACGTTATAAGACTTAATTGCTTATTTTCCTTGGTCAATTTTATCTTCCAATTCGTAAACAGAATTCTGTATCGAGTAATAGTTTACAATATAATAGATGATGCCAGCAAAAAGACAAATCATACTGCACTACAACAGGCGGGGCTCGGCAGAACAGGTCTTTGACCGTCGTCACAAGCAAGGGCTAAATCAGACACTCGAAAAATTATCTGCGGATTTTAGGCTTTTGTCAGCCTAAACTTCTCAGTACGCCAGCCCAAACTTCTCAGTACGTCAGTCGGAGACTGGCAACGAGCGACCGTCCGGGATTGATGGTGGCGAAGTTAGAGTTCCAAGGTGCCGTGTCACGCTTGTTCAGCACATTCTCAACAGCCAGTCCCGGCTCCAGAGTCAGTTGCCTCAGACGGACGCTATGGCGCGTGCTCACGTTCCACTGGCTGATGCCGTCGGCATAGCCGTAGGTGCTGCTGTAGCGACGTCCCTGCATATGTCCGTCGATGCTGACGTTCAGGTGGTAGTTCTTCCACGTGTGGTCCCATGCGGCACTGACGTTGCCCACGTGGCGCACGCTCTTGTCGACATCGCTCTCGGTGACGACATACTGCTGCGTCTTCGTGTCGAGGGTGCGTGTCTCAGCCTTCGAGTCGGTCAGCGTATAACCGCCGCCGACAGAAAAGCCGCCAGGCAGCAGCAACTTCAGCGAGGCGCTGATGCCCTTGAGCGTGGCACGGTCGATGTTGTCGCGCTGGCGGATGGTCGTCCAGCCCTCCTGCTGCAAGGCCTTCAGTGCGGCGTCACCCTCGACCTCGGCGGTGCTCATGGTGCGGTAGTTGATCATGTCGCGGATCTTGTTCATGAAAGCGCTGACGCTCACCGTCACCCAGTGGTTGCCATACTCGGCATTGACAGTGAAGAAGTGGTTCTTCTCGGCCTTCAGATTAGGATTATACAGTGTGTAGCGCGATGCGGTCTTAGCCTGGTCGGTGGCGTAGAGCTGCGACAGCGTGGGGGTACGGTAGCCGGCGGCATAGTTGGCACGCAACCGGAAGCCGCCACGGTGCAGGAACAGGCCGGCGCTGGGTGTCACGGCCGAGCCGAAGTTGTCGTTATACGTATAGCGCACGCCGGCGACAGCCTCGAGCCAGGGACACAGCTGCAGCTCGTCCTGAGCAAAGACATTATACGTATTGGTGGTCTCGAAGCCAATGTTGTCGCTCTGGCTGGTGAGACTCTCCTGTACAGCCTCCACGCCGGCCGACAGCTTATTCCACGACGTCAGGCGGAAGATGCCTTTCAGCGTCTCGTTGACGTAGTGCGTGCGCTTGCGCGTCTCATCGTAGGCCTCCTTGGCGGCTGTCTGCCAGTAGTCGTAGTCCGACTGGAAATTGTCACTGTAGACGTCCAGGTAGAGGTGCGTGCGACTGTCGGGCACCCAGCGTGCGCCGCCGCCGTAGGTGTACGACTTATGGTGCAGGTCGTAGGTGTAGGCCGCCTTGTCGCTGTACGTGTAGGTGACGTTGCCGGTCGTCTTGTCGGTGGTCTTTTTCTGGGTGGCGTAGGTAGCCCCCTGCGGACGTGCCGTCAGGTAGTCATAGTAGGAGCCGCGCACGTAGAACGACCAGGCCTCCGTGGGACGCCACTCCAGCTTCTCACTGATGTTGTGGCTCTGGTAGCCCACCGACATGGGGCGTCCGGTGAGTTTAAGCACCTCTGTGCCGCCTTCGTCGAACGCCTGGTAGTGGTTCACCTGCCAGTTATCAGCCTGGCTATGAGTGTAGGCGGTATGACTCGACACGGTGCCCGCCGTGGCGTCGACGACGAGGTTCTGCTGCTGACGTCCCTTGCTGGCCAGACGGCTGTTGGCCGTTATGTTGACGGGCTTCTGGCTGTCGTCGGTGATGATGTTGATGACACCTGCCAGGGCGTCGCTGCCGTAGAGTGTTGACGCGGCACCGCTGAAGACCTCTATGCGCTTGACGTTCTCCATCGACAGACGGTTCCAACGGTCGTCGCCGCTGATGCGATGCCCGTTCTCCAGGATGACGACATAGTCGTCGCTCACGCCGTTGAAGTTGACGAACGTCCCCATGCCGTTGGTGTGGGTGGTGATGTTGCTGGTCAGCCGCTGTAGGGCGTCGGCCAGTGTCGTCACCTGTGCGTCGCGCAGCTCTTTCGCCGTGAGCACCCTCACGGCCACGGGCGAGTTGTCGGCACGCCGATAGGTGCCCGTGCCGGTGACGACGACGGGGTTCAGCTGGTGTACTCGCCCGGTCATCGACGTATCAGCAGCAGCTGTCCGTTTGGTTGGCGACACGGCAACGGTCTGTTTTCCCTGTGAAAAAACAGCGGTGCTCCCCATGAGGAGCATCGCTGTAATAAGTGTTGATATGTTCATGTGTCTACTCTTCGGGGGCAGTGGTAGGTGTTGACAGGGCTTCCTCGGTGCCTAACTTCGCGATGGCCTCACGGGTGTGGTTCATCCACAGACGGCGCACGGCCTGGCGCTCACCCAGTGCAGGAATATAGTCCTCGCCCTGCTTGTACTTCTTCCAGCAGGCGGCGGTATAGTTAGTCTCGTAGGCCTTGGTCTCGATGCCGGCGGCATTGAACAGCGAGTACCAGCTTTCCTCATCCTCGGCGTCGGCCATGTCGTTATGGGCGTGGTCGCCGGCGATGGACATCAGCGGGTAGAGCTGTGCCCTCTTGGCACTGTTGGCAGTATACTGCATGGTCTTCGTCACGTCGCCCACCTCGATGTCGAAGGTACCACCCTCTATGTGCTTCAGAACGTCCTCAGCATAGGTGGCGTCCATGTCGACGGTGCCCACGTAGTAGTTCTGGTTCAGGGCACGCAGGGCGTCCTCTAACTGCAGGTAGCGGATGTTGCCACCGTAGTAGTCGTAGCCCTCGGGGTTGCCGTGTCCCATGAAGGCGACGATGCCCTCAGCGACGGCAGCCTTGACGTCGGCCTCCTGGTTCAGCACGGCGGCCAGTGCCTCAGCGTCGCTGAGCTCGGCCATCAGCGGTGTCCCTACGACGACATTCTGGTCGAGGCTCTTCATATACTGAGTGGTGAAGTCGCCGTTACGGTTGTTCATAAAGTCCTTCACATAGGTATCGCGCACGCGACGGTACTCCTCGCCAGGGATGACCTGCAGCGACTGTACAACGATCTGCTTGTACTGGGCCTTGCCAATGGCGGTGAGCCAGTGTTCTGGGTCGTAGTAGTCCTTCGGGGCGACATTCTCGCCGGCACGGGCGTTATTGATGCAGATGGCGCTCGAGAACGACAGGTAGACGTCCCATCCAGAGAACTGCGACTTATATTCGCTCACTATCTGGTCGAAAGTGTCGTAGGCCTGCTCCCATGTCGAGCCGAAGGCGACGAGCAGGATGACCTTGTCGTTCTTCTTCTGGCTGCTGACGGTCTGGTCCACGGCCTGCTGGTAACGTTGGTAGTTTGACATGCTGTTGTCATCATCGTCGTCGCCGCAAGCCACGAACGATGTGCTCATAACGATGGCCAGCATGGCCATCATCAGATTTTTAATTTTCATCATTGCTGTTTTGATTTAAGTTAGACCTATATTTGTTAATAAGCTTTTTGCCTTCATTAAGCCGCACGCTCAGCGTAGCGAAGACCGTACGGCCAGGAGTCGTCGTACCCAGATGCAGACCGTGGGGCGTACGGTCGACATAGTCCAGCACGTTGTCAACGCCGACCTCCACACGCAGGTGCTCGCCAACCTGGTGGGTCGTCGTCAGGCGCCACAGGTGGTAGCCCCTGCCATCGCCGTCAACCTGGTAGTAGCGCTTCGACGAGAGACGCCCGTAGACACCCACCCCCAGCTGGTAGCGCGGCGCAAAGCGGTGCTGCCACGTGGCATAGACACTGCCCTTGTGGTGGGCCATGCCGTCGATGGTGACACGCTGCATCTGTTCATGCTCCATGTCATACTGGTTGGCACGGGTGTCGAGATAGCTGTACGAGCCACCTGCCGTCATGTAGCGGCCCTGGTAGCGCACGGTGACGTCGACGCCCTTGGTACGGGCGTCTTCAATGTTCTGGTACTGGCGCACCCGCTGCGGGTCGTACTGTACCACCAGCTCGCCGGGAGCTTCTTTGGTGGGAATGGTCACCAAGGCTATCATGTTGTCGACCTTATTATAATAAGGTGCGACAGTGATTGTCAGGCTACCCGCTGTCAGCTCGGCGCTCAAGCCCAAGTAGTTCGACGTCTGTGCCCGCAGCCCCGTGTTGCCCAGGTAGAGGTAGACACCGTTCATGTTGCGCACGTACTGGTAGTGCAGCTCCTTCGGCGTGGGCGTCTTGTAGCCCTGGCTCCACGTAGCCCTGAGGCGCAGTGCCCTGCCGACCTTCAGCATGGCCGACAGCTTGGGCGTCAGCCGGGTGCCGAAGCCTTCGTTGCGCGTCAGTCGCAGACCCGCCGTCAGCAGCAGGGGATCCAGCAGCGACAGCTCGTCCTGCACGTAGACGGCTTCCGTATTGTCAGTGGCACGGCCACCCTTGACGCGCATGGGAGCCCGCAGCCAGTCGTAGCGGTAGTCCAGTCCGGCGCTGAGCCGCTGACGGGCGGGCAGCCGGAAGACACCCTTCAGCTGAATGTTCAGCAGCCGCTGGTCGCTCTGCAGCTCCGTGTCGCCGGGGAAGTACGGCAGGTAGTTGGTGAAGCGCCCGCCAATGTAGCCGTCGGTCAGCGTCGTGTCGGTATAGACGTAGCTGTAGGCGTGGCGTTTCCAGTCAGCATCCAACGTGACGACATCCTGACTGCCGCGGTCCACGTCCTTGCTGCTGCTGTCCACAAACAGGCCCCGAGGAAGCACCCACTTAGCCCCCGCAGCAGCCGAAGCGTTGTTGTACTTCATATCGTATGTCTTCACGTCGACCCCGGGGTGATGGCCACAAGGCCGGTAGATGCGTTTGCGGTACAGCGAGCCGTCGGCATAGAGCTCGATGTGCCGCGATGCCTGGTAGGTAAACCGCTGGGCCACCTGCCAGTTGGTGTGGCGGTTCGACGTCTTGTTGCGCGAGTCGGTGATGTGGTACTCCGTCTGTTGCAATGCCTCTTCGGCGGTATTCTGCCATCCGTCGCTATGCTGCAGCTGGAAGTTCGTGTAGCTCGACAGACGGCCGTAGTTCAGTGCCACGCCGTCGTGCTGGCGCACGTCGCCGTATGACCCCACACGCGTGGTGTTCTCCGCCATCAGTCCCTGCTCGCAGTGGCGACGGGTGATGATGTTGATGACACCCGCTATGGCATCGCTGCCGTAGAGGGCACTCGAGGCGCCCTTCACAATCTCTATCTTCTCAATGTTATGGGGGTCGATGAGCGAGAGGTCGTTCTCGCCGCCGTTGTCGCCGTGCAGCCGGCGGCCGTCAATGAGTATCAGGACGTAGCTGTTGCCGAGACCGTTCATCTGAAGCTGTGAACCCATATCGCCCTCGTTGAAGGCAAACGACGCCGTCAGGCCGCTGAGGATGTCCTCTATCGAACGGCCGGCATACTGCTGCAGCTGGCGTCGGCTGATAACCTCCGTCTGTACGGGGGCGTCCTTCAGCAGGTGCTGTGTGCCAGTACCCGTCACCACGACCTCCTGCAGACTGTCAGTCCGCCAGACGCTCTGCGCCATCATACTGCCCGACAACAGCCAAAGGGCTATCGCCAGACGCTGTTTCATCGTCATTAGCTCTTTTCTTTCCACATCATGCCAGTTCCTGGGCACATGTACATTTTTCATGCCAAGGCAGGTCTTCTGACTCTCCCCGGGCTGCCTTACCTTCCCGGCCCCTAAGCGGCCAGTGGCGTCATACAGGCAGACCCTCACTATAAGGGGGATTACAGCTGCAGGAACAGTTCCGGACTCGCACCGGATTCCCTTACATCTGGGTGCTCTTCAGGCACCCGATTGCCTTTGCGCCTGCAAAGGTACGAAAAGTCGAGAGCAATACAAAATAAATTTCGATTTTTTTTATTGCCGAGACGGAGTTCCTTCGACCGAAGGCCAAAGGTACGAATAAGTGAGAACAAAAACAAAAAAAAGCTATTTTTTGTTTTTGCCGAACGAAAGTTGTAACTTTGCACCAAAACAAACAGACAGAGAAACGATGAAGGCACTGATGATTGCAGCCCCGTCGAGCGGCGCGGGCAAGACGACGGTGAGCCGGGCACTGATTCATGGCCACGGAACAGCACGTTAGGGAACTGTTCCACCGCTACAGTGCCGATGCCGACATAGCCATCGTCGAGGGCATGATGGGACTCTACGACGGCTACGACCGCGACCGGGGATCCTCGGCCGACATCGCCCGCGTTCCTGCTTATTACAGCCATGGCAGCAAATTTCTACCGATACATCGTGGCTTTG
>CAMHKU010000115.1 GCA_946185805.1 uncultured Prevotellaceae bacterium | reverse complement strand
ACAAAGTACATGTCAACATGGGATGGGCAGGCAATGATAACGGCTACTATGACCTGAGCGACCTGGGAGGCTACAGCCGGGAACACTGGATGCTGGTTGGCGTGGCTGACAGCTGTTATCAGGCGGCAGCGAAAGAAATCACTATCAGCGAGGCAGGCTCCCTCGTAAAGCTGCTCACTCCGGAAGAGCGGCTCACTACACGCCACATCAAACTGAAAGGAAAGATGAACGACACCGACTTCCATACGCTCCGGGAAATGTTGAAAAAAGGTATGCTGCGTACCATCGACATGCAACAGGTAGAGATGCAGACATTGCCCGATACTGCCTTTTCCAACTGCTACTACCTGTCACACTTCGTGGCACCAAGAACGTTGAAACGCATAGGATACCTCTCATTCTCTCATTGCAGCAATCTCAACTATGCAGTATTCCATGATGGGTTGCAGGAGATTGGAGGCGCTGCTTTCAGCGGATGCAAAAATCTGCTTGCCGTGAGACTGCCGGCAACAACCACCAGAATAGGCTATAATGCCTACACAGCTTGTCAGACACTGCTTTCTGTCACGATTCCTGAAGGCGTAACGGAGATTGGCAATTATGCTTTCTCTAACTGCAAGCAACTATATGCTATCAATTTGCCTAAATCGCTAAGCAAGGTTGGTAAGGAACTGTTCAAGAACTGTGAACGTCTTACACACATTCGCCTCAATCCTGAGAATCCCTATTTTACCGTTAATGAGAAAAAGGAACTTATACGAGCTGACTCAGGACGACATTAACGAGATAGTAACTTTGGCTTTGCCGAAGTTACTGGCACTCGGAAAAGCAAAAGAAAAACAAGTTTTCCTTTTGCTTTTCTCTCGCTTTTTCGTAACTTTGCCGCAAAATTCACGACAGAGCTAATTAAAGACAATGAAAGACTTACTGCTATACATCACCTGGAACCCCTCGATAGAGGCATTCTCGCTGGGACCTTTGACATTCCGCTGGTACTCGCTGTGCTGGCTCGTGGGCCTGCTGCTGGCATACTTAGTCGTAAAACGTTTATATAAGGAGCAGAAGATTAAGGACGAACTTTTCGACCCGCTCTTTATCTATTGCTTCATAGGCATCCTCGTAGGTGCCCGCCTGGGACATTGTATCTTTTACCAGCCCGACTATTTTCTCACGTCGTTCAACGGCTTTGTAGAGATGTTTCTGCCCATACACATCATGCCCGACGGGTCATGGAAGATGACGGGCTACGCCGGCCTAGCCAGCCACGGCGGCACCTTCGGCCTGATGATGGCCCTGTGGCTCTACTGTAAGAAGACGAAGCTGAGCCTATGGACGGTGCTCGACAATATTGCCATCGCCACAGGTACCACGGCCTGCTTCATCCGCCTGGGCAACCTGATGAACAGCGAGATTATCGGCCGCACCACCGACGTGCCCTGGGCCTTCATCTTCGAGCGTGTAGACCAGCTGCCACGCCATCCCGGCCAGCTCTACGAAGCCATCGCCTACGCCCTGCTCTTCATCATCTTGTGGATCATCTACAAGAGGAGCACCAACACCCATCACCCATCACCCATCACCCATCACCCATCACCCAACACCCATCACCCAACACCCAACACCCATCACCCCCAAGTAGGCACCGGCTGGTACTTCGGTTTCTGCCTGACCTATATCTTCACCTTCCGCTTCTTCATTGAGTACACCAAGGAGATACAGGAAGCCTTCGAGGCCTCGCTGCCCATCGACATGGGACAGATTCTCTCCATTCCCTTCGTCATCCTCGGCGTCTGGTGCATGATACAGGCAAGAAAGAAAGTTGTTTAAGTTGTTTAAGGCACAGTGTCCCTCAAAAATAATAGCCGAAAGTTTTGCACTTTCGGCTTTTTTCTCTATCTTTGCCTGCGTAATTACTAATATGTATAACAACTATGCCTAAAATTCTGCTGTATATCACTGCTAAGATAATCTGGCAATTCCTTTTCTGGAACACGGATTACAACGAGAACCGTGCGCATGTGCATGTAGGTAAACGCGGTACAGAGAATCTTTGCAAGATATGGCTGGAACCTGTGGTAGAATTGGCTCAACAAGGTGACTTAACAGACACCCAAACAAAAGAAGTTCTTGCAATAGCAAGCGAATATCGTGAGAAATTACTCCATCAATGGAACCTCTTCAAGCAAGGCAAACGCGTTAAGATGATAAAGGTAAAGAAGACTAAAAAAAAGTAATATGTATAAGAAAGAAGGATACTGGGATGTAACGCCAAAGATTAAGCGGCTATCGTTCCCCAAACGAGGAATATTTCAGGTAGATTTGCAGGACGGTCGTTCTGTAACGATGCCTATTTCTGCCTTTCCGTCATTGAAGAAAGTTCCTGCGAAAGAACGTAAGAACTGGTATCTGATAGGCGGTGGTGTCACTTGGGACTCCTGCTCCGAGGTCATTCATATTGAACAGATTTTGGGAAACTATCAGAACTATGCCCATGAACAAGTATAATTAGGCACTATTGTATAATCCTAATAAAACCGTGATGCCTATGGGCTGAGATAAATACAAAAAGGACATATAGAAACCGAAGCGTCCGCTTGAATCTTGTATTTTTCAAAACTCATGCACTGTCTCATAAGGGCTGTTTGTCTACTTCCCCGACACAATCTTCTTAATGTCGTTCAGCTTGTTGAGGGCTTCCAAGGGCGTGAGGTTGTTGACGTCGAGACCCAGAATTTCGTCGCGCACCTGACAGAGCACGGGGTCGTCGAGCTGGAAGAAGCTGAGCTGCATGCCCTCACGGCTGGCAGCAATCTCGGCTGTGGGCTTGCCGACAGTGCCCACCTGGGCGTTCTCGTTCTCTAATTGTTTCAGAATGACGTTGGCGCGCTTGACGATGCTGCGCGGCATGCCTGCAATCTCGGCCACATGGATACCGAAGGAGTGCTCGGAACCGCCCTTCTCAAGCTTGCGCAGGAAGATGACCTTGCCGTCAACCTCCTTCACGGCCACGTTGTAGTTCTTGATGCGGCTGAAGTTCTTCTCCATCTCGTTGAGCTCGTGGTAATGGGTGGCAAAGAGCGTTCGCGGATGGCCGGCCTTCTGGTTCTCGTGCAGATATTCCACGATGGCCCACGCAATGGAGATGCCGTCGTAGGTAGAGGTGCCACGGCCCAGCTCGTCGAAGAGCACCAATGAGCGGCTCGACACATTGTTCAGAATGTTCGACGCCTCGGTCATTTCCACCATAAACGTCGACTCGCCCAGCGAGATATTGTCTGAGGCACCCACACGGGTAAAAATCTTGTCTACCAAGCCTATGCGGGCACTCTCGGCAGGCACGAAGCAGCCCACCTGTGCCAGCAGCACGATAAGAGCCGTCTGTCGCAGCAGGGCCGACTTACCGGCCATGTTGGGACCGGTGATGATGATGATTTGCTGCCGCTCGTTGTCGAGCAATATGTCGTTGGGGATATAAGGCTCGCCAATGGGCAGCTCCTGCTCGATGACGGGATGGCGACCCTGACGGATGTCGAGCACTTCTGACGCGTCGATGACGGGCCTCACGTAGCGGTTCTCCTCGGCCGTCTTGGCAAAGCTCAGCAGGCAGTCGAGCTGTGCCAGCAGGGCGGCATTGATTTGTATCTGCGGAATAAACTCCTGCATGGCTATCACCAGGTCGGTAAAGAGCTTGGTCTCCAGGGCCAGGATCTTGTCTTCGGCACCGAGTATTTTCTCTTCATACTCCTTCAGTTCCTGGGTGATATATCGCTCGGCCTGCGCCAGCGTCTGCTTGCGCACCCACTCCGCCGGCACATGGTCCTTATACGTATTACGCACCTCCAGGTAATATCCGAACACATTGTTGTAGCCTATCTTCAGGCTCTGTATGCCAGTCTGCTCAGCCTCGCGCTGCTGTATCTGCAGCAGGTAGTCCTTGCCGCTGTAGGCTATGTGTCGCAGTTCGTCAAGCTCGGGACTGACGCCGTCGCGTATCACCCCACCCTTCTGCACCAGTTGCGGCGGGTCGGGCTGTACTTCTTTTTCTATACGGTCGCGCAGTGACTCGCAGAGGTTCAGCCGCTCCCCTACCCTCTTCAGCGCATCGTTACTGGCATAGAGGCAGGCCGTCTTGATGGGCTGCAGGGCCTGCAGGGCGGTCTTCATCTGCACCACCTCGCGCGGCGACACGCGACCTACGGCCACCTTCGAGATGATACGCTCCAGGTCGCCCATGCGGTGCAGCTGTTCGTCTACACAGCGGCGGAAGTCGGGTTCGCGGTAATAGTAGTCTACAATGTCGAGGCGCTCGTTGATAGGCCGCTCGTCCTTCAGCGGGAACACCAGCCAGCGGCGCATCAGTCGCCCACCCATGGGCGACACCGTGCGGTCGACGACATCGAGCAGCGACTTGCCGTCCTCCTGCATGGGCTGCAGCAGCTCCAAGGAGCGGATGGTAAACTTATCCAGGCGCACGTATTTCTCCTCCTCTATGCGCTGTATCGACGTGATATGGCTGATCTGCGTGTGCTGCGTCAGCTCTAAATATTGCAGGATGGCACCGGCGGCTATCAGTCCGTTCTTGAGATGGTCAACGCCGAAGCCCTTCATCGACTTCACGCGGAAGTGCTTCAGCAGCTTCTGCATGGCCGTCTGCTCGGTAAACACCCAGTCGTCCAGTTCAAAAGTAAAGAGCTTCGTGCCGAAATACTGCTCAAAATCTTTCTTGCGCGCACGCTCAACGAGCACCTCCTTGGGCTGCAGGTTGCCCAGCAGCTTCTCCACATAGTCGTGGGTGCCCTCGCCGGTAAGGTATTCGCCGGTAGAGATGTCGAGGAAGCTGACGCCGCAAGCACCCTTGCCGAAGTGTACGGCACAGAGGAAGTTGTTCTCCTTATAGTTCAGCACATTGTCCGACAGTGCCACGCCCGGCGTCACCAGCTCGGTAATGCCGCGCTTGACGAGTTTCTTCGTCAGCTTAGGGTCTTCCAGCTGGTCGCAGATAGCCACGCGCTTGCCGGCACGTATGAGCTTGGGCAGATAGGTGTCGAGGGCGTGGTGTGGAAATCCCGCCATCTCGTCACCTTTCACGCCGGCACCGTTGTTGCGGTGAGTCAGTGTAATGCCCAGGATGCTGGCCGCCGTCACCGCATCCTCGCAATAGGTTTCATAGAAGTCGCCACAGCGGAAGAGCAGCACCGCGTCGGGGTGCTTGGCCTTCAGGTCGAAGAACTGCTTCATCATCGGGGTCAGTTCCCCGTCTTTCTTTGCCATCGATATGTTGATTTATTGCCTGTAAAAAGTTGCTGCAAAGGTAATCATTCTATGGCAATTATCAAAGAAATAACTCTTAAAAGTTTTGGGAAGCATCTTGTTTTCATTTGGCCGCAGGCCGCCTAGTAAACGTAACATAGCTTTTTACCTGGCACGCTTCAGCAGGCGGTGGACGGCGCGGTCGAGCGACTCGGTAGGTTCAATGATATTATAGTCTTGCCAGAACTGCGGGTCGCGGAAGTAATCTACCTTATCAAAGAAGGCGTCGCGCTGGTCGAAGGAGTCGCGGCCACGGATGGGCTGCGAGGCAGAAGGCTCGCTGCTGGTGACGGCCATCTCGCAGAAAGCCGTAAACGAGGTGGCGAACAACCGCCGGCGCCAGTCGCAGTTGAAGCGGAAGGTGGTGCGCAGATAGCTCATGCGCGTCAGTCCGTCGGCACCCTGGCGGTAGTCGATGAGCAGCGACAGCTCCTTGGGGCGGAAGCGCACGCCAAGGGGTTTCTTTACGAGCATGACATTGGTGGCTTTCTGGCGGTCACTGACGTCGAGCGACAGTTCGATGCGGGTGAAGGCCAGCGTCTCCTGGTCGATGTAGAGCTTGCCGTGATAGAGGGCGTAGGGCAGCGAGCGGCGGGGCTTCATCGTGACCACAAACTGCTGGCGGTCGCCGATGGCCGTGGGTATGTCCATCGTCAAGTCGTAGCAGTCCAGCTCGTCGGCGGTGAACAGCTGCTCCTGATTCTTCACCAGGTCCATCATCACCGGCACCGTGGGTCCGCCCTGCACCTTGATGCCCAAGGTGTCGCCCTGACGGGCGCTCAGCAGCCGCCGACCCTTGCGGATGGCCACACGGTCGCGATAGGTGCCGCTCTGGTAGCCGGTCTTATACATATCGACCACACCCTCGGCCACGGTAATATAACGCTGGCGCTTCATAGCCGTCTCGCGATAGAAACAGCGGTAGAGCTCAGGCCGCTGGCTGTAGTTATGACGAATCTTGCTGATGGCCGACATTACCAACTCACGGGCATCGCCGGCCACCACCAGCACCTCATGCAGCCGCACGGTGGCGGGCTGCAGGCGGATGCGCTGCTCGCCGGCCGTCACCCCTACCCTACCCGACCGATAGCCTACGTGCGACACCGTGAGCGTTGCGACCGTCGTGTCGGCCTTCAATATGAAGAAGCCGTCGCCGTTGGTCACCACCGACAGGCCGCCGGCCGTCACGTTGGCACCGGCCAGAGGTTTGCCTGTCGCACCGTCGGTCACCATGCCACTGACCACCGTGCGCTGGGCACCAACGGCAGTCGACAACAGTAGTAACAGCATCAATATCGTCGTCCTCATCATTAATAGCTCGTTTAGTTGGCTACAAAGTTACGAAAAAAACAGTATAGCACTGCATGTATGCGACAGTTTTTTTACGCATTTCTGTATTTTGTCTGAAACCTAAGCTTCTGTCACAACGACTCTGGGCGAAAACAGACGAAAAGTTTGGAATGAGACGGTTTTTAGCCGTACCTTTGCATCGTCAAAAGGACAGAACGACAAAAAAACTCCTGGTTTCTTAGACATAAGAACAAAAGAACAAAAGGACTTCTGGTCTTAGAC
>CAMHKU010000114.1 GCA_946185805.1 uncultured Prevotellaceae bacterium | reverse complement strand
ACGCTCTTCCGATCTCTAAGCCACTCATTTGTGGAAAAACATACCAAATCCAATGAGATTTTTTATGTCTATTTTTAACTTCTTCCAATGCTTCTTGATAAGTGGAAGTACCTTCATAAATACCTCCACTATCTTGAGCATGAATAAAGCGCATTAGGTTTCTTTCTTTAGCTTGTTTTTTATTCGTATTTTCCGGAACTTGTGCTTTTGCCATGGGAAGGTAGTAAGGATAATCCTATTGGTCATGCCGATGGTATGGTTCGATATATTTCAGATGGTCAAATACTAATGACAAACTATCTTGACTATGATGAGAAATTCAAAGACAATCACGGCAGTCGCATACAATTAGAATTGGAGAAAGCTGAGCGCTCGTCTCCGTTTTCGTTGACGTAGAGGATGGCTTCCTTCTGGGGCTGCGTGGCCGCATAGGCGTCGATCACGTCGTAGGCGAAATTGAAATGTTCGGGCACATTGACGTGAAAGTGCTCCATGAATTCCTCGTGGGATTTGAACTGGACCTGGTCCAGAAATTTATGAATCATTGACATAGTATGATGCTATTGTGCATTCAAATAGGGTTTGAGGCGTTCTTCCGCCTTATGGATGAGGTCGTGCGTGCCGCTGCCGTCGACGACGTAGCGGATGACCATTTCTGCGTAGTCGAGGGCCTCAAGGAGCGACCCGTCCGAGGGTGAGGCGGCACGCAGACGGGCCACCTGCCCTTGCAGCGCAGCCACATCTTCAGGCTCTGCCAGCGAGGCGGGGCGCATGCCGTTGAGTATGGATGAGAGTGCCGCCGTTTCGGCGTCCACCTGTTCCTGTGTGGCCGACGGGTCGGAGAGCACGCTCTCGCTCTTCCTCATCTGAGCCGTCATGCGGCGCAGCCCGTGAGGGGCCCATTCGCGTCCCTCTTCCCGGCGGCTTCGGGCCAGGGAGAGCGCTTCGGCCAGAGCGTTGCGCTTCACTGTGCCTTTGGCGCTTTTCACCGCTCCGGCGTCCAGATAGTGTGTGGCTCTTCCGGTGTAGAGGTAGTCGGGCACGAAGCTTTGTCCGCCGTCCTGCGTCACCATCGCCAGCGGGCCGTGCATCCTGCAGGCCAGCCAGCGGCCGTCAACGGGGTCGGGGCCGTACCACAGATGGTCGCCGAAGGGCATCTCCAGCGTCACGCTGTCGCCCTCGGTCCACAGACGCTGCGGAATCTCGATATACGACGAGGGGCGCGCCTTGCTTCCGATGCGCTTCCCGCCCAGCTTCACGCAGAAATCTTTTGTGGCCCAATAGGGGACGCGCAGCCTGATGGTGACGGGCTGACGGCTTGTGATGCGGAGCGTGCCCCGCTGCATGGGCCAGTCGCCCTCCAGCTTCAGGCGCAGTCCTTTCTCCTGCCATTGCGCCTCAGAGGGCAGATAGAGATTCACCCAAAGCGTGTCGCCGCCCGTGTAGTAGCAGCATTCCTGATAGCGCACGTGGTTCTCGACGCCCGTGCCGCCGCAGCAGGTGGCTTGCGGCGTCTCGTTGCCGAAAGGCTTTTGGGCATCGGCGCCGACGGCGTATTGGTAGCACACGGCCCAGCGGTCGGGTGCGAGCGAGCCGACAATCTGGTTGGAGAGCAGCCTTTCGGCGTAGTCCATATAGCGGGCGTCGTCGGGGTTGTAGCAGCAGAGGTCGCGCGAGAGTTTCATGAGGTTGTAGGCGCAGCAGGTCTCGTTGATGTTCGGGTTGGGCAGCATGCTGACCATCTGCGCGTAGGGTTGCCGGAACATCTCGCCGTTGCCCACGCCGCCAGTGGCGTAGGTGTAGCGTCCCTGCACGAGATCCCAGAAGTGGGAGGCTACATTATAATAATATGTGTTCCCGTTGAGCCCGTAGAGCTTCAGCGCTCCGATGATCATGGGGATGTGCTGATTGGCGTGGCGTGTGCGGATGTCGTCGATGCCCCGCGAGAGCGGATCGTAGAAGACGGGCGCGTCGAAATATCCGGCGGCTTCCGTCAGCCGTTCTTTTTCCTCGGGCACGAGTGTGGCCAGTCGGGCCAGCACCTCCTGCATGCCACCCACTTCGCCGGCGATATACATGTTCCACATGCGGGCCCGCTGCTGGGGCGTCGTGCGGTAGTGCAGACGGTTCCACACCCAGAGACCCATGTCGCGCGCGATGAGGAGTGCCTTTCCGGCGGTCTCCCGATCGTCCACATATTCAGCGATGTCGCAGAGTCCGGCCAGCTGTTTGTGCACGCTGTAGTAGGGCGCCCACACCCATTCCTCGTTGTTGTAGGGGCGCATGGCTTCGATGAGGGCGCAGTGTTCCGCCGGAATGGCGTTGAGGTAGCCGTATCCGTAGTGACGGAAGTCGTGCTTGTAGTCGTCAAAAGCGGCCCACGTGCCTTTGGCTTTCGTGAGCGTTTCGCCCGGGAGCAGGTCGCGGGCCTCAAAATAGCGCCCGAGGGAGTCGCTCCAGACGAAGGTGCGCTCCTGGCAGCGGCGCAGCTCGTCCACCATGAGGCGCATCCGCTCCAAGAGGGCTTCGTGCTGCGCCTTGTGGGCCTCGTCGCAGGTGGCGTCGTAGGCCAGGGCGAGGGCCGAGAGCCAGTGTCCCGTGCCGTGTCCCTTGAGCTTGGTGGTGGGGGAGTCCCATCCGTCGGCGACGGCCATCCCTTCGGTCGTCAGTCCGTAGGTGTCGTGGTAGTTGTAGAGCTGCTGTGAGACGTCCATCGAGAGCAGCATCGCGATGTCGCGGTCGCGGTTGCGCGTGAGGATGTTGTCGCCCGTGAGGCGCACGCTCTTGAGCGAGAGCGGACGGGCCTTAATCTGCGGCAGGGCGTTCTCCTTCGGCGCGGTGACGAGGATGTGTGCCTTCACCGTCTTGCCGCTGCCGAGCAGCGTGCCTTCCACCTCATACTTGCTGCCGGCCTTCATCGCAGCTTCGGCCTCTTCCGTCTCTCTGGCGCTGTTGTCCCAGCGCACCTGCCGCCATTCCTTTCCGTCCCACAGGGCGGCGGGCAGCATCGGCACCGTACCTTCTTCCGCCGTCAGATGCAGATCGCCTCCGGCGAAGACGGTGGAGGAGAGACTCCAGAGCAGGAGCAGACAGGACAGCGTGCGTTTCATGCTCATTCCGTTTTTTTCAGATCGCTCCATTTGGGCGGATTCACGCCCATGAGGTGGCGCACAAAGAAGTCGAAGCGCTTGTGCTCTCCGTAGCTGCCGCCCATGGTGTGGTGTTCGCCCGGCAGCACGACCAGTTCAAAGTCCTTTCCGGCTTTCACCAGAGCGTTGACCACCTGCATGGTGCTGGCGGGATCCACGTTGTCGTCCAGTTCGCCCACGAGCAACATGAGCGGACGATCCAGACGGTGGGCGTTCTCCACGTTGGAGCATTCGATGTAGCTCGAATCCACGGGCCATCCCATCCACTGTTCGTTCCACCAGATCTTGTCCATCCTGTTGTCGTGGCAGCCGCAGGCGGAGAAGGCTGCCTTGTAGAAGTCGCCGTGGAGCAGCACGGCGTTGGTGCTCTCCTGTCCGCCGGCCGAGCAGCCGAAGATGCCCACGCGGTCGATGTCCATGTAGGGATAACGCTTGGCGGCGGCTTTGATCCAGGCGATGCGGTCGGGCAGTCCGGCGTCTTTCAGGTTTTTGTAGCACACTTCCTCAAAGGCTTTGCCTCTGTAGGAGGTGCCCATGGCGTCCAGCTGCACCACGATGAATCCGAGCTCGGCCAGAGAGGAGGTATTCCAGTTGAAGCTCTGGAAATCCTTCGGCACATAGGCGTCGCCCGGGCCGGAGTAGATGTATTCGATGACGGGGTAGGAGCGGCTGGGGTCGAAGTTCGTGGGCCGGTAGATGAGGCCCCACATCGGCGTCTTGCCGTCGCGTCCGGGTGCTGTGAAGATTTCGGGCGCCTTCCATCCCTTGCTCTCTATCTTGCTGATGTCGGCTTTGGCCAGCACCTGAGGCTCGCCGCCGTCCACCGTCCTCAGGACGGTCACGGGAGCCTGGTCGGCTTTGGAGTAGGTGTCGACCAGTCGGGTGTAGCTCTTGTTGAACGTGGCTTTGTGGTTCGCCTTTTCGGGAGTGAGGTCGCGCAGTCCCTTGCCGTCCAGCCCCACCGTGCAGTAGTGCACATGATAGGGATCTTCGTCCTTGTTCATGCCGCTGGCGGTGAAGAAGATGAGGCCCCGCTCCTCGTCCACGTGGAGCACTTTCCTCACAACCCATTCGCCCCGTGTCAGCTGCTTCAGCGTCTTGCCGGAGGCCACATCGATGAGGTAGAGGTGGTTCCAGTTGTCGCGTTCGCTCATCCAGATCATCTGCGTGTCGCCCTTGATGTTCTGGCGGAAGTGGCGGCTGTAGTTGACGAAGGTCTTGCTCGTCTCTTCTATCACGCTACGCACCTTTCCACTCTCGGCGTCCAGCGCCAGCACGCGAAACACCTTGTGGCCCCGCTCGTTGTATTCAAACACGAGGGTGCGGCTGTCTGCGAGCCATTCGGGTCCCCACAGGTCGTATTGGTTGCTGAAGAGCGCGTTGTCGGGGATGACGGCGCGTCCGGTCTTCACCTCGAAGATGCAGGGCGTCTTCTGCGTGCGCTCGTCGCCGGGTTTGGCGTATTCCTGCTGGTGCAGTATGGGCTGCAGCTGGCTCTTGGGCGACGACTCCACGTAGTACACGTAGCGCTTCTGGCTGACGGGACGGATGCGGCAGGCGGCCACGTATTTCCCGTCGGGGCTCCACTGGATGCGGGCGCTGTAGTAGGCGCCGAGGGTGCCGTCCAGCGAGAGGGCGCGCTCGTCTTTGCCGTCGCGTTGCGAGACGTAGACGTTGTCGTTCTTGATGTAGGCCACCATCGTGCTGTCGGGCGAGGGCACCGGTGCGCCCCATCGCTCGTCGTCTTCGTTCATCCAGTGGCGCTCGAGCTTCTGCGGGCCCTGCTTGGTCTCCGTGCGCCGCGTTTCGGGGCGGCGACGGGAGCGCTCCTGCTGCGGGGCGGGGTCGCTGTAGTATTTCAGCGTGTACGTGCTGTCGTCCTTCCATTCCACGCCGCTCACCCAGCCGCTCACCTGCGAGGCGGCAAATTTCTGCGGCAGCTCTGCCGCTCTGCGGTAGTCCTCCGCTGTGCCCTGTGCCCCAGCCGTGAGTGCGGCCGTCAGCGCCAGCGCCATCATGATGCCTTTTTTCATTTGCCTTCTTTCTAAGTCCTCCTTTGCTTCAGCAAGACATTCGTTCAAGTTTTCCTTTGCTTCTTCAATGGTTCTGCCTGTGGACGTTAGATAGCCGCCAAGTATTTCTGTCTCTGTCTGACACCAATAGCTGCCATCCTTTGCTTTCTCAATTGTTACAAATACTTCCATATCAATCTTATTTTAATACGATGATATCTAACCACCTCGTAGTGGGGTTCTTACTCTTGAAATCATGCATGATGGCATTGGCTGCAGTTATCTGTTTTGCCATCATGGATTGAAGACAAATCAGATAACTACAGCTGTGCCACTGGTGGCTACCATGAGCATGGAGCCACTCTCGCCAACAGTCTCATAGTCTATGTCTATGCCTACGATGGCATTGGCTCCCATTGACTCAGCACCGGAACGTCCTCCGAAAAAGTCTTTGATGCTGGCTTTGATATCCTTGATTACGTTCGCACCAATAATGGTCTCTCCTGTTACCAGTCCCTTATACTCGCGAATGGGATGGCCTTCAATCTGTGGGGTTGTCGTTAAAATCATAGTCGTTCACTTATATAGTTCTTTGTACTCAGTTCATAATATAGGGCCTCTAATTCCCTTATAGACATGCTCTTTACAGAAGCTTCTATCTTTCGGATTAGCTCCTCTCGCTGGGCGTCTTCTGTCTGTTCAAATCTACTGTATGCCATATCTAGCTTTTAGTTTGTCTACGTTTTCTTCCATCTTTTCTTTGTCCCTCAAAAGCGAATTTATCGCTCCATTATATGCTTCGTATGCCTTGAAAAACCTTAGTAATTCTCTGCATTCTTGCCTATCAATACCTTCTCCTATGATTTCTTTCGCATTGTTAATCCAGAATTCATAGTTACGTTCTACCACCTTTCTCTGCCACTTCTTGAATGACGTGATGGAGTTTTCAAGCTTCTTTATCTTACTTTCAAGTTGCTCATTCTCTGCTTTTAGCCTGGCATTCTCTTGTAGAGTATATCGGTATATGGTTTCCAAGGGTACTTCCTGGTTCAAACTCTTTTCTTCTTCCATGGCACTCTTATTTTAATACGATGATATCTGACCACCTTGTAGTCGGGTTCTTGCTCTTGAAATCGTGCTTGATGGCATTGGCAAAGACTTCGGCTTTTCCTTTGCCATCTTTCTTTGTGTATTGCTGGGAGCCTAATACCAAGGTCTCGCTGCCGTTCACTTTGTTGATGTGGTCGATGGCGGCATCCAGCCGCTTCATCTTCTCAAACTGCTCGGCGTTATAGTCGAACAGGTCTGTTTGGACGGGACTGTTAGGACCGACGCTCATGACTATTACGCCTGCTTTCTTGTACTTATAGCCTGGGATGAATATCTTCTGCAGGACTTCTGTGGCCGCCTTCGCAATCTCTATGGTGCTGCAGGTGGGCACGATGAGCCGCTTTTCCTGAAAGTTCCAGTACTGAGGCAGGTCTTCTCTGAATACGTTGGTATTGAGGAACACGCCGACAACACCTGCTACTGTTTTCTGAGCTCTTAGCTTCTCGGCACATCTTACGGCATAGTTTGTGACATGGGTTTTCAGAGTTTCAAAGTCGCTTACCATGCCGTTGAAGCTTCGGCTGGTGCAGATGCTTTTCTTCTTTGCCATCTCTTCATTGGGGACTGCATCGATGCCGTTCAGTTCCTGCCAGGTGCGATATATCACGATGTTGT
>CAMHKU010000113.1 GCA_946185805.1 uncultured Prevotellaceae bacterium | reverse complement strand
TTATCATTTATCACTTATCATTTATCACTTATCACTTATCACTTATCATTTATCATTTATTTGCTTGGCCAGGTGCATCATCATCACTGCGGAGAGACCGGCTGTCTCCGTACGCAGGCGGCTCTTGCCTAAGTCTACGGAGACGAAGCCCGCAGCAACGGCCTGCCGCACCTCATCAATACTGAAATCACCCTCTGGGCCTACCATCACCAACACGTCGTCACTGGCAGGCAACTGACAGAGAGAGTCGAAAAGATTGACGCGTGCCACCTCCTCATAACAGTGGGCAATGAAGCGGTGGCCCGTAGGATGAGCGTTGACGAAACTGGTAAAGTCGGTCATCTCCTGCACCTCAGGCATGTAGGCTTTATGGCTCTGCTTCACAGCCGACACCACAATCTTCTCAATGCGCTCTCTCTTCAGTGTACGCCGCTCTGAGAACTGGCAATTGAGGAAAGTCAGGACATCGATGCCAACCTCCGTGGCTTTCTCGGCGAGCCACTCCATGCGCTCGTTCATCTTGGTAGGAGCGATAGCCAGCTGCACTGCTCCCTGCCATTGTCGAGGCTGGGGCTTCGTCTCCAATATACGATACATACAATGATGCGGAGTCGCCATCGTCACCTCGGCACGGAAGAACGCGCCCCGACCGTCCATAAGCATCAACTCGTCGCCAGCCTTCTGGCGCAGCACTCTCACGGCATGAGCCGCTTCCTCTGGTGGCAGTTCTGTCAGACTCGCCGCATCTGGTACATAAAAGAACCGTGTCTCTTTCATCCTCAATGTTCAATCCTCAATGTTCAATCCTCAATGTTCAATCTTCAATCCTCAATGTTCAATCTTCAATCCTCAATGTTCAATCTTCAATCTTTAATCCGCCGCCGCAATTCATCGTGCAGGATGGATGCCAGCCGGTAGTCCTCGTCGTCAATGGCCCGCTGCAATTCGCGGTTCAAGCGATCAGTGTCAAGGGTATTGATAGGAATTGAGATGCCCGTCTGCTGAGCAACATACGGCACACTCTGGCGCAGCAGCAACGCGGCATCCATATAAAGCGGCACCTTGGCAATATAATGAAGTAGCACCGCATCGCTGATACGGATGGAGCGTAGCGAGAGAGTATTGCGGTGGAGCAGTGTGGTCTGGTACTGCCCTTCGCAGACATCGTAGACCATGAGTTCCAGACTGTTGATACCACTATCAGCTATCAGTAGCGAGCTGAGCACTTCAGGAAGCATCTTCTCTCGACCTGGCACGCGCCTAATACGCCATGTCAATTGGTCGCTGGTAGGCTTGTCGATAATGATACCGACGGCGCGCTGCTCTTCGGCGTCAACGAGCCTGACTACAGAAAAGCCATTGCCGCCGACGACTTCAGACAGGTCTTTGAAAAACAGACGCACCCTATTCATCTCTCACTCAGCCACGGTTACTCTTGATAGCTAATAAAGATACTACACCGTCTTGGGCTTGAAGACGATGGCAAAGATTACGCCCACTACCAGAGCGTAGACGGAGAACGTCATCCAGACCGTAGTCCAGGCCACGGTGCCATCGGCGGCGGTATTGGCATTGACCACGGCCTGAGCACCGATACTGCCTATAGATGCTCCTATACCGTTGGTCATCAGCATAAACAGGCCCTGTGCCGATGAACGAATGGAGGGGTCGGTTGTCTTGTCGACAAACAGCGAGCCCGAGATATTGAAGAAGTCGAAGGCTACGCCGTAGATGAGCATCGAGAGGATGAAGAGGATGACGCCGGGCGTGCCAGGATTACCCATGCCAAGGAACCCGAAGCGGAGCACCCATGCAAACATGGCGATAAGCATGACCTGCTTGATGCCGTAGTGCTTCATGAAGAAAGGTATGAGCAGGATGCAGCATGTCTCACTGATTTGCGACAAGGAGTAAAGAATGTTGGAATGTTGTACGCCAAAAGTGGAGGCATACTCGGGGAATGCTTTGAAACTTTCGATGTAAGGTGTGGCAAAGCCATTGGTGATTTGCAGGCTGACGCCTAACAGGGAGGAGAAGATAAAGAAGATGGCCATATCCTTCTGCTTAAACAGCGTGAAGGCTCGCAGCCCGAAGGCATCGACCATCGACTTGTTCTCATCCTTGGGAGCCAACGGACAGGGAGGCAGCGTGAATGTATAGAGGAAGAGTAGCAGACTGATGCAGCCAGAGGTAACAAACTGCATCTCGTTGTCCTTGAAACCCATCAGGTCGACAAGCCACATGGCCAGGATAAAGCCTATGGTGCCGAATACACGGATGGGCGGAAAATCCTTAACGGTGTCCATGCCGGCCTTTGTCAGTGCGTTGTAGGCTACGGAATTGGTCAGTGCCAACGTGGGCATATAGAATGCCACGCTAAAGCTGTAGAGCGTGAATAGGATACCAAACTGTGCGTTGGAGCCCTCAGTATGGCCGTAATAGGCGGCGGCAAACATGAAGCATCCTGCCAGCAGATGACAATAGCCTAAGAGCCGCTGGGCAGGAATCCACTTATCGGCCACGATACCCATAATAGCAGGCATAAAGATACTCACGATGCCCTGCATGGCGAAGAAATAGCCAATCTCTGAGGCCATGCCGATACGGCCAAGGAACAGCCCCATACAGGTAAGATAGGCACCCCAGACGGCGAACTCCAGGAAGTTCATCAGTGCCAGACGGATTTTCAGGTTCATAATGACAAAGGTGTTTAACGTTAATTATCGGTTTGCTTATATTCGGTAGAATCGGCAGGCATCTCGTCCTTCTTATTTCGGAACTTGATGAGCTGCATGTCCTTAACAAGCATCAGCTTCAGGCTTGGACTGTACTCACGCTCGGGAGCCATGTAAATATACCCCCAGATTTCCTTCACCTGATGGTCACCATTCCGAGGCATACGCAATTGATTGATGCCCGACGACGAGAAGCTGGCGGTACGAGAGATGATACTGTCATTGTCGTATTTCATGACAAGACAAGCCTGCACGCTGCGAGATCCACTCTGATAGATGTATCCGGTATTGGCAATAAACATAAAGGAGTCGCCCTCGCGGAATGACGTGTCGGCTTTCTGCTCAAAGTCAAAT
Source organism: uncultured Prevotellaceae bacterium (assembly GCA_946185805.1). Taxonomy (GTDB): domain Bacteria; phylum Bacteroidota; class Bacteroidia; order Bacteroidales; family Bacteroidaceae; genus Prevotella. The sequence continues at coordinate 4,027 of CAMHKU010000113.1, read as the reverse complement.
CGGTTATAAGGTGGATAGGGAATAAGCATGGCAGAAAACTGACCGCGCCAGACGTCAGTAGTATCGCTGGAGTTCAACATAGATGCAAAGCGATTAACCTCACCTTCTGTTGCCCCTTGTGCCAAAGCTTGTTCACTCAGGCGCTTGGCCACATGCTTGTACATGTCGCTGAAACGGTCGGCGCGGATGTAATAGTAGGTCAACGACGAGTCGAACTGAGCCTTCGTTACGCCATGCTTTGCCAAGGCGGCAGCGAAATAGAGATTCTCCTTGTAGTCGGTGGGCAGTGTGTCTGTGCCTTCCTGAGCCATCGACTGCGCCAGATGGATGTCGACAAGCAGGTCTTCCATGTCGTCGGGCTGTATATATTGCGACGGCACGGAAGGGGTGCAGGCAGCCAGCAGGGCGGCAGCTACTATACATATAAATAATAGGTGTAGTCTCACGCTTCTACAGATTTTGACGGTTTACCGGCCTTGACATTCATGCCGGCCTCGGCCCCGGTCTTTTCATCAGCCTCGCCGCCAGCCTCGCTTTTGGCCCCGATCTGGCTCACCTCCTTGCGGAAGAAGAGCAAGAGCAGCGCCACGCCCACGGAGATGTTGGCATCGGCATAGTTGAACACAGGGCTAAAGAAGATAAACGGCTCGCCGCCCCACACGGGCACCCACTGTGGCCATGTGGAGACGATGAGCGGGAAGTAGAACATGTCAACCACCTTGCCCATGAGGAAGGGGGCGTAGCCGGTGCCGAAGTCTACGAAATAGCTGGTATAGGCTTCCGATGATGCGTTGAACACCATGCCGTAGAACATGCAGTCGATGAGGTTGCCGATGGCTCCGGCCAGCACCATCGAGAGGCACACGATATAGCCCTTTGGCGCCTGCTTCCTGACCTGCGTACACAGGTAATAGGCCAGCAGGCCAATGGCCACCACGCGGAATAGCGACAAGGCCAGCTTGGAGCCTATCTGCATGCCGTAGGCCATGCCGTTGTTCTCGACGAACGAGATGTAGAACCAGTCGAACAAGCGGATGCTCTCGTGCAGGGTCATATTGGTCTTGACCCAGATCTTGATAATCTGATCAATAACAATGGCGCTGGCAACAATGCCCGTTGCCAGCCAGCCATTAGATATAGATAGTTTTCCCTGCCTCACTTCTTACCCATCATTTTTGACTCTACGCTGAGCGTAGCATGAGGCACGGCCTTCAGGCGCTCCTTGGGAATAAGCTTGCCCGTCAGGCGGTCAATGCCGTAGGTCTTGTTCTCAATACGCACCAGCGCAGCCTTCAGGCCTTGTATGAACTTCTGCTGACGGGAGGCCATCGTGATAATTTCCTCCTTCGACTGTGCAGCACTGCCCTCCTCCAAAGCCTTGTAGGTGGGCGACGTGTCGTCGACGTCGTTGGTGTCCTTATTCGTGATGACAGCCATCATCTGCTCATAGTCGCGCTTGGCCAGAGCCAGCTTCTCGTTGATAATCGTGCGGAACTCTTCGAGCTCTTCGTCACTGTAGCGTGTTTTTTCTTGTTCCATAATTATTAGTTTTTGGTTATCAGTATGTTTAGTTTGAAGTCGTCGAAGTCTACCTCGGCGCCGTCGTTGGCACCAAAGGCTATGCCGTCGGCCAGCACCTGCGTCTTGATATAGTCGCCAAAGGCACTGACGGCAGCCTCCACCTCGCTGTTGGGCGAGAGGGTGATATTGATGCGGTCGGTAATCTCCAGCCCGCCTTCCTTGCGCAGGTTCTGCACGCGGTTAATCACCTCGCGGGCCATGCCCTCCTGGCGCAGCTCGTCGGTGAGCTCCACCTCCAAGGCCACGGTGAGCGAACCCTCGTTGGCCACGAGCCAGCCGGGAATATCCTCGCTGATAATCTCCACGTCCTGAGCCTCTACGGTCACAGGCTGGCCGTCGGCAGTAATGGCGATGGAGCCCTGCTGCTCCAACTCGGCTATCTGCTCCTGCGACAGCTGGTCGACGGCAGCGGCAACGGCCTTCATCAGCTTGCCAAACTTCTTGCCCATAGTCCTGAAGTTACACTTCACCTTCTTGACGAGAATGCCCTGTCCGTCAACGAATTTCAGCTCCTTGACGTTCACCTCGTTCATAATGAGCTGCTTCACGGCCTCGATATGGGCCTTCTGCTCAGCATTGGCAGGTATCATGATCGACTGTAGCGGCTGGCGCACCTTGATGTTCACCTTGCGGCGCAGGGCCAGCACCATCGACGTGATCTTCTGGGCCATCTCCATGCGGGCCTCCAGGTCAGTGTCAATCAGGCTCTCGTCGGCCACGGGGAACTTGTCCAGGTGTACGCTGTCCAACTCGCCACCGAGGTCTTTGTAGAGCTGGTCGGCATAGAATGGAGCAAAGGGTGCCAGCAGTTTGGCCACGGTCATCAGGCAGGTATAGAGGGTGTCGTAGGCCGCGCGTTTGTCGTCGCTCATGTCCTTACCCCAGAAGCGCTTGCGGTTCAGGCGCACGTACCAGTTCGACAGGTTGTCGCTGACAAATGCGTCAATCAGTCGGCCGGCGCGTGTGGGGTCGTAGTTGTCCAACTCCTTCTGCACGCCCTTCACCAGAGTGTTCAGGCAGGAGAGTATCCAGCGGTCTATTTCGGGCTGTCCGGTAGACTGCGCTGATAGCGCAGTGTACTCAACAGCGGGCTTGTAGCCGTCAACATTGGCATAGAGGGCGAAGAAGCTATACGTATTATATAAGGTGCCGAAGAACTTACGCTTCACCTCGTCGACACCCTCGGGGTCGAACTTCAGGTTGTCCCAGGGCTCTGAGTTGGTGAGCATGTAGAAGCGCACGGCGTCGGAACCGTATTTCTCGATCATGTCGAAGGGGTTCACCACATTGCCCACGTGCTTCGACATCTTGTTGCCCTTGGCGTCGAGCACCAGTCCGCTGGAAATGACGTTCTTGAAGGCCACGGAGTCGAACACCATTGTGGCGATGGCGTGCAGGGTGAAGAACCAGCCGCGGGTCTGGTCTACGCCCTCGTTGATGAAGTCGGCGGGGAAGGCCTCACGGCGGTCAATCAGCTCCCGGTTCTCAAAGGGATAGTGCACCTGGGCGTAAGGCATGGAGCCGGAGTCGAACCACACGTCGATGAGGTCGGTCTCGCGCTTCATGGGCTTGCCCTCGTCGCTTACCAATATAATATTGTCTACATAGGGCCGGTGCAGGTCTATGCGGTCGTAGTTCGCCTGGCTCATGTCGCCGGGCACGAATCCCTTGGCCTTCAAGGGGTTCTCGCCCATCACGCCGGCGGCCACAGCTTTCTCTATCTCGTTGTACAGCTCCTCGACGCTGCCTATGCACTTCTCGCTCTTGCCGTCCTCGTCGCGCCAGATAGGCAGCGGTGTGCCCCAGAAGCGGCTGCGGCTGAGGTTCCAGTCGTTGAGGTTCTCCAGCCAGTTGCCAAAGCGGCCGGTGCCCGTCGACTCGGGCTGCCAGTTGATGGTCTTGTTGAGCTCTACCATGCGGTCTTTCTTGGCCGTGGAGCGGATGAACCACGAGTCCAGCGGATAGTACAGCACGGGCTTGTCTGTACGCCAGCAGTGGGGATAGTTGTGCACGTGCTTCTCAATCTTAAACACCTTGTCCTGCTGCTTCAGGTCCATGCAGATGCTGATGTCCAGCGTCTCGTCCTTGTCGGTGAGCGTGTCGTCGTAGGCATTCTTCACGTAACGGCCGGCAAACTTGTTCCACTCCGCCACGTTGACATACTTGCTGACAAACTCGGGGTCAAGGTCGTCAACCGTAAAGTACTTGCCCTGCAGGTCTACCACGGGGCGCTCCTGGCCTTTCTTGTCGATGAGCACAATGGGGCAGATGCCGGCTTTCTTGGCCACAAAGGCGTCGTCGGCACCGAAGTTTGGCGCTATATGCACGATACCGGCACCGTCCTCGGTGGTGACGTAGTCGCCGGGAATCACGCGGAAGGCGTCGCCCACAGGCTTGATGGCGGGCATCAGCTGCTCGTACTCCATGCCCACGAGGTCGGTGCCCT
>CAMHKU010000112.1 GCA_946185805.1 uncultured Prevotellaceae bacterium | reverse complement strand
TAAAAATATGGTTGTTATAGGCCTTAACGGGTCTAAAATGACCGATTACAAGCATCCAACATCGACATTTGCTTCTCCTTCAGGTAGGTGGTAACACTAAAGCCCTTTTCCGCCATCTTCGTCAGCAGATAGCGGTGCGAGAGCCATGTCTGCCGTTCATCAGCCAGAGCGTTACCCAACCGACGGACGGCCTGCTTGTTGTTGGTCTCCACCTTGGCTGTGAGCTCCAGGGGCTTGGCGAGGATGATGTTCAGCGTGTCGGCAAAGTAGTCGGCACTACGTTTCACACGGTCCAGGAAGTTGCTGTCGTGCAACTGCTCGATGGTCATCGTCTTTATCTTCTGCTGCCACTTCACAGCCACATCGATGACCTTCTGGCGGAAGTCTATCAGGGCCTGGTCGTGGAGTTGCTTGAGCGAGGCATGACTGTGGTAGAAGAACTCGGCAAAGAGGCGCACCATCGTCTCCTGCTGGTAGAGCAGCGACCGGAAGTCGAAGAGTTGCAGCAGCAGGTAGCGCTCGTACTCATGTTTCAACTGCGGCAGTTGTTCGATGCTGCGCTGTGCCTCCGATTCCTGTTGTACGATGTACGAGTCTACGCGTTCGTCGTTGATGATGGCGCGTGCCTGCAGGGGGGATGCCAGCATCAATCCTTCAAGCGTGCGACAGCGGCTCAGCGCCACATACACCTGACCGGGGGCAAACGACTGGTTGGCATCGATGATGGCCCGGTCGAAGGTCAGGCCCTGACTCTTGTGGATAGTGATGGCCCACGCCAATCGCAGCGGCATTTGCTTGAACGTGCCCTGCACCTCAGCTTCTATCTCGCGCGTCTTCTCGTTCAACGTGTAATGGGTGTTCTCCCATTCCTGTGGTTCCACCTCGATGGCATCAGCGTCGCCGTCACAATATACGGTCAGCCGTTGCTCGTCAATCTCCTGTATATGTCCGATGCGCCCGTTGTAATAGCGGTGCTCACCCGACGGATCGTTCTTAACGAACATCACCTGTGCGCCCTGCTTCAGCACCAGCGTCTCTGCCGTGGGATAAGAATAATCGGGGAACGTGCCCTTCACCTCTGCCCGGTACTGGAATGCACGGCCGGGCAGTTTTTGTAATTCCGACTCATTGTAAAAGTTGGCGAGGTTGTTGTGGGTGGTCAAGCGAATGGCGCTTTTAAGTGAAGAGTGAAGAGTGAGGAGTGAAGAATTCGCTACCGCCCGTGTGTTTAGGGCGTCCAGTGCTTCCTGCGACGGATGGCCGCTCCTTACCTGATTCAATATCTCGATGAACTTGGAGTCTTGTTGACGATAGACGTGCTCCAGTTGGATGGTGACGTAGTCAATCTGCTGCAACGCTTTGGAACCGAAAAAATACGGGGTGTCGTAATAAGGTTTCAGCACCTGCTCGTCCTCGGGTGTGACCACAGGCGTGAGCTGTGCCAGGTCGCCAATCATCAGTAGCTGTACACCGCCAAAGGGCTGGTAACGGTCGCGGAAGCGTCGCAGCACGCTGTCGATGGCATCGAGTAGGTCGGCACGCACCATCGAGATTTCGTCGATTATCAGCAGGTCGATGGAAGCGATAATCTTACGTTTCTCGCGTCCGAAATCATATTTTGAATCCACCTTCGCCCCGGGCACGTATGGCGAGAAGGGCAACTGGAAAAACGAGTGAATGGTCACGCCACCGGCATTGATGGCTGCCACGCCTGTCGGTGCCACCACGATGGGACGCTTGCGCGAGTGCTTCACCACCGCCTTCAGAAACGTCGTCTTGCCCGTTCCGGCCTTACCGGTGAGGAAGATGCTGTGCCCCGTGTTCTCCACGAAGTCCCATGCCACCTGCAAATCTCTGTTTTGTTCCATGTACACTTATGCTTTTTTCCTATCGACTTCCTTTTCGACCACAAAGGTACGAATAAGCAAGAACAATACAAAACAAAAAATTGTTTTTTTGTTTTGTATTCCTCCCGTTTTTGTGTATCTTTGCACAAAAAAACTACTGAAGCGTATCAAAGCGATGGTCACAAGTGTATGACGGCAAGAGAGGTTATCGACTATATGGAGGCGCTGCATAACGACGAGCAGCGACAGGTACTGATGCGGTTCTTCAAGACTGGACCGGGGGAGTATGGCGAGGGCGACGAATTTCTGGGATTGAAGGTGCCGCAGACACGCGAGGTGGTCAGGGCTATAGCAAAGGATTTCCCGCTGGGCGAAGTGCCGGAACTGCTGCTATCGAAGTGGCATGAGGTGCGGCTCGGCGGATTACTGATACTGGTATCGAAGTTTGAGCGGCTGTCGACTAAACGACAGATACGTGATGAAGAGGCCATCCGGGGGCGCGACGAAATTCTGACGATGTACCTGCAATATGCCGGACAGGCCAACAACTGGGACTTTGTGGATTTGTCAGCCCCGAAGATTCTGGGAGGTTGGCTAACAGTCCCTCTTTTATCCTCACGAGAGGGGGAAGATTGCTCCTGCCTGTCACACGTTTCCCCAAAGGAAGAGCGGGCAATCAAGCAGCGGGTACTGGATGGTCTTGCAAAGAGCGACAACCTCTGGCGGCAGCGCATGAGCATCGTCTGCACGTGGAAGACATCCCAACAGGGCGATCCGTCGTGGTGTCTGCGCTATGCCGAGATGCACCTCCATCATACGCACGACCTAATGCACAAGGCCGTAGGCTGGATGTTGCGCGAAATGGGTAAGCGCTGCGGTATGGACCTGTTACGTGACTTTCTCCGCCAGCATGCCCAAGAGATGCCCCGCACCACCTTACGCTACGCCATCGAGAAGATGAGCGACGAAGAGCGACAGGCGTGGATGGCCTAATATAGATCCACAAAATAGTTTTACAATGACTACCACAGAGATATTCGAACTGCGCAAACAGGGACTGACGGAGCAGGCTTACGAGGCCGCCCGACAGTTGTATGCTGTGGATAAGGGTCCGCGAGCGTCGTCAGCCATGTTCTGGACGGCCATCGATATGCTCAAATTCTGCCTCAACGAAGGACGTATAGAAGAGGCCAACAAGATTTATTTGGCACTGGAACGCCTGCTGCCCAACGTGCGTGACCGTGACGGATGGGTGCGGCCTGCCTTCGAACGCTGCGAACGACTGCTGAAAAAGAAACACACCAAGAAGGCGGGCTTCGATGAAATTTCCGAGCACTCACAGATGGGTATCTGGGGTGAGGAGGTGGCTGTCAACTATCTGCGCAACCTGGGCTACATCATCCTGGAGCGCGACTGGCACTCCGGCCACCGCGACATCGACATCATCGCCCGCCATGATGATACGATTGTCTTCGTAGAAGTAAAAACACGTCACAACACCGATTTCGGAACACCCGAACAGGCTGTGGACTGGAGGAAGCGCCGCAACCTGCGCCACGCTATCAATCACTATGTGAAATACAAAAAGATTGACTACTCCATCCGCTTCGACATCATCACTGTGGTGGGCACACTCGGCACGCCCCACCCTATCATCAACCACATGGAGGATGTCTATATCATGAGGTAATTCTTCAACTTGATTCAACTTGAATCTTGTTTTTATGTTAAATAACCTTATTTCCTTTGTTGGCTAAAGAAAAATGACTACCTTTGGGGCTACGAAATCTAAAACAACAAAAATTTTACGAAACCTTAAAATAGGAACTATGAGTTATTTACGATTCGAAAAAGCCGTGATGACTAACCTTCAGGAGAGTCTGCGTCGTGAATTGCTCCGCACCAACCGCTCTGGGGCTTACAGCTCGTCGACACTCGTCGACTGCAACACCCGTAAGTACCACGGACTGCTGGTCGTTCCCGTACCTGAATTGGACGACGACAACCATGTGCTGTTGTCGTCGTTAGACTGTACGGTGATACAGCACGGAGCAGAATTCAACCTGGGACTCCACAAGTATCAGGGCAACACATTCAGTCCTAACGGACACAAGTACATCCGTGAGTTTGACGCCAGTCTCGTGCCGACGACCACCTACCGCGTGGGCGGTGTGGTTCTCAAGAAAGAGGCCATCTTCCAGGCCTACGAAGACCGCATCCTGATTCGCTACACTCTGGTAGACGCCCACTCGGCCACGACGCTGCGCTTCCGCCCCTTCCTGGCTTTCCGCTCGGTGCGACAGTTTACGCACGAGAACATGACGGCCAGCCGCGAGTACAAGGAGATAGACCACGGCATCAAGACCTGCATGTATGCCGGCTATCCCGACCTGTACATGCAGTTCTCGAAGAAGAACGAGTTCGTGTTCATGCCCGACTGGTATCGCGGCATAGAGTATCCCAAGGAGCAGGAGCGCGGCTACGCCAGCAACGAAGACCTCTACGTGCCCGGCTACTTCGAGATGCCTATCAAGAAGGGCGAAAGCATCGTCTTCGCCGCCTCTACGTCGCAGACGAAGGCTACAGGGCTGAAGAAGCTCTTCGACGACGAGATAGCCCTGCGCCAGCCTCGCGACAACTTCTACCACTGTCTGGTGACGGCCGCTCATCAGTTCCACTTCCGCGACCGCCGCAGCGGCAGTTCGCAGGAGCTTGACGATAACGACGACCGCTACCTGCTGGCCGGCTATCCGTGGTTTAAGACCCGTGCCCGCGACACATTTATAGCACTGCCCGGACTGACGCTGGCCATCGGCGAGCGCGACTATTTCGAGCATGTGATGAAAACGGCCGAGAAGGGCCTGCGCGAGCTGATGGAGGAGAAGCCCCTGAGCGTGAAGATCTACGAGATAGAGCAGCCCGACGTGCCCCTGTGGGCCATCTGGGCTATACAGCAGTATGTCAAGGATGCCGGCAAGGACGAGGGCTACAGCCGCTACGGACAGCTGGTCTACGACATCGTCAACTATATTATAAAAGGTGGGCACCCCAACCTGCGCCTCGACGACAACGGGCTGGTATACAGCAACGGCCGCGACCAGGCCGTCACCTGGATGAACTCCACGGCCAATGGCCGCCCGGTGGTGCCCCGCTCGGGCTATATCGTAGAGTTCAACGCCCTGTGGTATAACGCCCAGAAGTTCTGTGCCGCCATGCTCGCCGACCAGGGCCGTCAGGAGGAGGCACAGCAGCTGGAGGAGCGCGCCGCCGTGACCAAGCAATCGTTCGTAGAGACCTTTGTCAACGAGTACGGCTACCTGCTCGACTATGTCGACGGCCAGAACATGGACTGGAGCGTGCGCCCGAACATGATTTTCGCCGTGGCTCTGGACTACTCGCCGCTGTCGCAGCAGCAGATGAAGAGCGTAGTTGATATATGTACGCGCGAGCTGCTCACGCCCAAGGGCCTGCGCTCGCTGTCGCCTAAGAGCGGCGGCTACAACCCGATGTATGTGGGTCCGCAGACGCAGCGCGACTACGCCTACCACCAGGGCACGGCATGGCCGTGGCTCGGAGGCTTCTACATGGAGGCCTGCCTGAAACTCTACAAGCGCTCGCGCCTGTCGTTCATCGAGCGGCAGATGGTGGGCTACGAGGATGAAATTGACTATCACGCTATCGGTACCATCTCTGAACTCTTCGACGGCAACCCGCCGTTCCACGGACGAGGCGCCATGGCCTTCGCCATGAACGTGGCAGAAATCCTGCGCACGCTGAAGTTACTGGAGAAGTATTCGTATCAAAAATGAAGAAGTAAGAAGAAGTAAGAAGGATTATCTCCATCTAACTCCTTCTAACTCCCAAAATAAAAGAAATTATGAAAGTATTAATGTTTGGATGGGAGTATCCTCCTCATGTGTTTGGTGGACTCGCCACCGCTAACTATGGAATATCTGAGGGCCTGAAGGCACAGGGCGACATCGAGACCGTGCTCTGCCTGCCCCACCCCTTCGGCGATGAGAGTCAGCATGCCGCCCGCATCGTGGCCATGAACTGCGTGCCCATTGCCTGGCGCGACGTCGACTATGACTACGTGAAGCAGCGCGTGGGCAACATCATGGACCCCGACTACTACTTCAAGCTGCGCGACCATATCTATGCCGACTTCAACTATATGAACGTCAACGACCTCGGCGCCATGGAGTTTGCCGGGGGCTATCCTGGCAACTTGCACGAGGAAATCAATAACTACTCGATCATTGCCGGACAGGTGGCCCGCACCGAGGAGTTCGACATTATACATGCCCACGACTGGCTCACCTTCCCCGCCGGCATCCATGCCAAGCAGGTCTCTGGCAAGCCCCTGTGCATCCACGTGCATGCCACCGACTTCGACCGCTCGCGCGGCAAGGTGAATCCCACCGTCTACTCGATAGAGAAAAACGGCATGGACTGGGCCGACTGCATCATGTGTGTGTCGGAGCTGACGCGCCAGACCGTCATCAACCAGTATCATCAGGATCCGCGCAAGTGCTTCACCGTACACAACGCCGTCTACCCCCTGCCCGACGAGTATCAGGCCATTCCGCGTCCCGACCATACGGGCAAGGAGAAGGTGGTGACCTTCCTCGGACGTATCACCATGCAGAAGGGCCCCGAGTATTTCGTCGAGGCTGCCAACATGGTGCTCCATCGCACCCGCAACGTTCGTTTCTGCATGGCAGGTTCAGGCGACATGATGGACCAAATGATTTACCTGGCCGCCGAGCGCGGCATTGCCGACCGCTTCCACTTCCCGGGCTTCATGCGCGGAAAGCAGGTTTATGAATGCCTCAAGGACAGCGACGTCTATGTCATGCCCTCTGTCTCCGAGCCCTTCGGCATCTCGCCGCTGGAGGCCATGCAGTGCGGCACGCCGTCGATTATCTCCAAGCAGTCGGGCTGCGCCGAGATTCTCAACAACTGCATCAAGGTTGACTATTGGGACATCCACGCTCTGGCCGACGCCATCTACTCTATCTGCATGAACGAGAGCCTATTCCAGTATCTCAAGGAGGAAGGCAAGCGCGAGGTAGACCAGATTACCTGGGAGAAGGTGGGCACCTGGATCCGCACACTCTACAGAAGGACTTTAGGGTGGGAACAGTAGCATTGGACAATTGGACTATTTCACGATTGGACAATTGCAATGCCGACTTTAATAGTATAATAGTGAAATTGTAAAATAGTAAAATAAGAATATGAAAACAATTTGTTTATATTTTGAGATACATCAGATTATCCATCTGAAGCGCTACCGTTTCTTCGACATCGGTACCGACCATTACTATTACGATGACTACGAGAACGAGCGTAGCATCA
>CAMHKU010000111.1 GCA_946185805.1 uncultured Prevotellaceae bacterium | reverse complement strand
ACGGGATTGTCCTCCTGTGCCTTGGCTTCCTTACATGCTGTCAAGCCTAATGTTGTGCCGCAAAAGACCATGGTGAGCACCAATGGTCGGGTGGCGGCCATCACCCAATTCATCATCTTTCTCATGAATGTTTTTGTTTAAATGCTTATTACTTATTGTCTTTACGGAGAACGCTGCCCAAGGAATCAAGGGGACAGGTCTTTGATTCAGGCCTGGATCAAAGACCTGTCCCCTTGATTCTTTTTAAATTGTTAAACTAACTGCTTCTTGTTCTCTTGCTGAACTTGCGGGACCTGTCCTCTGTGAGTTCACAAAAACATCAATATAGCAGTGGTAGATTTCAATATATCTTGGACACTAGGACCTGAGCCGTTTACCTGCTCTAACTCTTCATTTGTCAACTCCTGAGCCTTCTGGCTGTTCTCTTCATTCTGCTTCATAATCTTACAAATTTTTTAATTGTTTGACTTATTGTTTCTTATCTCGTGTCGCTCAGATGTTGTTTGTTCTGATTGACATTGCAAAGATACGACAATATTCCGAACAAAAACAAACTTTTTGCTGATTTTCGTCAGGACTATATGCGACACGGCAGTCAATTTGTGACAAAACCGCCCCAAGCCCCCATTTCTTGTCGCGTGGAACCCGCAGGCTTCGGGTCTGGCGGGAATAACTTCTTCATTGTTGTCATGCTTTATGTTGTGCCCGATATTCTGCCGGAGGCATGCCGTAGCGAGCCTTGAAGTCGTGGTAGAAGGTGGTGGTGCGGCTGAAGCCAGGCGGTGGTGTCGTACTGCTTCCGCGCCACGTAGGCCAGCATCTCCAATACGTCCTGCTGGCCCTTGAGGCTGTTACGGATGCTGTCGTGTGCCTGTCACTCTCCTTGGCAGTCTGAGAACGTTTGCCCGTGCAGCCTGCCGCCAAGACAGTAGCCACGGCTACGTATAATATATAATATAAGTTGTAATGTCTGTCTCATACGATGTCGGTTTATATCTCCACTTCGTTGCAAAGGTACAAAAATACGCTTATTATCCCCCTTTTCGGAAGAAAATCTTCTTGGGAGAACGTTTTTTTTGAGGTCTTTATGCCTCATCAATCTGTCATAAGATACTTACAAAGAACCCTTCATGTCAATACACTGGCAATCAGCCGTTTGGCTTTGACGTGAAGGGTTGAATCACAGGTCGGCTCTCGGGTCTAAGTATTTTCCCATGACTGCTAGCGTTAGATGTTTGCTGCAAAGCTAAGCAAAAAAAATCGAAACGGCCAAATCTTTTCCCTTTTTTCGTCATTTATGTCCGACCTTTTATTTATTTTCAAGGTAAGGCTGGCTGCTGGTAACTTCTCAGTTTTCCCTTGGTACGCCGCAATCATGGGGGGCGGTTCTGACGAGCAAACGGCGCTTCTTATGCCGCCATGTATAGTTCGTAGAGCCTTTCAATACCAATTATATGTGGTAGCCACAAGAAAAAGAAACGTAAATTTGGAACTTTCAAAAAAAAAAAGTATTTTTGCACGACAAAATACTAATTGGCGGAACAGACGACTATGGCAAACCAACTGAAACGACTGCCCACGGGCATACAGACCTTTGAGAAGATTAGGGAAGGTGACTATCTCTATGTAGACAAGACGGCACTCATCTATGAGTTGACGCAGAACTGCAGCTATGTGTTCTTGAGCCGTCCGCGGCGCTTTGGCAAGAGTGTGCTCTGCTCTACGCTGAAGAGCTATTTCGAGGGTCGCCGCGACCTGTTCCAAGGGCTGGCTATGGAGCAGTTGGAGACGGAGTGGCGCCGGCACCCCGTGCTGCTCTTTAGCCTGGCCACGATGAAGAGCGGCACGCGTGAGGAATTCAACAACAGGATAGAGTTGCAACTGAGTAGGTATGAGGAGCAATTTGGAGTGATTAAATCTAATGACGACCCTGGCGCTCGCCTACAGAATCTGATTGAAAAGACACCTGTGCTGACCGGCCAGAAAGCCGTAGTCATCATTGACGAGTACGATGCCCCGCTGCTATCGGTGCTCCATGAGCCGGAGCGGCTCGCAGAGATGCGCCAGACGGTGCGGGCGTTCCTCAGCTGTCTGAAGGACTGCGACCCCTACCTGCGCTTCGTGTTTATCACGGGCATTACCAAATTCTCGCAGGTGAGCATCTTCAGCGAGCTCAACAACCTGGACAAGATTACGATGCTGCCGCAATATTCTGCGCTTTGTGGCATCACGCAGGAAGAGCTGGAGACGCAGATGATGCCCTGGGTGGAGCATCTGGCGCACGATAATGACCTGACGGTAGAAGAAACCCTGAACCAGTTGAAGCGCAACTACGACGGCTACCATTTTGCCCGCGACCGAAAGGACGTCTACAATCCCTACAGCCTGCTGCAGGCTTTCAAGTGGAGCGAGATGAAAGACTATTGGTTTGACACGGGCACGCCCTCGTCGCTGCTGCACATGCTTGAGAAGTTCGGCGCCCGCGTCGTTAACTTCGACGACGGCTGTCTCTGCGAGGCCCATGAGTTTGATGCCCCTACAGAGAAAATGACCACGGCGATGCCCTTCTTCTATCAGAGCGGCTACCTCACCATCAAGGATTACGACCGCGACATGGACACCTACACCCTGCGCTATCCTAACCGTGAGGTGCGTAACGGCATGATCAGTGCCCTGATACCATATTATTTAGAGCAGAACACCATCAACGCCAAGAACGTGGTGGCCGACGTTTACCGCGCCATGCGCCGCGACGACCTCGACGAGGCGCTACAGACGCTGAAGGTCTACCTTGCCTCAGTGCCCTACGCCGAGAACGCCACCTCGGAGGGCCATTACCAGACGATGCTCTACGTCGTCTTCTCGCTCCTGGGGCGCTACGTGCAGATGGAGGTGCGCACGGCCAAGGGCCGCATCGACATGGTGATGCAGACCGCGACCGACCTATACGTGATGGAGCTGAAGATCGACCGCCCCGCCGCCGAGGCCCTACAGCAGATAGACCAGAAGGGCTACCTGCTGCCCTACAGCCGCGAAGGGCTGCGCCTCCACAAGGTAGGCATCAGCTTCAGCACCGAGGAGCGCACGCTCAGCGAGTGGGAGATTATCGGAGGAATGTTAAACAGTTAAAGAATGTAGGCAAAAGGTAATTATTTTTGTTTTCCTTTGCCGTTTGCAATGCTTTTCGTACCTTTGCAATCAATTCTGGGAACGCGGGCGCCCTTGCTCGCACCCGTGGTGGGCGAGGATGCCCACACTCCCGATCAATTTTATAGTGCCAAAACGAAGATGAAGAAAACAATGACCGCCCTGCTGCTGATGGCCTGCGCCGTCGGCACGACAGCACAGACGGCCCGCGAGGAGATTAAGCAGAACATCTACCTCTCGGGCAGTAACTATCTGGACTACGACCACCAGCTGGCCACCACGCCACTGACACCCGCGCCCAAAGGCTACGTGCCGTTCTACATGAGCCACTACGGCCGCCACGGCTCGCGATGGCTCATTAGTGAGGGCGACTACACCAACCCCCTGGGCATCCTGCGCGACGCCGACAAGGCCGGCAAACTGACCGCCGAGGGCAAGGCCACGCTGGAGAAGCTGGAGCGATTCTACCCCACCACCATCAAGCGACTGGGCGAGCTCACCACCGTCGGCGAGCGCCAACACCACGGCATAGGTAGCAGAATGGCCAAAAACTTCCCCGAGATTTTTAAGACCAAGAACGTGGCCATCGACGCCCGCTCGACGGTGGTCATCCGCTGCATACTGTCGATGGAGGCCGAGTGTGAGGAGCTGGCCGCCGCCAACCCCACGACACGCTTCCACAACGACGTGAGTGAGTCGCTGCAATACTACCTCAACCAGCAGTGGAGCGACAGGCTGAAGGAACAGAGCCGCAAGGGCAAAGCCCTGAGAAACGAGTATATGCAGAAGCTGACCCACCCCGAGCGCCTGATGAAGCTGCTGTTCAACGACCAGCAGTGGGTGTTCGACAACGTGCGCGCCGGCCACCTCATGCGCCAGCTCTTCGACATTGCCACCAACATGCAGAGCCACGACACGGACATCGACTTCTTCAACCTCTTCACCGAGCAGGAAATCTACGACCAGTGGCAGCAGCGCAACATCGGCTGGTACCTGGAATACAGCCACGCCCCGCAGACGGGCGGTGTGATGGCGTTCTCGCAGCTGAACCTGCTGAAGAATATCATTGAGACAGCCGACACCGTGAGCCAGACGCAGGCCACGCTGCGCTTCGGCCACGAGGTGTGCGTCATGCCCCTGGCCTGCCTCTTAGAACTAGGACAGTGCGGTGCCAAGGTTGAGAATCTTGACACGCTCGACCACGTATGGCGCAACTACCGTATCTTCCCCATGGCCTGCAACGTGCAGCTGGTGTTCTACAAGCCCAAGAAAGCTACCAACCCATCGCTCGGCGAAGGCGGCAGCAGCGACATCTTGGTGAAAGCACTGCTCAACGAGCGCGAGATGACACTGCCCGTGACGCCCGTCAGCGGACCATACTACCGCTGGCAGGACCTGAGGAAATATTACATGGACAAGATTGCAAAGTTTGAACAATAAATAACTGGCAAATGGGAATAATTATTGGAATAGACGTAGGCATATCGACCACGAAAATCGTTGGTTTGAAAAACGGCCGGATAACATCGCCGACACGCATTACTGCCGCCGACCCTATTACGTCGCTCTACGGCGCCTTTGGCAAGTACCTGCACGACAACGACATCATACTTCAAGACGTAGAGCAGGTGATGCTTACAGGCGTAGGGTCAGCATACGTCAAAGTCGGCGTCTACGGACTGCCGACGCAAAAGGTTGAAGAGTTCAGAGCCGACGGTCTGGGTGCCCGCTATGAGTCGAAACTCGACCATACCATCGTCGTGTCGATGGGCACGGGTACGAGTTTCGTACTGTGCGACGGCGACGAGATGCGCCACATCGGCGGCATCGGCGTAGGAGGCGGCACACTGGCCGGTCTGGCACGCCTACTGCTGAACACCAGCGACATCAAAACCGTATCGGCACTGGCCATGCAGGGTAACATCAAGAACGTCAACCTGCTTATCGGCGACATTTCTGCAGAGCCGCTGCCCGGACTTCCCATGAACGCTACTGCCAGCATTCTGGCCAAGGCAAAGAGCGATGCGTCGAAGGAGGACATTGCTGCAGGCATTATCTCGATGGTACTACAGACGATAGGCTCCGCCGCCTGGCTGTCGAGCCGTGGCTGCGACATTCGCGACTTCGTGCTCATTGGCAATCTGACGCTGTTGCCCCAGTGTAAAGATGTGTTTCCGCCGCTAGAGTCGCTCTACAACATCCGATTCCATATACCCAAATACTCACAATACTGCACCGCCATCGGCGCAGCACTTTCCTATAAGAAGTGAAGAGTGAAAAGTGAAGAGTGAAGAATTTGCTACCGCCGTTTTCTCTGCAGAGGGTATGGCGGTAGCAAATTCTTCACTTTTCACTTTTCACTCTTCACTTTTCACTCTTCACTTTTCACTTTTCATTTAACTCCCTCCCACTGCAGGACGGCGCCGTTACGGCGGGCGGGGTCGGCACCAGGGAAGTCCATGGAATAAGGGCTGCCGGTGGTGGGGCTCTTGCCGATATAGCGGTGGTTCCTGAGCGAGAAGAGCATGAAGTCGTGGTCGAGGTAATCCTGCCAGAGGAACACCTCGGCTTCTCTTTCGTCGTTGGTGAAGCGCACGTCGCCGGGCAGGCCCTGGCCGTAGACCTTCAGGTAGCGGCCGTCCTTACACTGCAGCGACACCTTGCCCTGACCACGGTCGATGATGCGGAACAGCGTTCGCTCGCTGCGGTCGGCGGGACGGGTGTCGTAGAGCAGACCGTGAGGGTCGCAGACGGCGGGCCGTCCGTTGGCCTTGTTGATGATACGGAACCAGCGGTCGGCGGCGTCGGGCTTGGCCAGCGTCTTGCCATAGGGGATGTTCTTCGAGCGGTCGGCACAGGGTTCCTCGACGGTGAAATTGTCGAACTCGGCATAGCCGCCCTGCTTGCCCTTCGTGTTGAAAGCAAAGAGGGCGTGGCGCGAACCTTGGAACGAGATAAGCTGATAGCTGAGCGGCATCATGCGGCCCAGCGTCTGAAACGTCTTGCCGTCGGTGCTGTAGGCATACTGCGCCTGGTCGTTATTGTAGTCGCCGATGCTGCGGAGCCAGATTTTCCCGTTGGCAAAACCAACGGGCACAGTAACGGTGTCATTGGTAAGCTGTTCGAAGCAGCGCAGGGTGAGCGCGTTGCCATCCTTGACGATACCTATCCACGAGCAGGGCACATTGATATTGCCAAGGCCACAGACGTCGCCGTCTTTCATACCATTTAAGTAGAGTTCAACAGTAGTAACGCTCTTCGGACCGATGACGCGCTGGGTCAGCGTGTTGCGCGCCCACATGAGCTGTTCGGCGGGCTGCGACTGTATACGCAGACGGCCACCCTTCAGGCTCCACTTTGTGTCGTCGGGATTATGGTTCCACTGCCAGATAGGCTTGAGAGCCTTTTTCGAATAAGGCGTAGCCAAGCGCGTGGCTGAGGTGTAGTTGAAGTCGTCAGAGCGGTCGTATGCCCCCCCTACTGCCCCCGAGGGGGCTTCTATAGCTATAGGCATTGCAGCCCCCTCGGGGGCGGAGGGGGAGGCTACGCCTGGCTTAAACCATGTACGTGGCGCGCGGCCGAGGTTGCCTTCAAGTCCCACCATGGGCCAGCCGTCCTTCCACGTCATCGGCATCAGGCAGACGGTGCGCCCGATGGAGTGAAAATCCTGCATGAACAGTGCCCACCACGAGCCGTCGGTAAACTGCACGATGCCACCCTGATGGGCGTTGGTGCAGGCGGTGGCATCCTTGTCAACGGGGCCGAGCTGGAACTTCGTGCCGTCTTCGCCGATGCGGTACTTCTCGCCACGCGGCACCTGGGTGAGCGAGGCGGCGTGGTAGCCGTAGTTCTCGTCGGCGGTGATGACGCGTGTCTCGTAGGGTCCCCAGATGCTCTTCGAACGCGAGCAGAGCGTGCGACCGTTGGGGCGGTAGTCGGTCGAGATGAGGTAGTACATGCCGTTGATCTTATACATGTGGTGACCCTCGCCCACACCGTTGCCCTCGGGAATGATGACACGCTCGGTGCCCTCCTTGGGGCCGCTCATGTCGGGCTCCAACTCGGTACACTTTACCGTGCCGTAGCCGTGGATGGCATAGACCTTGCCGTCGTCGTCGAAGAGCACGCCGAGGTCGTAGATGTTGCCCTTCATGTT
>CAMHKU010000110.1 GCA_946185805.1 uncultured Prevotellaceae bacterium | reverse complement strand
TGCCGCCCGCTACCACGCCCAGGAACAGCAACGCGAGATAGAGCAGCAGCGAGCCAGCAAGCGCATCGCCAATACCATCAGCATTGCCACTGGCAGCCTCGCCCTGCTGATTCTTGCCTTTGCCCTGTATGCCTTCCGCCAGTGGCGTATCACTCAGCAACGCAATCGCATCCTTGCCCAGCAGATTACCGAGGCGGTGGAGTATAAGGAGAAATACCGTGAGTTGAGCATTTCGGCAGAGACGTCAGTTCATCCGGCCAATCCTGAGTTAGCCATCTCCGATTTCACCGAACTCTCCGACGAGCAACTCTTCCTCTGCCTGCGTGACCTGATAGAGAACGAGCAACTCTTCCTCCAGCCCGACTTCGGCCGACAGTCGCTTATCGACCGCACCGGCCTCTCGAAGGAGCGCATCGGTGCCGCCTTCGCGCAGGGCAGCAACAGTGTTTCACTGCCGGCATACGTCCGCGAACTGCGCCTCGACTATGCCATCCGCTTGCTGAACGACCAGCCCGACCTCACTGTCGAGCAGGTCAGTCAGGCCAGCGGCTTCACCAGTGCCGACACCTTCACCCGCAACTTCCGCGCCAAGTACGGCATGACCCCCACCGCCTACAAGCAGACGAAAGGATAGCTTTTCCACTTTGACAATCCGCCGTTTTATATCCGACGGATTGTCGTTTTCGTCGAATTATCGCTGAAACCACCCGATTATTTGTCTGAAACCACCCGACCATTTGTCTGTACTCTAGTGAGTACGGACTTTTATTTGTAATTTTGCCAACGAATTTCTCTAAAAGAGTAAAGAGAAATAGAAAAAATCAAGAGAACAAAATAAACTATGGTGGAAACTACAACATTAATCGTTCTGCTGGCCGTTGCCTTGGTGGTGATGGCCATCGTGGTGGGTGCACTGGTGGTGCGCCTGATACACAAGAACAACGAGCTGAAGGAGAAGAACGACGTCATCGTGCGCGAGGTGCGTCGCAACCAGACGCTCATCGACCGCGCCGTGCAGCAGGGTGTCAGCCGTGCTGCGATGCTCTCCGTCTCCCTGCTGCTTTTGGGCAGTGTAAGTGTGCTGACATCGTGTTCAAAAGACGACGAGACGATTTACACGCCCGACCCGTCTGACGCACCCTCGACGAGGCCGCTGGTGACGGTGGTCTATAGCCCCGATGCCTTGGGCGACCGGTCGTATAACGACCTGATATACACGGGCGTTGAGGATGTCACAAACCTGAGAGAAATACGCACCCTGCATCTGTCGCCAGCAACGAAAGAGGAAGGGCTGGCCTATCTGGAGGACATCTTCCGGCAGATGGAAGCGCCGGGCGACACCATCCGCCGCCTGCTCATCGTGGCCAGTTCGGACTACGACACGTGGCTGCGCCAGAACAACAAGCGGCTGGAGGGCAATCCACGTGCCGACCTGCTCTACCTCGAGACCTCTACACCCTTAGACGGCAAGGGCTCCACCATCTACATGCCCTACTATGGTGCCATGTACGAGGCGGGTGCCATCGCGCCCCATTTCTATCCGAAAGCCCTGTTGATAGGTGCCAACCCCGACGACAAGCCCGTCAGCGACGCCATGCAGGGCTACAAGGACGGCTATGCTACCGACTGGATTCCTACGAAACCGTGGATGAAAAAACGCCTCACGACAGTGTACATCGGCCAGCATGCCGGTGAGGGCTACGGCATTTATGACTCGCAGGCCCTGAAAATGCTGCGTGACTACGAAGCGCAGGACAGCGACGATTCCTACGGAACGGCGCTTATACCCGTCTGTGGCGGTGCCAATTCCGTGTTCATGCGCTTGTCCCTGACTATTCAGAATTACATCGTCATGGGTGTCGACGTCGTGGGGCAAATGCCCAATTGTCAGTATTCTGTCGTGAAGCACGTCGACTGGGCCATGATGGATAACATCAAGCTCTGGTTCTCCGGCGAAGGCATGCCCAAGCACCAGTCGCTGGGTCTCGCCTCAGGCTATACCGAGTTGAAAGTGCATCTGCGCAATTACATCACGCAGGAAATGTCTATGGAAAGAGACCCGATAAGCGAAGAACTACTTAAGCAGATTCATGAAGAAGCCGTCAAAAAGGAGGAAGAATATTTAACATTTAACATTGAACATTGAATATTATGACTACCGCTATGAGAAGTAATAAATGGGCTGCCGCTGTTGTGCTTATCCTCTTGACGATGCTCACCGCCTGTAAGGACGGCGACACCGTGACAGAAATCGTGCCTGCCCGCCACTGGGTAGAGAAGACCGTGGCCGTAGTGGCTCCCCTGAGCGATGCCGCCTCGAAAGAGCCACTGGAGCGCGTTGCGCGTATGTTTACGCGCAACCTGACCGAAGCCCAGCGTCAGGACACGCTGGCCATCAGCCTGAACATAGAGTGGTACAACGAGGATACGGAAGACATGACCGCCCTGAGTAATACGCTGGCAGGGCGCGACGACATCACAGCTATCATCGGCCCCTTCGGCAATGATGCCGTGGCGGCCTTTGCCCCAGCCTGCCACGATGCCAAGAAGCCGCTCATCGTGCCCACTGCCACCAGCGAGGAGATTCTGCGCCGCTATGCCGTCAAGAAGGTGAAAGACAACAAAAGCGACGACCCCTTCCTATGGGCTCTCACCGAGAGCGATGCCTCGCTGGTAGAGACCATGATGAGTTCGTTTGCCGTCTTTAATGAGTATCGGGGCTATACCCGAGACTCATGCTTCTTCTATTCGCCAGCCACCACCTACGGGATGACTTTCGAATACTGGGCACCCTTCTTCGCCGAGAACTACGACATCACCCTGCTCGAGAACTTGCAGTATCAGGACAAAACCGAACTGGCAACAAAGATGCTTGCCGCCCGCAATCGCGACGGATTTGGCGTCACCAGTCGCGGCCAGATTGCCAGGTTCTGTGCAGTGGAGAATATACAGCAACTGTACGACCTCATCAACGAGTATCGCCAGGTGCTTGCCAAAGCTGTGGGGACCGACGTTGCCACCATATTCGACTCTCCGTCGAGTAACCTCTTTCAAAGTTATTTTGTTACCGCCAACACTTTTTACGCCATGCCCGACATCAGCCAGCGGGTGCTCTGGGACCTTGACGACAGCGCGGAAAAAGTGCTCAACGGCATCATGGGCTTTTCGCCGTCCGCTGACCCCACCACCGGCTTCGTGGAGAGTTACCGGCATTTTTACGCTTGGTATCCCTCCTTTGCTGAAAGCAAACTCTACGACGGCCTGATGCTGGCAGCCTTCGCCGCTTTCTACCGTGAGCACAATCCCGCCGTGGGCAGCATCAACGATGCCATCATCGCCATTACCAAGGGCAACGGCGGCAAGTTGGACCCTGCTGTGTGGGACGAAACCGAGATGACCAATTACCTCAAGAGTGTGGAGAACGGTCAGCTGCCTGCCTTCCGAGGAGCCTCCGGCGACATCGCCTTCGACCCGGCATCCTACGCCCCTGCATCGCACACCACCTATCTGCAATGGCAGATTTGGGATGGACTGTTCGTCACCCTGGGCTATTACGACGACAGCGGCAGCCAGCGTCTTGTCAACAATACGGAGGCGTGGAAATACCTCTACGACCAGAACCAGGCCGAGGCCGACTTCGCCAGCCAGTCGGGCCAGGGCACTAACATCACCTATCCCGCACTGACCGACCAGTATGCCGTGCTCGTGCAGGGCAGCCATGAGACGGACAACGTGCGCCACATGGGCGACGTGATGATGATGTACCAACTGCTGCGCAAGGGCGGATTCGACGACGACCACATCATCCTCGTCGTCGACAAGGCCACTGCCGCCGCCAAGAACTATGTGATACGTGCCGACGACAACGGTCCCGACCTGATGGGCGGCACCGACGGACTGCCCGCAGCCGTCATCGACTACGACAATGCCGGCCTGAGCGCCGCCGACATCAGCAGCATCCTCCTCGGTGTCGAGTCCAGCCGCATTCCCACGGTGCTGCCTCGCGATGCCGGCCAGAACGTGCTGCTCTTCTGGAGCGGACACGGTGGTACCAATGCCTTCAAATGGCGCAATGATGACTTGAACAACGGGTTCACCTCCGCACAGCTGAAGCAGACCGCCTGGCTGATGCGCAGCAGCGATGACCCCACCTGCCGCAAACTACTCGTGGTGGCAGAGCCCTGCTACGGCGAGAGCGTCATCAGCGCACTGGACGGCATCGACGGAGCCTTGGGCATCAGCGGCGCCAACCGCTACGAGCAGTCGTGGGGCGACAACTGGAGTGTGAAGGGGGGATGGCTATGCGACCGCTTCTCGCTGAACTTCTACAACTGTCTCTCCGACAATCCACGGACTAACTACCACGACCTGTTCCTCTACCTGGCCAAGCACACCATCGCCTCGCACGCCCGGATTGTCAATGCCAACCACTTCGGCAACCTTTCGTCAGCCAACCCCGGCGAGTTCATCATCTATGGAAAGTAAACAGGCTTTATATATATAATAAGGTATAAGACCATTATGACAAGAAAGTTATCGAACATTGCGCTTGCAGCCGTGCTGATGTGCGGCCTCAGCCTTGTCGCCGCCTCGTGCAGCGACAAAGACAAGGAACTCTCCGAGGAGGAGAAGCAGCAACAGGCCGAGCTGGAGGCCGACCAGGACATGGCCGATGCCGCCACGTTCTGGCAGGTGGTGGGCCAACTCACCGACGACGTGATGCCCGACGACTGGCGGAATGCCACCTACGCTCCCGCCATCGGCGATGCCGACGGCACGGACAACACCGTGCGCATCGTCAACACCTCCGACATCGAGACCGCCGCCGAGCGCTTCTCACAGTTGACAGGATCCTCCGTCACGGCCTCCACCACGACATACACCTACCAGAACGACCTCGTGGGCACGCTCACCTACCGCCAGACCGGTGGTGCGTCGCTCGCCACCGTCGATGTGGACATCAAGCAGATGCCCGGCCTGAAGCAGATTGTCTACAAGACCCCCGAGCAGATAGCCGACGGTGCCAACGGCTCGTTCAACGGCACGGCCTACTACCGCTTCGGCGACGTGGTGAAGAAGCAGAACGTCGACGGACTGTGGGACTACTGGATCTGCGTGCGCCCCGCCTTCGGTCCTGCCAGCAAGGGCGACAGCCACTGGATCACGCTCAGCAAGCTGCCATCGCCCTACGTGAAGACCGTCAACAAGACAGTGAACCGCGTGCGCCTCACCCACATCATGCCCAAGAGCCTGGGCACCAACCGCGAGCACATGCAGAACATGGCCGAACTGCTGTATGCCATGACCCACGCTGAGACCTGGGCCACGAACCTTGCCACCAACAACGGTTACAAGACTCTGAAATACTTCAAGGACTTCGACTATAAGAAAGTCTACCAGTACAACAACGCCGCCTACTTCAGCAGCGTGTGCCAAGGGATGCCCGATGCCACGTTCCAGGAAATCTTCGGACTCTCGAAGCAGCAGATGGCAGCAGAACTGGAGGAGGACGGCCTGCACCTGGTGTACAACACCGCCACCATGAGCGGCAACAACATCTCGCTGAACGTGGCCAAGTATTCCGGCACGAACCTCAAGACCGAAACGCTCTACAAGCAGACTACCAACCACGAGACCGAGGCGTTCGACATCTATGCCATGACCAAGAACCACTACATCACCGCCAACACCGCCGGCCAGGGCACCTACAAGATGTGGGTGTGCCGCTATGCCACCGGTGCCACGCTGGCCAAGGGCAGTAGGGAGACTCCCGCCACCTTCGACAAGTACAGGCGGCTGCCCAACTGCGAGGACGTATTTGTGTATAACCGCGACGTGGCCGACCTTGACCTGACAAACCTGCGAAACATCGCACCGCAGATCACCGACGCTGCCAACAACGACCAGTGCTACTACCACTGCGGCGACATCATCAGTTATCAGGACCGCTTCTACGTCTGCGTAGAGACCCCCACCTTCGGCGGCACGGCACGCTTCATCACCCTCAACGACCAGGCGACCCACACCACAAAGGAGTTTCCGTGGTCGGAATATGACATCCCTGGAAAAGATGTGGTATATAATGACGACATGGCATCGGCTGAGACCGTCACCAAGTGGATTGCCAATATCCTGATGGATGACGACATGTGCGAAAATGTGGCGGCACGCATGGCCGACCATCATCCAGACTACGTCAGGCAGGTGGCGCCTGAGGACGAAGACATACGTAAGAACCTTGTAAAAATACTATTTGACGAAGACCATATTATCACGAATGTACATATGGGCAGTGCCGTAGGTGCTGCCAATGAGCATATTACGCCATACACCTGGGATTATCTGTACGAAAAAGACGCCAATGATCCCACCGACGCTGATGTCATTCTATATGCTCCCGTTGACTGTATGCTGGCAGACAGGATGAGATACAGCACATCGCTGACAGGCCACACCCAGCACTGGGTGCCTTATCTCATCTGTTTCAAGGAAGGCAACACCTATCAGAACAACCTCCTTGGCCAACTTAATGAAGCGGAACAGTGTCAAGTGACAAGCCACTTTACGTGGAAGGACATGGGCCTCTTTGAGTACAAAGGCGACAAGCTCAGCGACATCGCCACCCGCCCGTACCACATTGTCAAAGTGGCCATGTATTGGGTTCACAAAATGTTGGGTAACAAAGATTATACGCATTTCCCTGTGATAGACTTCACTAAGGACTATCGAAATCATCCCAAACAAGCGATAAGAAATGAAGCAGCGGAGTCTCCCAACAGATGGACTTGGATGAATGTCACCTCCCGCGAACTCACCTTCACCGAGGATGGGAAGAAGAAAACCCAATACGAGAGCGTGTGGGTGAAGAAAGAACAGTAGTCCAAGAGAATTGAAGATTGAAAATTGAGAATTGAGAATATGACAAAAAGATTATTTGACTTTGTACTGATGACCGCCATGACGTGCGGCCTCAGCATCGTCGTCGCCTCGTGCAGCGACAACAACAAGGAACTCTCCGAGGAGGAGAAGGAGCAACAGGCTGAGCAGCAGACCGACCAGGACATGGCCGACGCCGCCACGTTCTGGCAGGTGGTGGGCCAACTCACCGACGACGTGATGCCCGATGACTGGCGGAATGCCACCTACGCTCCCGCCATCGGCGATGCCGACGGCACGAACACCGCCGTGCGCATCGTCAACACCGCCGACATCGAAACCGCTGCCGAGCGCTTTGCCGGGCTGACGGGTACCGCCGTCACGGCCTCCACCACGACGTACACCTACCAGAACGACCTCGTGGGCACGCTCACCTACCGCCAGACCGGCGGCACGTCGCTGGCCACCGTCGATGTGGACATCAAGCAGATGCCCGGTCTGAAGCAGATTATCTACAAG
>CAMHKU010000109.1 GCA_946185805.1 uncultured Prevotellaceae bacterium | reverse complement strand
AGTTAGAAGGAGTTAGAAGGAGTTAGAAGGAGTTAGAAGGAGTTAGAAGGAGTTAAAGGGAGTTAGAAGTCAATAGTTACGAACAGACAATTGACCTCTAACTCCTTCTAACTCCCTTTAACTTCTTCTTCTATCTCCTTCTAACTCCTTCTATTTAACAATATTGACGTCGAGGCGGTTGTAGGGGAACATGAAGCCTTTGGCCTTGAGTTCCTGATAGACGGTCTCGTTCATATAGCCGGCCACCGTCCAGTAGTCGGTGCCCTTACACCACTGGCGCGTGGTGGCCACGACACCGCTGTCGCCCAGTTTGGTGAGACCTATCCAGGGAGCGGCAACAACGGGAGAGTCGCTCACAGGTCCCTGGATAATCATCGGGTTGCGCTGCTGAATCTCGCTGATAGCCCGCTTCACATCCTCAAAGTCGGTGCCATAGGCAAACTGGAAGTCGAGGTCTACGCGGCGGTAGGGCTCGGCGGAATAGTTCTTCATAGAGCCTGTAGAGAGCGAGCCGTTGGGCACGATGATAATCTGGTTGTCATTGGTGCGGATAATGGTGTTGAAAATCTGGATGGCCTTCACCGTGCCGGCGTAGCCCTGGGCCTCTATGAAGTCGCCTACCTTGTAGGGCTTGAACAGCAGCACCATCACGCCGCCGGCAAAGTTTTGCAGCGTGCCGCTGAGGGCCATGCCGATGGCGACGCCGGCCGAGGCGAAGAGGGCGATGAACGACGACGTCTCGATGCCCAGGATAGAGATGATGACGATGATGAGTGCAAACCACAGCACCACGTTGACGATGCTCGTCAGGAAGGAGTAGAGCGTGGGGTCTACATTGCTGCGCTTGAGCATCTTGGTAATGAGCTTGGCAATGCGGCGGATAATCCAGCTGCCAATGAAGTAGACGATGATGGCCACGATGGCGTTCTTGCAGAACGACAGCGACCACTGGCCCAAGAGCGCATAGGTCTCAGGCGAAAAGATCTTTTCTAAAATGTTGTCCATAATAATTGTTTTTTAGTAAATGATTCATCTGTTTGCAAATTTATGGAAAACTTTTGAAACCGACAAGAAAAGAATGGCAAAATGCGCGGGGTAGGGTAGAGGTCATTGACCTAAATCAATTAAAAAATCATAAATTACAGCGCAAAAATCATATTTTGTGGCGTAATACCAAATAATAGGTATATCTTTGCAGTCGAAAATTTAATACTCACATAACAATGAAAAGTATATTGGAAGGACGCCCCGCGCTGAAGGCCGAGGTGGAGAAAGTAGCAGAGGTTGCAGGCTATCTGTGGCAGAACGGATGGGCCGAGCGCAACGGTGGTAACATCACGGTAAACGTCACCGAGTATGTTGACGACGAAATTCGTCAGTTGCCCGCTATCAGCGACGTCAAGCAGATAGGCGTGACGCTGCCGGCACTGAAGGGCTGCTATTTCTACTGCAAGGGCACGGGTAAGCGCATGCGCGACCTCGCCCGTTGGCCTATGGACAACGGCTCCATCATCCGCATACTCGACGACTGTGCATCGTATGTCATCATTGCCGACAATGCTGTGATGCCTACATCAGAGTTGCCCAGCCACCTGACAGTGCACGCCCACCAGATAGAGACAGGCTCAGGCTATAAAGCCACCGTGCATACCCACCCCATAGAGCTGGTGGCCATGAGCCATAAGCGCGAGTTCCTGGGCAAGGATGTGCTGACAAAGATTCTGTGGTCGATGATTCCCGAGACGAAAGCCTTCTGCCCCCTGGGCTTAGGTATTGTGCCTTATACCCTGCCCGGCAGCAACGAACTGGCCGACGCCACACTGAAGGAACTCGAGGAGTACGACGTGGTGATGTGGGAGAAGCACGGCGTCTTTGCCAAGGGTAAGGACGTGATGGATGCCTTCGACCAGATTGACGTGCTGTCGAAGAGTGCCAAGATTTATATCAATGCCAAGTGCATGGGCTTCGAACCTGAGGGCATGAGCGACGAGCAGATGAAGGAGATGACACGCGCCTTCAACCTGCCGCGCTAACCGGCAGTAGCCGTCTGTTAATAATAGGAAACAACAAGACAAGATATACAAACAACTACTGACTAATTAAAATAAACTAAACAAATTGAAAAGTCCCCGGACGCTGTGAAGCATCCGGGGACAAATTATGTTGCAGCTGCCCTCCGCTTTACGCCCCTTGTGGGTTCGGCGTCCAAAGGGTTGTCGGGCCAGGCGTGCTTGGGATAGCGGCGACGCAGTTCTTTGCGCACGTCGAAGTAGGTTTCCTGCCAGAAGTTGCGCAAGTCGGAGGTGAGTTGCACGGGCTTGAAACCGGGCGAGAGAAGTTCCATCAGCACGGGCGAACCGTCGACCATAGGGGTGTCAATGAGCCCGAAGCACTCCTGCAAACGGACACGCAGCACGGGAGCCTCGGCACCTAAGCGGTATTCCAGGCGTATGCGGCTACCGGTAGGGACGGTGATGTGGGTGGGAGCCAGACGGTCGAGGGTCTGCTGCTGGTCGTAGGTGAGACGGCTCCTGATGACTTCCTGAAGGTCGACTTTCTTCAGTTCTGCTGTCGTGGAGGCACGACCGATGAAGAACGGTCCCCACTGGGGAGCACTTTCGCAAAGAGCGTCATTGTCGACCGGCGGAAGCGCTAACTCTGGATGGCGAGTGGCGATAAAGGCGATGCGCCGTTGCAGGTTTTGTACCTCGTCGGAGAATGAGAGCATCGAGGGTCCGTCCTTGGCGATGGCCTCACAGACGGCACACAGAATGGCCTCGCGATGGTCGCCGGCGAGGGGCTTTTCGTCTAAGAGGATGGCTCCGATGCGACGCTCCTGACGCGCAACGATAGTGCCGGCCTTACCATCCCAATAGATGTTTTCGCGCGTGGTGGTATAGGCTCGCAAATCGCTGGGGTCGACGATGCTGGCGAGAAACACTTTGCCTATTCCACCTTGTTTGCGGTGCATCGAAGCAGCGACTATCCAGTCGGAGTTGAGTGAAGAGTGAAGCGTGAAGCGTGAAGAATTATCTTCCGCTGTTGCTTCGACAGATACTAACGTGCCGCTCGACAACTGATACACGCCCACGCCCTCTTTCCATACCTTGCCGATACGCTCAGGATAGGCAGAGGACAGAAGAGCACCCACCTCGTAAGGATTGACGGCAGAGTTGTCGTCTTTAGTGTGAATCATCTCGGCATACTGGCGGGCAATCTTGATGATGCGCCCCCAGCGCCCTGCTCGTCCGTTTCTGCGTTCGCGTCGCAGGGCATCGAGGCGGGTGGCTATCGAGATGTCGCCACAGCCGGACAGTGGGTCCTTTTCTTCTAAAAGGGCGGCGATGTCAGCAGCCATAGCCATGCGTTCAGATGTGTCAGCAGTGAGCAACATGCGGGCGATTCGTGGATGGCAGGGCAATTTGGACAAAGCCTTGCCTTGTTGTGTCACCCGCCCCTCTTCGTCCAAAGCTCCAAGCGACTGCAGCAATGTTCGGGAATGAACGACAGACGACTTGGGTGGCGGTGTCAGCCACGGCAGTCGCTCCACTTCGCGCTCGCCCCAGATAGCGGTGTCGAGTATTAATGACGTGAGGTCGGCATCCAGAATCTCTGGCCTTCGCACCGTTTCCATCCGTGCTTCGGTGCCTTTGCTCCACAGCCGGTAGCACACGCCCGGAGCCACACGTCCGGCACGTCCTGTGCGCTGGGTAGCCATATCCATCGAGATGCGCACCGTTTCCAAATGGCTTAGTCCGCTACGGGCGTCGAACACCATTTTCCGGCAGAGACCGCTGTCTACCACCACGCGCACGCCCTCGATAGTCAGCGAGGTCTCGGCAATGGGGGTTGCCAGCACCACCTTCCGTTCCCCTGGTGCACTCGGTGCAATGGCCCGTGCCTGCTCGTCGTTGCTCAGCATACCGTATAATGGCAATATCTTCGTGCCGTCGAGACTGTCAGAAAGCATTTCTTCTACGCGTCGTATCTCGCCTTCGCCGGGCAGGAAGACCAGAATGTCGCCCTCGCGTTCACGATGGGCCTGTAATATTGTTCTGGCCGTCTGTTGAGCCACATTCTTTACGTCTGATTCCTCTGCTGTATGGATGATTTCGACAGGGAACATTCGTCCTTCGCTCTCTAAAACCGGGCAGTGCAAAGCCTCGACAAGTGCGGCCGTATCTATCGTTGCCGACATCACCACGATGCGCAGGTCGTCGCGCAACAGTTGCTGGCACTGCCGCGTCAGGGCAAACGCCTCGTCGGTGTTCAGGCTCCGTTCATGAAACTCGTCGAACACCACCGCCGCAACGCCTTCCAAGGCGGGGTCGTCGAGCAACATGCGCGTCAGCACACCTTCGGTTACTACCTCGATGCGTGTCCGTTCGCTCACGCGGCTCTCGAACCTTATCCGATAGCCCACCGTCTCGCCCACACTTTCGCCCAGCAGCCAAGCCATGCGCGCCGCTATCTGGCGTGCTGCCACCCGTCGGGGTTCCAACACAACAATCTTGCCGTCGGAAGTAAACGAAGTGTCACCTGAATTACGCTCACCCGACATCGCCCGTAGCATTGTCAGCGGCAGCAGTGTCGACTTGCCCGCTCCAGGTGCCGCTGTCACGATGGCTGCAGTAGAAGTCTGCAGCGTATCGTTGAGCGTACCTGTTATAGCCGCTACCGGCAGCCGTTCCAATTCTTGTTTCAGTCGGTCAGCCATTGCAAATGCGACCGCATTGGCCGTGGTCGTAGGAGTAGATTGCCCCATGAGTCAGACCTTCGGAAAGGATATTGAAGATAGCAGAAAACTATCTGATAAACAGTAGCTCGCGATACTTGGGCAGCGTCCAGAGGCCGTCCTCGACAATCATCTCCAGCTTGTCTATCTCGTAGCGTATGGCCTCCATCTTGGGACACACGGTATCGTGATACTGTATGGCGCGCTCATGGATGGACTCTACGCGGTTGGCCACGCGGCGGGCGTCGGTGAGCTCCTCCACCAGCCGCTCGATACGCTCCGTGCGCTCGGCAATCTCCTGGATGAGCTTCATGTTGCGTGCCGACAGACGGTTGGCCTCGTCGGCGGGGAACACGTCTTTCATGCCCTGCACGTTCTTGATAAGCTGACTCTGGTAGTGGGTGGAGACGGGTATGATGTGGTTCATCGACAGGTCGCCCAGCACGCGGGCCTCTATCTGCACCGTCTTGACATACATCTCCCATTTCACCTCGTTGCGGGCCTCCAGCTCCTTGCGGTTCATCACCTTGGTGCTCTCAAACATCTGCACGCTCGACTCGTCGAGATAATGCTCAAAGATGACGGGGCATGATTTCTCTACGTCCAGTCCGCGGCGTGCCGCCTCCTTCACCCACTCGTCGCTGTAGCCGTTGCCGTCGAAGCGGATGGGCTTGCAGGTCTTGATGTCGTCCTTCAGCGTTTCCAGTATAGCGGGTATCTTGTCCTCGCCCTTGGCCATACGCTCGTCCACGCGCTCCTTGAAGTTCGTAAGCGCCTCGGCCATGGCGGCGTTGAGGGCTATCATCGCGCTGGCGCAGTTGACGCTACTGCCCGGCGCACGGAACTCAAACCTGTTGCCGGTGAAGGCGAAGGGCGAGGTGCGGTTGCGGTCGGTATTGTCGACGATGAGGTCGGGAATCTGCGGAATGTCAATCTCCATGCCCTGCTTGCCGGCAAGGGTGAACAGCTCGTTGGTGTCCGACGTCTCTATGTGGTCGAGCAGCTCCGTGAGTTGTGTGCCCAAGAAGCTGCTGATGATGCTCGGCGGTGCCTCGTTGCCCCCCAAGCGGTGGGCGTTGGTGGCACTCATGATTGATGCCTTCAGCAGTCCGTTGTGGCGGTAGACGGCCATCAGCGTTTCCACGATGAAAGTGATAAAGCGCAGGTTCTCCTCGGGCGTGGTGCCGGGGGCGTGGAGCAGAACGGGAACTGCGGCGGCGCCGCAGCTCAGCCGGCTGTCGGTATTGTGGCGTATGGCCGTGAGGCTCCAGTTGTTGTGCTTGCCGCTGCCGTTGATGCCGTCGAAGGGCTTTTCATGCAGCAGCACGCGGAAGCCGTGGTTGCGCGCCACCTTTTTCATCAGGCTCATCAGCAGCATGTTGTGGTCGACGGCCAGGTTGCACTCCTCGAAGATGGGAGCCAGCTCAAACTGGTTGGGAGCCACCTCGTTGTGGCGCGTCTTGCAAGGAATGCCCAACTCCAAGGCCTGAATTTCCAGGTCTTTCATGAAAGCCTGCACACGGTCGGGGATGGTGCCGAAGTAGTGGTCGTCCATCTGCTGGTTCTTGGCGCTCTCGTGGCCCATCAGCGTGCGACCGGTCATCAGCAGGTCGGGGCGGGCGCTGTAGAGACCCTCGTCAACGAGGAAGTACTCCTGCTCCCAGCCTAAGTTCACCTGCACCTTCGTCACGTCGTCGTAGAACAGCTGGCACACGTCCTTGGCGGCCTTGCTCACGGCATGGATGGCGCGCAGCAGCGGTGCCTTATAGTCGAGGGCCTCGCCTGTGTAGGCAATAAATATGGTAGGTATGCAGAGCGTGTCGTCGATGATGAAGACGGGGCTGGTGGGATCCCAGGCAGAGTAGCCGCGGGCCTCGAAGGTGTTGCGTATGCCGCCGTTGGGGAAGCTTGAGGCGTCGGGTTCCTGCTGCACCAGCAGCTTGCCGCTGAACTTCTCTATCATGCCGCCCTTGCCGTCGTGCTCCACGAAGGCGTCGTGCTTCTCGGCGGTGCCCTCCGTCAGCGGCTGAAACCAGTGGGTGTAGTGGGTCACGCCCATCTCCATGGCCCACTGCTTCATGCCCGTGGCCACGGCGTCGGCAATCGAGCGGTCCAGGCGTGCGCCGTTGTCCATCACGTCGATCATCTTGTCGTAAACGTCCTTCGGTAGGTATTTATACATCTTCTGACGCGTGAACACATACTTGCCGAAATACTCCGACGGGCGCTCCTGGGGCACCTTCACCTCTACGGCGCGCTTCTTGAACGCCTCTTCTACTACTTGGAATCTCAGGTTATTTGACATAACTTTTATTCAGTTTTGTGCGTAATTGGCTGCAAAATTACGAGAATTTTCGTAAACAGCAAAAGTTTTACTGCCTTTTCTTCAGACTAACTCATCTTTTGGTAGTGTCTCCTCCATTGCCTGTAGGGCGTTTGGCTTGTCTAACATTAGAAAAAACATACTGTTCCCGACATCGCCGTAAGGCTGCGTCAGGCCCAATGGCACAGCACGGACACGGTTCAATTAATCTTTGACACATTGTTCTTCGTTCAGAGAAATGCACCCTGCAATTTGAGCTATTGACTACCTACCACTCAAAAATACCCTGCAAAATGAGCTATACGCCTATAATCGCATCCAGATTATACAGCAGAACGCCCTGTTCATCGCAATTGTCCGA
>CAMHKU010000108.1 GCA_946185805.1 uncultured Prevotellaceae bacterium | reverse complement strand
GCGGCAGTCGCGCAGCTTGCGGTTGTGCAGGTTGGCTTTCTTGGCGCGCTCGCGGGCCAGCTTCGTCACGCCGGCCATGGCCTTGCGGTCGCGCTCGCTCTCCTTGATTTTGTTTTCTATCACCTCAGCCACGTCGGTGTGGATATGCAGGTAGTTGTCTACCTCCTGCTTAATGAAGTCGCCCACATACTTGTTGATGCTCACGCCGTCGGGCGACATCGTGAGCGAGCCGAGCTTGATCTTAGTCTGGCTCTCAAACACCGGCTCCTCTACATTGATGGCGATGGCGGCGACGATGCCCGTGCGGATGTCGCCGTACTCATATTTGCCGAAGAATTCTTTGATGGTGCGGGCAATATGCTCTTTGAAGGCGCTCTGGTGGGTGCCGCCCTGGGTGGTGTGCTGGCCGTTGACGAAGGAGTAGTACTCCTCGCCATACTGGTTGGCGTGGGTGAAGGCTATCTCGATGTCGTCGCCCTGCAGGTGAACGATGGGATAGAGCTGGTCGGTAGTCATGCGGTCTTTGAGCAGGTCTTCCAGGCCGTGGCGGCTCACGATGCGGCGACCGTTATACATGATGGCGAGGCCGATATTAAGGTAGGTGTAGTTGCGCAGCATCGTCTCGACAATCTCGTCGTGGAAGCGGTAGTTGACGAACTTGGTGGCATCGGGCTCGAAGAAGATGTAGGTGCCGTTCTCGTCCTGTGTAGGCTCGGTGACGTCGCTCACCAGACGGCCACACTCGAAGACGGCGCGGCGTACCTTGCCGTCGCGGTAGGAGCGCACCTCGAAATGGGCGCTCAGCGCATTGACGGCCTTCACGCCGACGCCGTTCAGGCCGATAGACTTCTTGAAGGCCTTGGAGTCGAACTTGCCGCTGGTGTTGAGTATGCTGACGCTCTCGATGAGCTTGCCCTGGGGAATGCCGCGGCCGTAGTCGCGAACACTGATACGCAGGCCGTCCTCGACGGTGACCTCAATGCGGTCGCCGGCCTTCATCTTAAACTCGTCGATGGAGTTGTCGAACACTTCTTTCAGCAGCACGTAGATGCCGTCTTCGGCCGACGAGCCGTCGCCAAGCCGCCCGATATACATGCCCGGGCGCAGGCGGATATGCTCCAGGCCGCTCAGCGTCTGGATGTTCGTCTCGTCGTAGTCGGGGCTAGGGTGATGGGTGATAGGTGATGGCTGTTGGATGTTAGATATTTCTTCCATTTATTAATCTGTTTTAAGGCTTGAACGTAGTTTTGCCAACTGTTTTACGATAGTAATTATTTTGTCATCAAATATATTTAGCGAGTCGGCTGAAATAAAGCCATAAGCTTCAGCTAACTCCAATTCGCTGGAAGATTCCATGAGTGAACCGTTAGCAATATCCAAAAATCTGATTCTATCTTTATTAGTATAACGGCCAAATGCTTCCGCAATATTAAACATCACTGAGGTTGAAGCACGTCTTAACTGAGCAGTTAAGGCAAAACGCTCCTCAGATGGAAAACTTTTCAAGATTTCATTGACATCTATTGCCAATTGCTTGGCATTTTGGTAAACCGAAAGACTTCTATAATAGAATTTTTCCATAATTTGAGTATTAATTATCACCCATCACCTATCACCCAACACCCATCACCCAACACCCATCACCCAACACCCATCACCTATAAACTTTTCTTATAGCACCTACGGCGCTTATGTTGTTCACTCTCAAGGTAGGCCCACTGGCTCTGCACCTTGCTGTTGGTCTCCATCTCAACGTGGGTCTCGCCCCATTTGAAGCCATACTTCTGGTAGATGGGAATAAGATGGTAGAACAGCAGGGCATTGGCACCCTTGGCACGGTATTCGGGCAGGATGCCGATGAGCAACAGGTCTACCACGTCGGTCTTCTTAAAATACAGGGCGCGCATGATGTGCCACCAGCCGAAAGGCCACAGCCGGCCCTTGCGACACTTCTGCAGGGCGCGCGTCAGCGAGGGGATGGTGATGCCCACGCCAATGACGTCGTGGCCGGGGGTGTTCCAGTCCTCAACGACGCAGAGCATGTCCATGCTGAAGTATTTAAAGTATTCGCGGACGTAAGCGTCAATCTGGCGCTGTGTCATCGTGGAATAGCCGTAAAGGTGGGCAAAGGTCTTGTTGACCACCTGCATCACCTTCTGTCCGTACTGCTCGGGGCCGAACACCTGACTGCGCTTCAGTTCGGGCACGTGCAGGTTGTAGCGCTGCATGGTCAGCTCAGCCACGCGGCGGAACTTCTCGGGCATACCCTCCTTGGGCACCCACAGCTTCCACTCCACATAGTCGTTGTCCTTAGTGTAACCCTCCATCTGCTCCATCAGTTCGAAGTAGTAGTGGTAGTTATAGCTGGTGGCCATGGTGCCCAGCTCTTCATGGCCGTAATAGAGCATGCCCTCGGGATCCATGTCGGTAAAGCCTAAGGGGCCGATGATCTCCTTCATGCCCTTCTGGCGGCCGTAGTCCTCGACGGCGCTGAGCAGGGCCTGCAGCACCTCGCGGTCGTTGACGATGTCGAGCCATCCGAAGCGCACGGCCGGACGCTGCCACTGCTCATTGTAGCGGTGGTTGATGATTGCTGCCACACGACCTGACAGCCGGCCATCCTTGTAAGCCAGAAAATACTCGGCCTCGCAAAACTCGAAAGCTGGATTCTTATCCTTGCGGAAGGTGTTCATTTCGTCGCTATACAGGTTAGGAGCGTCGTACTCATTGTCTTTGTACAACTCATAATGCAACTCAACAAAGGCCTTGAGTTCCTGCCTCGTCTCTACCCGTTTTATTACTACTGATGCCATGTTCTTGAGGTTAAAAATTGGCGCTTTTTTGCAAATATGTGGCAAAGATACAGTTATTTTTTCAAAAAATAAAAGAAAAATTTGGATTTTTCGATAAGTTAAATTACTTTTGCGAACGGAAACTAATTATTAATTGCAATTAAATATGAAAAAAGTATTCTTTATGGCGGCCCTTGCGCTGCTGGGCTCGGGTGCCGCGATGGCACAAGAGAATGTTAGTAAACTGCAGTCGTACAACTTTATAGAGTTGCAGGGTGGCGTGGAATGGACGACCACCGACGCCAAGATCGACAAACTGATTATGCCTATCGGCGCCGTCTCCATAGGCCGGTTCTTCACACCAGTGGTAGGTGCCCGCCTGCATGCGTCGGGCATACAGGCCAAAGGGCGCTTCGAGCAGATGGACAAGAACTACAAGTGGAACTTCGTAACCACCGACGCCGACCTGCTGATTAACCTGAGCAGCCTCTTTAGCAAGAACTACGCCCGCCCGCTGAACCTGATGTTTGTGGGTGGTATCGGTTTGAACTACGCTTGGAAGAACGACGACATGAAAGAGATTGCTCAGCAGAACCCCTCGCTGGCACCCCTGGCATGGACCAGCAAGAACCGCCTGAGCCACAACCTGCGCGCCGGACTGCGACTGGAGACCAACGTCACCAAGCCCTTCGGCGTGTCGCTGGAGGTGGCTGCCAACAGCCTGGACGACCGCTTCAACTCGAAGACCAACGACCGTGACGACTGGATGATCAGCGGTATGCTGGGCCTGAGCTGGCGCTTCGGCCACAAAAACCAGCAGCCCACGAAGGTTGTAACCCAGGTGGAGGAAGAAATCTGGGTTGACGTGCCCGACACCATCATCGTGAAGGAGAAGCGACCCATCGTAACCGAGGAGAAGAAAAAGATTGAGGAAGCCATCTTCTTCAAGATTCGTGAGAGCGACGCCAATGCCGCCAATGGCATTGAGAAGGCTATCAAGGACGTGGCCGACCTGATGAAGACCTCTGACGACGCTACATTCACCGTTACCGGTTATGCCGACAAGGGTACGGGTAACGCCAAGCTCAACAAGATGTACGCCCAGAAGCGTGCCGAGGATGTCACTAAGAAGCTTATCAACGAGCATGGCATCGACGCCACCCGCGTAAAGAGCGACTCTAAGGGCGACACCGTGCAGCCATTCCCCGAGAACGACAAGAACCGCTGCGTCATCATTACCGGCGAGGGCACGTTCAAGGTGACCAAGTATGAGGAGTATGACGCCCAGAAGATTACTACCAAGAAGGTGAAGCAGACCCGCATGCGCGACGTCGTTGAAGAGAAGTATCTCGACTAAAAAATCGTCGATCGTGATTACCCCGTCAAGGCGGGGTAATCATTTTTTTATGAGATTCGCTTGCAGATAAGCAATACCTTATCTCCGTTGGCGAGGGTGGTAGCAAAGATATAAGTGCTGCCACCCTCGCTCAGTTTCAGGCGGCGACGCAGGTCGGCCACCGACAGCGGGAAGTTCCTCACCGTGATGTTGGCCTGCGACAGCGAGCCGAGCTTTGACTTGAGCTCACGCTTGTTCATGGTAGTCACATCGGTTATGGCAAACACGCGGCCGGGGAAATCGGTAACAAGCTGCTCGCTGGCGAAGAGGTGGCTGTTGGCGGCTATAGGGGCAACACTGTAGCGACAGGCCACCTCGGCAAAGCAACCGGCTTTCATGATAGATGCGTTGGGCTCGTAGAGGTAGCTAACTAAAACCTCTCCCCCCAAAAAAGAAGAAAGGGGAGGCTGGTTACCTGAAGCAATAGAAAGCGGGTAATAACCAGTAGCCTCAGAAAGCGGGTAGTTATACTCAAAGCGCTGAAGCTCGCCGGCTTTTACAATGTTGGCACATACCAGTCTCACCTCACTGCGGGAGGTGGCGGGGGGGGATTCCATCAGTACCAACAGTTCCTTACACTCGTTCTGTACCGACACGATATGCACCTCACGCACAAACTCTGAGCCAAGATCGCTCACAGCCTTGCGCCAGTCGAGCATTGGCGAGAGTTTGAGTAGCACCCGGCGAGACTTTGACAGCAGCAACGGCAAAAGGGCACAGACATCGGGCGTGCAGTCGCTGATGCCGTAGGTACGGCTGCCGTGGCTGTCGCGACGGGCTGGGTCAATATAAATGAAGTCGACGCCCGACATCGCACGTAGGTACTCCTCGGCATCGGCACATACGACCTCGGCGTGCCCTAAGCCTAATAGTTTGAGGTTTGTGCGGGCGATGGCGCATAGATGCTCTTGGCGCTCAACGTAAGTGAGGACAGAAGGAAATGTCTGTGGGGTGGTGGACGGTGCTGAACGTGACATAAGCCATTGGGCAATGCCAACAAAGTCAACGCCAAAACCACCCGTAAGGTCTGTAAAACGGAATCCATTTGGCGCACCGTCAAGCAGCATCTCACCTTTATAGCGTGCCGTCAGTTCGCTGGAGCATTGTTCCATTGATAGGTGAGGCGGATAGATAATACCGTCAGTGGCGGCCCATGACGGTAGCTTGTGACGCGCCGTCTGGCGGCCGGCAATCTGATCAAGAGCAAAAGGCAGGTCTATCTCAGGGTTTTTGGTACCCTGAAGAGCCAGCTGACGCACGTCATGCCCAGTATGCTGGCGGATATAGGCGGCAGTTGCATCGTTGATGGTCATGTTATTTGGCTTTCTTCAGACCGACGCTCAACTGATAGAGAGCGGGTAGCAGAATGAATAGCGAGAATACCACGGCGGCAGCGACATAGCGCTGACTGCCAAAGAGGTCAATCAACTTCAAGTCGGGATTGGGATACAGGTTGTATAACACGTAGGCCACAGAGTTGTTGACCCAATGATAAACCACGCCCGGTACGACACTGTCGGTGCGGTAGTACATCCATCCTAAAAGCAAGCCTACAAGTAGGGCATGGGGCATCTGGGCGGGATTGAAATGGGCAAGAGCAAAAAATACGGCTGAAATTGCGATGGCCAGCCAATGGTTGCCAGGATTGCCCTTGCCGGCAGGGCAAGACCACTGAAGCAGAGACCGCAGAATGGCTCCACGAAATACCAGTTCCTCGCAGACGGGGGCAAACAGCCCGATGGCGAAGTAGCCCCAGCGGTCGCGAAGAATCATGTCGAATTCTATCTCTGCAAGATTCGGCAGAGGGGGCAACAGCTCCTGCATAAACGTTGAGGGGATGATGGCACCCACGGCTGCTACAGCACACCATGTGAGCGTTCCCCAGGGCCGCGACTGCACATAACCACGCGACACCTCACTCCACCGCAGCCAGAGGAATATGCCTATAATGACGACGCTACTTACCACCGTGTCGGCGATGAGAAGTGCGGTGGTATCAGGAGCTGCATGACCAGCAATCAGTTCATAGCCATTGTGGACAATCAACGGTGTGAATATCTGTACAACAGCAAAGACAATCAAATAAATAATGGCATTTATCATTCTTTTCTTCTATTTATTTCCCTAATAAGTCCATACATCTTCTGTCAACCCTACTCTTTTCATTCACCGCCTTTTCAGCCATGCGGGCGTCGGCGGCAAGTTGAGCTGCTAATGCCTCAGCACTGTCGAAGTATTTCTCTGAACGCAGACGACTGATGAATCTCACTGTCAGCACCTGGCCATATACATTGCCTGAGAAATGTAGAATATGAGTCTCCAACGTCTGATGATCGCCGCCGAAGGTTGGGCGGCTACCAATGTTCATCATACCGGGCAATTCTTCAACAGCCGCACTGTGTTGCAGATTCTCCGGCTGCCCAGCACTTACGGTAACGGCATACACTCCAGGTGCTGGTACCAATTTATCGGCATCCTGTAGCTGGAGGTTAGCTGTAGGGTAACCTAAGGTGGCGCCAATATGTTCGCCACTGACTACACGGCCTGTTATGGAGAAAGGTCTGCCCAAGCACTTTGCTGCATCTTCAACATGGCCG
Source organism: uncultured Prevotellaceae bacterium (assembly GCA_946185805.1). Classification (GTDB taxonomy): domain Bacteria; phylum Bacteroidota; class Bacteroidia; order Bacteroidales; family Bacteroidaceae; genus Prevotella. The sequence goes on along the minus strand of CAMHKU010000108.1, from coordinate 691 downwards.
TCCTGTAGGAGATGGCGCACCTTGGAAGAACTTACTTGCAGACCATTATCCATTATATAAGGTGTACCCTGCACCACTTGCATACCCATTTCCTGGCCATAGGCTACATAGTCGTTGAAACCCTCGCTGCTGCCAGCAGTACGGTGGCCAAAATGGTTGTCGTAACCCGTCAGCAACATGCGTACCCCCAGCTGACTATAGAGAATGTCATGCATGAAGTGACGAGCCGACAGCGCTGCCATCGCCTCGTCGAACGACAGTACTACCAACCGGTCAATACCTGTTAACGACAATAAATGTATCTTCTCATCTAATGTTGACAGCAACCGAGGGCGCCACTGAGACTGCAGTACTTGCCGCGGATGACGCTCAAAGGTTACTACCGCCGAAGGCAGACCCTCGCGCCAAGCCAACTGCTTAAGCAAGCCTATTACATGTTGATGACCCACATGCACACCATCGAAGAAACCAATGGTAGCAACACAGGGCGACAGAATTTCTGTCATCTCTTTTTGGAAATATGTCTTCATTATGGACGCAAAGGTAAGCATAATTTGCTATTTTAGCAAAAAATATTTGGAGATTTAATTATTATTATGTACCTTTGCACCCGATTTCGGAATGTCACCCCCGTTTTCACCGGACTTGTAGCTCAGTTGGTTAGAGCAACAGACTCATAATCTGGAGGTCC
>CAMHKU010000107.1 GCA_946185805.1 uncultured Prevotellaceae bacterium | reverse complement strand
CCTGCTGGAGAAGTCGACGCTCTCGAAGTGGCAGCAGTACTGGAAGGACCAGGTGTCCAACTGGTATGGCATGTTCCTCCACGAGAGCCAGTACCTGGAGCCCGTGATGCCTGACATCGAGGCCATGCTGACGTCGAGCCAGCGTCACGTCACCGGCACAGCTATTCTGAAACTGCGTCCCTATGGTTTCGAGACCGTGGGTGTTGACTCTGCCAACGACCTGACGAAGTCGAAGCTCGGGGAATACGGCGAGACGCAGACGGGCTGGACGGCCGACGAGGCTAAGGGCTTCATCAAGGTGAGTTCCACGCCGCTGCGCGTCTACTATGGCATACATAAGGACGAAAAGAGATAAAGATAAAGCCCCTGCCCTGTTCTTCCCTGTGAGGAATGGGAGTAATTACACAACAAAAAATTATCCAATGGAGAAAAATACAGATATGCATATAGTATCTACTCCCCTCCCTCATAGGGAGGGGCAGGGGGGTGGGTCTGCTATCAAAGTAGGAATTTTGGGCGCCGCAGGCTATACGGGTGGTGAACTCATCCGCCTGCTACTGAACCACCCCGAGGCAGAGATTGTCTTCGCCAATTCGGAGTCGAATGCCGGCAATCAGGTGAGTGATGTTCACGAGGGACTGGTAGGAGACACCGACCTTCGCTTTACAGCCGACATGCCATTCGACCAGGTCGACGTCGTCTTCTTCTGCTTCGGCCACGGCAAGAGCGAGGCATTCCTGAAAGAGCACACCATTCCCGGCCATGTGAAGATTATCGACCTGGCGCAGGACTTCAGGATAAAAGGAAAGAAAGAGGAAGCCGATATGGCAAAGATGACTCCCGACGGCCACGACTTCGTCTACGGTCTGCCGGAGATTAACCGCGATGACATCAAGAAAGCGCAGCACGTGGCCAATCCCGGCTGCTTCGCTACCGCCATCCAGCTGGCCCTGCTGCCGGCGGCCAATATGAACATGCTGAAGTATGATGTCTCGGTGAATGCCATCACCGGCTCCACCGGTGCCGGCCAGAAGCCCGGCGCCACCACCCACTTCTCGTGGCGCGCCGACAACATGAGCATCTACAAGCCCTTTGAGCATCAGCATATAGCTGAAATCAGACAGTCGATAAAGCAGGTGCAAGGCTACTTAGACGCCGACATCGACTTCATACCCTATCGCGGCCCCTTCGCCCGCGGCATCTTCTGCACCGCCGTCATCCGCACGATGGTGCCTGAGAAGGCTATCGTTGAGGCTTATAAGGACTTCTACCGCGACGCCGCCTTCACCCACTATAGCGACAAACCAATAGACCTGAAGCAGGTGGTGAACACCAACAAGGCGCTGGTACACTGCGAGAAGCACGGCAACAAACTGCTGGTCACCTCGTGTATCGACAATCTGCTGAAGGGCGCCGTAGGCCAAGCCGTGCAGAACATGAACCTCATGTTCGGCTTTGACGAGACCGCCGGCCTCCGTCTGAAAGCCTCAGCCTTTTAACCACTGAGGCTATCAACACCCCGAAAGCTACTCACGGCACCCCTTCTCAATATAGTCTATGATAATGTCTACAGCGTCGTCGACGCTCAGGCCATTCATGCTGATGACGAGGTCGTAGTTGCGCGTGTCGTAGCGCGATGTCCCCGTGTATTTATTGATATAGCGCTCGCGGCCCTCGTCCACCTCGTTGATGATTTTCTGAGCCTCCTCGCGCGAGATATTACGCTTGGACATCACGCGGCTCAAGCGCTGCTCCATCGGTGCCTGTATGAGCACGTTCAGGTGGTTGGGATGATTGCGGAAGATGTAGAAGGCGCTGCGTCCGGCTATGACGCACGAGCCATCCTCGGCAATAGCCTTCAGGATTTCCGTTTCCGACTTAAAGATATCGTCAGTAATCAGGAAGTCGGGTATCGGCGTGTTCTTAGCAAACAGCTGGGGCGCGGCGTAACTGGGCATGATACCGAAACTACGTTTCAGGTCGGCCCACCAGTTATGCTGCTGCCCCTTGAGGCGTTCTATCTCGTCGGTACTCAGCTGGTATTTCTCCTTGAGGCTCTGTATCAGCGCCTTGTCATAGAAAGGCACACCCAGCCGCTGTGCCACCTTTTCACCGACGGTGCGTCCGCCAGAGCCCAGCTCACGGTTAACAGCGATCACAAAATGCTCGTTTGTCTTCATTATCTTCGTATTTTACAAGTCTGCTGCAAAATTACACAAATTATTTCATTTAACCATCGAGAAAAAACGATATTTTTTGCGACGCATCATATTGCCGCCAGAGCCAGAGAGTAGTATTTCGACTCGGGACTGTCGGCGCGCGAAGGCATCACCACGGGCTTCATGGTGCCCTGCAGCACGCCGGCGGTCTTGGCGTAGGCAAAGAGCGTGAGCGTCTTGTAGAAGACGTTACCCGCCACGATGTCGGGGAAGATTAGTGCGTCGGCCTGTCCGTCGATGGCCGAGCGTATGCCTTTCTCATGGAGGCTGACGGCGTCGAGCGATGTTTTCAGGTCCAGCGGACCGTCGATGATGCAGCGGCCGAAGTAGCCGCTCTGCGCCAGGGCGATGATGTCGAGATAGTCCTTGGTATAGGGGAAAGTTTTCTCGCTCACCTTCTCAGCACAGTGGATGAGTGATATGCGCGGCTCCTCGATACCTAAGGCGTGGCACACGTAGTTGACATAGTGCACCTGTTGCCGGCGCTGTTCCTTGGTGGGCACGGGCATGACAGCCGCGTCGGTGAAGAACAGCAGTTTCTCGTACTTGGGAATCTCGGCCATGGCGATATGCGTCAGCACGTGACCTGGGCGCAGGATGCCCGTCTCACGGTGGAGGATGGCGCGCAAGACGATGTCGCTATTGATGAGGCCCTTCATCAGGATGTCGGCCTCGCCGCTCTTCACCAAAGCGACGGCGCGGCGGGCGCAGTCCTCCTTGTCGTCGCCGTCAACATAGATGGGCTCGATGAACCCCATCTCCTGTCCTTTCTCCACGGCATAGCGCGTACTGGCGTCGCCGGGGCAGATGACGGCCACGCGCTTACGGTCGCCCCGCTGCTGCAGGAAGCGGGTCATGTCATTCAATGTCTTTAATGGCAGCATAGTATAAACGTTTTTTCTTCTTTTTGGCGCAAATATACAAATTTTTTTGTATCTTTGCAAGCACAAACCTAAAAAGTATGAAGAAGCACATCTTTTTTTTTCTGCTCGCGGCCTCATGGCTCAATGCCATGGCACAGCAACTGCCGATGGTGCTGCAGTATGACCAGGCGGCTCGCTATTTTGAGGAGTCGCTGCCTATTGGCAACGGCAAGTTGGGAGCGCTGGTCTATGGCGGCGCTGACGACAACGTGATACACCTGAACGACATCACTCTGTGGACGGGCAAGCCCGTAGATCCCAATCTCGACGCCGGAGCCCACGAGTGGATACCGAAGATTCGCGAAGCGCTCTTCCGCGAAGACTACGCCGCGGCCGACTCGCTGCAGCTCAAGGTTCAGGGGCCTAACTCGCAGTTCTACCAGCCCCTGGGCACGCTGCATATCTACGACCTGAACGGCGGCGCAATCACTGACTACCACCGCAGCCTCAGCCTTGACTCGGCTATTGTCAGCGACAGCTACCGGCGTGGCAGACGGCAAATGACGCGCCAGTATCTGGCCTCCAACCCAGACCGCACAATAGCCATCCGTCTCAGGGGCGACATCAACGTGCGCCTCATGCTGACCTCGCAAGTGCCCCACGCGATATCCATCACCCAACACCCATCACCCATCACCCAACACCCATCACCCAACACCCAACACCCAACACCCACCCTCACCATGACCGGCCACGCCACCGGCGACGCTGAGCAGAGCATCCACTTCTGCACCCTGGTGAGCGTACAGACCGACGGCCAGGTGACCAGCGCTGACTCTACGCTGACCATCAGTGGCGCTCGTGAAGCCACCATATATGTGGTCAACGAGACGAGCTTCAACGGTTTCGACAAGCATCCCGTTACTCAGGGCAGAGACTGCCAAGCACTGGCCGCCGATGACCTGAAGCGCCTGCAGGGCAGCAGCTACGACGACATACGCCGGCGCCACATTGCCGACTACCGCCAGTACTACGACCGCGTAAAGCTGAAGCTGGGCAACCACCAGGCCTACGATGGCACTACCGACCTGTTACTGAAGCAATATAGCGGCGCGGGCAATGACCAACCGGGCGGCAAAGGCTGTAACGACCGCTACTTAGAGGAGCTCTACTTCCAGTACGGGCGCTACCTATTGATCAGCTCGTCGCGCACCAAGGGCGTGCCGGCCAACCTGCAGGGACTGTGGACGCCCTACCTCTGGTCGCCCTGGCGCGGCAACTACACGGTGAACATCAATCTGGAAGAGAACTACTGGCCCGCTTTCGTAGCCAATCTGGCCGAGATGGCCGAGCCGCTGGACGATTTCGTCAGGGCGCTGGCCACTAACGGCCGCCACACCGCCCGCAACTATTATGGTATCAATAACGGCTGGTGCTCAAGCCACAACTCCGACCTCTGGGCCATGACCAACCCCGTAGGCGAGAAGAACGAGAAACCCGAATGGGCTAACTGGAACCTTGGCGGCGCCTGGCTGGTAAATACCCTTTGGGAGCGCTATCTCTACACCCAGGACATGAAATACCTCTACTCCACAGCGCTGCCGTTGATGCAAGGTGCCGCCGACTTCTGCATGGACTGGCTCATAGAAAACCCCAAGAACAAGAAAGAACTAATAACGGCACCCTCGACGTCGCCTGAAAATGAATATGTCAACGACCAGGGCTACCACGGCATGACCTGCTACGGCGGCACCGCCGACCTGGCAATCATACGCGAACTACTTGACAACACCCGGCAGGCCACCACCGAGGCTATCAACAATATGAGCGCCGTCGTCGCGGCACAGATGGCAGACAGCGCGCAAAGCCAGATGCTGCGCCAGGCCATCGGCGCACTGACGGCATACCGCATGAAGCTGGTATTCATGATGGTGAAACTGCACCCCTACACCGTAGGCAAGGACGGCGACCTGAACGAGTGGTACTACGACTGGCAGGACTTCGACCCGCAGCACCGCCACCAGAGCCACCTGATAGGCCTCTACCCCGGCCAGCACTACCTGAAGTTGCAGCATCTGCCCGACAACGCCGTGCTGGCTGTGCCCAACCAGCTGAGCAAGGAAGATTTCATGAAGGCCGCCGAGCAGACCCTGATACAGAAGGGCGACAAGACCACGGGATGGAGCACGGGGTGGCGCATCAACCTGTGGGCCCGACTGGGCAACGGCGCCAAGGCTTACGACACTTACCGCACACTGCTGGCTTTTACCGACGCCCAGGACGACAAGCATGAGGGCGCCCGCCACGGCGGCGGCACTTATGCCAACCTGATGGACGCCCACCCGCCTTTCCAGATTGACGGCAACTTCGGCGGCACCGCCGGCGTGTGTGAGATGCTGATGCAAAGCGCCGCAGCCACGGAGCAGCCATCACCCAACACCCACCACCCATCACCCATCACCCAACACCCATCACCCACCACCTGGGACATCACCCTGCTGCCCGCCCTGCCGCAGCAGTGGAGCGAGGGCAGCGTCAGCGGACTCTGCGCCCGTGGCGGCTATGAACTGAGCTTTGCCTGGCACGAGGGCAAGGTGACAGCCTGCACTATCAAGGCAAAGACTGGCGGCACCGTCAACTTATTATATAATGGTAAGAAACAGACCATAGAGCTGACGACTGGAGAGACGAGGGAGGTAAGGCTATAGATAGCCCTGTTGCCGTAAGTCGTCGGCAACCTCGCAAAGCTCACGGTACCACTCAGCGCCAAAGCGGCGAATGAGGGGGTCCTTGAGAAACTGATAAACGGAAAGGTTCATAGCCTTCCCTTTTTCCATGGCATCGGCACACACCTTCCAGCGATGGAAATTCAGGGCCACGGTACCGTCAGCAAACCGCTTCTCGCGGATAGGATAGAGCGCACAGCTGATAGGCTTGCAAAAGCCCGTGGTGCCTTGACGGAAAGCTTTCTCAAGGGCGCAGAGACAGTTGTCGCCGTCGTAGCAGGTAAATACGCAGTCCTTGCCGCCTACGATGCTCGTCACGAGGTCGCCCTCCTGGTCGGTGTAGGCCACGCCCTGATGGTCGATAACGCTCTGAGCCCCGGCCGAGAGGTCTGTCCACACGCTGTCTAAGGCGTCCTCTATGCCTGCTATCTCGTCGATGGTTACCGGCGCGCCGGCATCGCCCTCGATGCAGCATACACCCTTACACTTAGCATAGTCGCAACAGAAGCGTTCGGTCAGTATGTCCGACGATATGAGCACGCCGGCAATTTCAAGTATTGGAGGCAGTTTCTTCATTATTTAGTATTTGCAAGTGGGTTTATATCAATAACTTGCATGTTAAATGGTAGAAAAGTGATGACACAGGTTCTGACGACATGGAAAAGATAAAGATTTAACGTATTTAACTTTTATAAACATGATGCAGGTTCTTCTGCACCATAGTGAAACACTATATTAATGCGTTTACGGTCTCATGTGACTTCTTACGGCTTCTTCTTATCTTTGTTTCTGCCTTTTCTCTTAATTGTAAAGATAAAGGGTGACTTTGTATTGGACTATACATGATATAATACTTGTCTTTCCTAAATGAGATCAGCCCAATACCATACTTTTCGAAAAGATCAATGTGATTAAATGCTTTATCAGCAGTTTCTTCTGGAAGCACGACATATGAGTAATCAGAAAAACTCCTATATCGAAAAGCTTGTATCATAGCCCCTCTCCAATTCTTGAGCTTAAGTTCGAAGGAGACGACCTTTATGCCTGTATCAAGTTTTGAGAAGCACACGTAATCAGGGATGCCAAAGAGTCCTTGCCATTCCTTAAAATATGTATTGCCTATTGTAGATTTGATATATTTCTCAAAATCAACAGACATTAAATCTTCTGATGTGTACATTATAGTGTTTTTTTATATGCATTTAACACATTATACCAAATTGGAAGATGAGAACCATCACTATCTCCATCAAGAAGTACAGAATCTTCAATAATCTTATAGTTTGATACTGCTGTTTTTATCACATCCTTCAGATATTCAATACGTGTGAGCTGATCATTTGGCAGAGATTTAATCTGTCTTGTGAACACTTCAAAATAATGTTTGTATATCTCAGACTTTGCAAAATGCCAACTATAAGGTTGACCTCTGAACTCGCCCAAGCTAAACATAAGAGGCTTATACTGAGTATCATCAAAAAACTTGTCGTAGTCACTAACAAGGGACTTCATGGATTCTATGTAATTATAATCCATCCATTGCAACAACTTGGAACTATATAATCTTGCGTTTGGAGCCCTCATTTGTTTACCTTCAGTTGTCTCAAAACGAGAGATCTTGAACATTCTCAAGTTCTCATAGGAACCAATAGTTACAGAGTCAGGCATTGCAGCACTAAATAATAAACCCTCAGTATTGCAATAACCTATATGAACTTCGAGTTCGTTTTTTTTGAGAATGTCGATAAAGAACATTACATTCTTCAAATATTCAAAATCTTTTATCTG
>CAMHKU010000106.1 GCA_946185805.1 uncultured Prevotellaceae bacterium | reverse complement strand
CAATCTGGACCTGTATTGGTGCAACCTTTACGCCCTGGACGGCGAGAATATCTTGTGGGAGCGCGGCGGCAAGCGGCCCGGCGCAGAAGAAGGGTCGTTCACGGTGGATGACGTGGCCAAGGGTACCTATTATATCAGAATACAGCAAAACAGCGCCGAGGGCGGCTACACCCTGCGTACCGACTTCACGCCCCGCTCGGCTACCCACCCCGACGACCAGGAGCCTAACGACTCATGGCAGCAGGCCCAGTACTTAGGACGTGGCGCCACGGCTACCGGTCACTTAGGCTATCTCTATTATAACGACACCGACAAAGAAGACTGGTTCCGCATCGTCGTGCCCCGCGACGGCACGATCCGACTCAATTATGTGCCCACCGGCGGGCTCGACCTATACTGGTGTTACGTCTATGCCCTCGACGCCAATAACGTGCTGCGCGATCGGGCCGGACAATGGAAGGGCACAGAGCCCGGCGAACTGGTAGTGCCTGATGCCCTGCCCGGCACCTATTACGTCAGGATGTGTCAGAATAGTGCAGAAGGCTCCTATACGCTGAAGTACACGTTCGAGCAGAACGACTACGCCACCGATGCCGAGCCCAACGACGAACAGTCGCAGGCCGTGCCCCTGGCCGAGGGCGTCACCGTGGCCGGGCACTTAGGCTACAACTATTATGATGATACCGACAATAACGACTACTACCGACTGACGCTCGACAAGAAGGGCACGATAGAGATTAACTTCCAGCCTACAGGCGAACTCGACCTCTATTATACTAGGCTCTACGACAGCGAGGGACACGAAAAGGGCTCTCGTTGGAGTAGCAAGGAGGCCGGACAGATTAAGGTGGATGACCTCGACGCCGGTACATACTATGTCAGAGTGCAGCGCAATTCAGGCTACGGCACCTATTTCCTCAGCTACAATGCCGCCATCGGCAGCGTGGAGCACCAGAAGCCCCTGCCCGACGAGGACGTCACTGAGACCGAGGCCACTCCCGGCACGGCGTGGGACGGTGGCGGCACCATAGCCCCCGGCAGCGTCGTCTACCAGCCGATGAACGCCGACAGCAAGTCGCACTGGTATCAGCTGACTATCAGCGACGACGGCCAGGCCGACATCACCATCAGCCTGCGCGACGGCCTCGACATCAGCAGCATGACGCTCTACGCCCGCAACGTGGCCAAGGGCGAAAACGAGAGCCGCGGCCGAATCGACGTGGAACTCAACGGCACCGGCACGCTGACGGCCAAGGACCTGGCCCCCGGCACCTACTACCTGAACATCGAGCACTGGAGCGGCGACGGCTACTACACGCTGACCACGCGCTTCACGCCTTGCACCGTGGCCAACGACCGCGAGCTGAACGACACGTGGCAGCAGGCCAGCCAGACGCTCTATCCCGGACAGACGATGACCGGACACATGGGCTACAGCTACCTGGAGATGGACAAAGACGTCACGGACTGGGTGAAAATCCACGTTCCCACCGACGGCGCCATTACGCTGACGCTGCAGCCCCAGGAGAGCCTCGACTTCTACGCTGTAAGGTTTGGGTTCGTCAAGGCCGACGGCAGCGACACCGAGTGGCAGGGCGTATCGGCCGAGGGCGGGCTCGGCGAGACCGTCACGCTGACGCAGCAGGATGTGGCCGCCGGCGACTACTACCTCTACATGCCTCACTGGAGCGGCTACGGCGGCTACACACTGAGCTACCGCCACGAGCCCAACGCCTACGGCAACGACCGCGAGCCTAACGACACGTGGCAGACGGCCGCCGTGGCCCTGGAGCAGGGACAGACCCTTACCGGACACTTAGGCTACGTGAAGTATAACCAGCGCGACGAGCACGACTGGTATGTCGTCAATATCGACGAGAAGAGCAACCTCGACATTACCGTCCAGGTGGCACCGACCCTCGACCTGGAGAATCTCTATCTCTATCGTCAGAATGACAGCAATATAGAACAAGTGGCTGTTATCGATGTAAACAATGGCGAGACGAAGACGCTGAGTGTCAATGATCTGGAGCCTGGCACATACTTCGTCGACGTCCACCTGTGGTCATCTGGTTACGGCCACTATTTCCTGTCAGCCTCTAAGTATATAGGCACGCCCGACAACCCGCAGCCTAAGGACGACACGCCCATAGTGCCCGGCGGCGATGCCATCGACGAGTTTACACTCTGGTACACCCTCGACATCGGCGGCACCGTAGCCTACAAGCTGGCCGAGAAGCCGCAGGTGCGCCTGCTCGGCGCCGAGACCACCGTCACGTCGAGCCGCGGCGTGATGACCTTCGAGACCCAGAAGATCTGGAAGTTCACCCTTACTGCCTCGTCCACCGACCCGTCGGTAGGCATTGAGGAGGCCGTGGCCCCCGTGCAGCCCGAGTCTGAGGGCTCGGTCAGCCGCAGTGGCGAAGCGCTCGTGTTTAGCGGCTGTCGTGCCGGCGAGCCCGTCGGCGTCTATACCACCGGCGGCCGTCTCGTCAGCCAGCACCGCATCGCCGCTGACGGCACGCTCGAACTCTCGCTCGGCTCGCTCCGTCCGGGTCTGTATATCGTGAAAGCAGGAAGTGTCAACATTAAATTCATGAAGAAATGAAACTAAATATAATCAGCAAAGCCGTGGTGGCAGCCCTGCTCTTGGTAGCAGGACTGCAGACCACCCAAGCACAGGGCGTTCGCGTACATTATAAGAATGGTAACGTGGTCGACATTCCCGCCGCCCTGTTCGACCACATGTCGCCCGCCTACCTGAAGTCTACCGTTGAGGATGACGACCCCGTCGACCCCAAAGCAGACGTCAAGGTGGAGCCGTTGGATATGAGCACGGCGAAGTTTCTCAGCACCCTCCAGCAGGCAGGCATGCCGATACACCTTGGGACGAGTGCTCCCACCGTCAACGGCACGTTCAGCCTAAAGCCCACGAAGCTCGTGAAGTACTGGAGCGCCAATCCCGAAGACTATAACGACATCGAGGTCGACGAGACTACCGAAGAGGTGCTGAAGTTCACCGGGCAGTCGGGCTTCAACGTCTGGATTGACTCCTACAACATCGACGAGAACGGTCCTGACCACAGCGTGGCCGAGGCCAACCAGCTGGGCGACAGCCGCGGCGTCAAGGGTGTCATCGTGGGCAGCGGCAGCAAGTTCACGGTGGCCTACATCATCACCCTCGACATGCCTGCTTACGACTTGTTCGTCCGCATGGGCTACATCATCTCTGCCGAGGTGAGCGGCAACAGCCTGAAGGATCTGTACGTCGCCGCCCTCTCGCTCGACCGCGACTACAACATCCTGGAGTACGGCATCGGCTGCGACGGCGACGGCGTGAGCACCGCCACCACGTGGGCGCCGTTGCCCTGGACTAACGACAGCCGGAGCATCAGCCGTATGCCTAATCGCTTCGCACGCAAGAAGGCTCAGACCGTCAAGGAGGAGTACTCGTACATCATCTACAAGACCGACGGCACAGAGCTGAAGGTGACACAGGACGAGCTGGACTACGTCGAGACCTACGAGGCAGCGTTCGACGAGCGCATCACCCAGGAGATTCCGCAGGAGTATCTCTCGAAGATGTCTACCTACATGCCCATCTACGCCGGCAACACGCCGCCGACGCTCAGCGGCGCCTACCGCGTCAGTCCGCAGGCGCTGGTCTACGATGCCGGCGGCACCTACCGCCCCGGAACAGTCTTTGTAGACTATATCATGAACCTTAGCAACCAGGACAAGCAGAAGAACACCGTAGACTACGAGAACAAGGAGATTGACTATGGCGGCAACGTGATAACAAAGTCGGACAAGGCCAGTATGGCGGTCCTGGGGCAGGGCGACAACTTCACAGCCTTTGCTATTCTGGAGGGCACGGCCAGGGACGTCTACTACAAGCAGGCCACCATCGTCTCGGGCACGGTAACTGCCGAGGGCGTCAAGGACGTCTACATGGGTATATTAATGCTCGACAAGGGCGACGACAGCGCTCCCGGCAAGCGGCTGATGGACGTAGGCACCTTCCGCGTTTTCCATGACGACGACGGCATGGCCTCCACCGACAGCTGGGCCGCCAGCCGCGCCTTCAGCCGCCGGCAGGGCGGCGACGCCAACCGCTCGGGCTTGTCGTGTCCCGACAAATAAGGGTCTGCAAAATCTTGCAGAACCACAAATAATGGTTCTACGAGATTTTGTATGGGTCATACCTTCGTTTTTGGAAAAACAGGGAAAAACAAGAAAAACAGGGAAAAACAATGTAAGCTGACAGTTTTAGGTTTTTATCGGTTTTCCTGGTTTTTGTCTGTTTTTCAAAAAACAGCTATCTATCCACACGAAATCTTGTAGAACCCAAATAATAACCATGTTGAACCCACTGGCAGCAGTGGGTTCAACTGTTTATAGCAGAACTTGAAGAGTGAATCCTTGGCTGTTTGGAAATAAAGTAGTAACTTTGCCGACGCTAACGACAACGTGAAACTTTATGGAACAGAAAGACAGTCTTCTACTAAAGATATTCCCGCTGGCAGTGCTGGCGGGAATATGTATTTCTATCGGCTGCGTGGTCAATTTGCGCGTGGGCGGCGTGGCCGGTGCTGTGCTCTTCGCCTTCGGACTGACCACGGTGGTCTATTACGGTCTGAAGCTCTATACCGGCACAGCCGGGTTCATACGCCGACACGGCGACTGGGCCATGCTTGCCGTGGTACTCGCGGGCAACATTGTGGGCTGCCTGCTATCGGCATGGATGATAGGCTATGCCCAGCCCGACTGCGTGGAGCCTGCCGCGGGTATCCTGGCCGGACGACTGGCCAAGGGACCGTGGGCCTGTTTCCTGCTGGCCATCGGCTGCGGCTTTATCATGACCACGGCAGTGGAGTTTGCGCGCAAGGGCAAGATGCTCACGCTCCTCTTGGGCGTGCCGGTGTTCATCCTCTGCGGCTTTGCCCACAGCATTGCCGACGCCTTCTACTTCCTCGTCTCGCCCGCTGAGCAGCTCCTGCAGTGGCCCGTGCTGGTGGTCTATGTGGCCGAGGTCTTAGGCAACTTCGTGGGCTGCAACCTCTACCGCTGGATGCTCTATTTCACGCCGGACAATATTAAGCCGTGACTTCTCGCTTGACGCGTCACCAGTTAATGTAAAGTTACATTTACGGTGCCAGCGTCTGCCACAGCGGGTCGGAGTCGGGTAGGGGGGCCTCTACGCTGATCAGCTGCTTCGACACGGGGTGGACGAACTGCACGCGGCGCGAGAGCAGCGAGATTGAGCCGTCGGCGTTTGACCTGCGGGCGCCGTATTTCAGATCGCCGCGGATGGGCAGCCCCACCTTCGAGAGCTGACAGCGGATCTGGTGGTGGCGGCCCGTCATCAGTTCTACCTCCAGTAACTGGTAGCGGTCGCCGCGGCTGATGATGCTGTAGCGCAGTTGTGCTTTCTTGGAGTGCGGCACCTCACGGTCGTAGGCATACGACTTGTTCTGTTGCTCGTTGCGCACGAGCCAGTGGGTTAAAAGTGAAGAGTGAAGAGTGAAAAGTGAAGAATTTCTTTCAGTCGCTGTGCTTTGTAAAAGCGTCGCAGAGCGCCGGGCAGCTAACGCCGTCCCTGAAGTTGCTGATGAAGGTACAGCGGTAGCAAATTCTTCACTCTTCACTCTTCGCTCTTTACTTTCAACGATTGCCCAATACGTCTTGTGCACCTGACCCTCGGCGAACATCTTGTTGAGGCGCGTCAGGGCTTTCGACGTGCGGGCGAAGACCACGAGACCGCTCACGGGGCGGTCCAGGCGGTGGACGACGCCGAGGAACACCTCGCCGGGTTTCTGGTATTTCTCCTTGATATATTGCTTGACGATGTCGCTCAGCGGCGTGTCGCCGGTCTTGTCGCCCTGCACAATTTCGCCGCTGGATTTCGAGACGATGATGATGTGGTTGTCTTCGTAAACTACTTGCATGGCTGCAAAGGTACAAAATATTATGCAATTCGCAATTCATTATTCATAATTATTTCGTACCTTTGCAACGTCCTACCAATTAAATGTCATGGAAAAGCTCTGGAACAGTAACTACTGCAAGGTGATGGTGGCGAATTTCTCGCTGTTCTTCGCCTTCTATGTGCTGACGCCGCTGTTGCCGCTCTACCTGAGCGAGCATTTCGGTGCCACGAAGGACGTCATCGGACTGGTCCTGTCGGGCTACACTATCACGGCCCTGCTCTTCCGCCCCTTCTCGGGCTACATCGTCGACACGTTCCCACGGAAGAAGGTGCTCATGGTGTGCTTCACGGCCTTTGCCGTCTTCTTCGCGGGCTACCTTGCCGCGTCGACGCTGCTGCTGTTCACCATCGTGCGCACCCTCCACGGCGGTCCATTCGGCGCACTGACGGTAGCCAATTCGACGGTGGCCATCGACGTGCTGCCCTCCTCGCGCCGCACCGAGGGCATCGGCTATTACGGCCTGTCGAACAACCTGGCCATGGCTCTGGCTCCCACCATCGGCATCTATGTCTTCCGCTATACCCACAGCTTCGAGCTGCTCTTCTGGATAGCCCTCATCGTGGCCTTCGCCGGGCTGGCGGTGGACGCGAGTGTAAAGACCAACCCCCGGCCCCTCCTTAAAGGGAGGGGAGAAGAAACCACTCCCATCCCTTCAGGGAGGGGCCGGGGGTGGGTCTGCTCCCTCGACCGCTTCTTCCTCGTCCGCGGCTGGCTGCTGGGCGTCAACATGGTGGCGTTCGGGTTCTGCTTCGGCGTGCTCAGCAACTATCTGGCCATCTACGGTAAGGAGCAGTTAGGCATCACCGGCGGTACGGGCACCTACTTCATGCTCTGCTCCGTGGGACTGATGCTCTCGCGGCTGCAGGGCGCAAAGGCACTGCGCGAGGGGCGCGTCACCCACAATGCAGCCTCGGGCATGCTCATCTCGCTCGTCGGCTACACCTTATTTATATTAGTACCCACGCTTATACAGTTGGCCAACGCCACTGATGGCGGCAGCCAATTCTTCACTCTTCACTCTTCACTTTTCATTTCTTCAAGCTATTACCTCTCTGCACTGCTCATCGGCCTGGGTAACGGCCACATGTGGCCTGCGTTCCAGAACATGACCATCAGCGTGGCCCCCAACAACCAGCGCGGCACGGCCAACTCGACCATCCTCGTCTCCTGGGACGTGGGCATGGGCCTGGGCATACTCCTCGGCGGCTTTATCGCCGAGTTCATGGGCTATGGCGCCGTCTTCTGGACTGTCGCCGCCGTCAATGCCCTGGGCGTGCTGACCTTCTTCACGGCTACACGCCAGTTCTTCCTCAGACGAAACCTCAACAAAAACGTTAGATAATATGAAAAAGCTACTAATCGCAGCCCTTCTGGCCATGACGGCCGCGGGCACACAAGCACAAACCAAGTCATGGACGGCCGACAACGGCAACGGCACGTTTACCAACCCCTTGTTCTACGACGAGTTCTCCGACCCCGACATCCTCCGCGTGGGCGACGACTTCTATCTTGCCGGCACCACGATGCACGCCGTGCCGGGACTGGTTATCCTCCACTCCAAGGACCTGGTGAACTGGGAGAATATCTCCTACTGCTTCCCCCGTTTCGACTTTCCTGAAGACCGCTTCGCGCTGAAGAACCACCAGGAAATCTACGGCCAGGGCATCTGGGCACCCGCCATCCGCTATGCCAACGGGCAGTTCTACGTCTTCTCTAACATCAACGGCAAGGGGCTGCAGTGCTATACGGCCAAAGATATACGCGGGCCGTGGACGCACCATAACATGAAGGGCAACATCTACGACCTCGGCGTGCTCTTCGACGACGACGGCAAGG
>CAMHKU010000105.1 GCA_946185805.1 uncultured Prevotellaceae bacterium | reverse complement strand
AGGGACAGCAGACGGACATCCCGCAGCTCTCGTTCCAGGATCCTATGGGCAACTCCCGATTCAGTGACCGATGGATAGAGGACGGCTCTTACCTCAGACTGAAGAGCGTCACCCTAAGTTACGACCTGCCGCTGGCATCGGAGTTCATCCAGGGACTGCAGTTCTGGATTCAGGCCAACAATGTGTTTACTCTCAGCCGCTATCTGGGCACCGATCCTGAGTTTGCCATCTCCGGCAACGTCATCGGCCAGGGTATCGACGTAGGTCAGCTCTCGCAGAGCCGCTCCTTCGTGGCTGGTATTAAAGTGAACCTCTAAAACGACCCTCCCCCCGCCCCTTCCCGCGGGGTAGGGGAGAAGTTAGACTTGAAAAATGAAGAATTAATAACAAAGGTTATGATACAGAAATTAAAAAACAAGATACGCTCCGCTCGTCGGCTGTGCTGCGGCGTCGCCGCAGCCCTCAAGCCCGCGCGTCAGCTGTGCTGCGGCGTTGCCGCAGCTCTCACGGCCGTAGCGCCCTTTGCGCTGGCCTCCTGTTCCGACTTCTTCGAACGGGAGTCAGAGCAGGTCATCTTCACTGACAAGGAACACCTCACCAACGCTACCGACTCGGCTTACAGCGTGCTGGGCATCCTCAACAAGCTGCAGGCCATTGCCGACCGCACTATACTCCTTGGCGAGGTGCGCGGCGACCTGGTAGACGTTACTGCCACGGCCAACAGTGACCTGCGCGACCTGGCCCTCTTCAACGTTGGCGATGACAACCGTTACAACGTGCCGCGTGACTACTATGCCGTCATCAACAACTGCAACTACTTCATTGCACATGCCGACACGGCCCTGAAGAACAACCGCAACGACTACATCTTCATGAAGGAGTTTGCCGCCGTCAAGGCTATCCGCGCATGGACCTACCTGCAGCTCGTTACCAACTACGGCAACGTGCCCTTCGTCACCGATCCTATCCTTACCA
Organism: uncultured Prevotellaceae bacterium; assembly: GCA_946185805.1. GTDB lineage: Bacteria > Bacteroidota > Bacteroidia > Bacteroidales > Bacteroidaceae > Prevotella. The sequence goes on along the minus strand of CAMHKU010000105.1, from coordinate 7,025 downwards.
AGCAGGATGCTGAGAAGGACTACCCCATGTATGGCATCGAGCAGATTTGCCGCTACTTCATCAGCGACCTTGAGCCCCTGGCCGACCGCTATGCCCGCGACTATCCTAACTACGGCACCATCCGCAGCGTTGATTCACGCCTGCTGTGGTTCCCCATCAACATTGTGCTGGGCGACCTCAACCTCTGGCTCGGCTCCGTCACTGCCTCTAATGCTGCCTACCGCGAGGCAGCGCTGCGATACTACAAGTATATCAGCCAGCGCAACGGCGACAACTCTTATTATGCCACCGGCGTCACCCTGCGCACCTGGCAGCCCGGTTCTACCAACTGGCTGAGCCTGCGCGGATGGGGTTCTTACGACCAGTTCAGCTCTGAGAACGTCAGCAATCAGGGCGAGATGATTACCCTCATTGCCGGCGACTCCATACGCGCTGAAGGTAACTACAGCGAGCTGCGTAACCTCTTCACCTCCAGCGGTGCCAACAACGACGGACACGTCAGCATACTGCCCTCGCAAAACATGTTTGACATCTCTGCCGCCCAGGAGCACTGCTGCGTGACCAACAGCACCACGCCCGACGTCTACTATGCGCCGAAGACCGGACTGCCCGAGTTCTACGCCGGCGACCTGCGCCTGGCGCAGATTTACAGCAATGGCTACCGCATCGACGGCTCTACGGGCGAGCGCTTCGAGACCAGTTACATCTATAAGTACTCTTCACAGAACGTCCACATCTACCGTCGTATGATGGTCTACCTCCGTATGGCCGAGGCACTCAACATGGCGGGATTCCCCCGCATGGCCTTCCAAATCCTGGCCAACGGTCTGAACAATACCACCATCAAGGAGAACGTCATCCCCTTCTGCTCGCAGTCAGACTCTGTCTTCGTCAGCCAGTTCGACTTCCCCGACACGCGCTACGGACTCTTCACCGTTGAGAACCTCGTGACTAACCAGACCACGGGCCTTATCAACACCATCGGTATCCACACTCGCGGCTCAGGCTGGACGCCTCTCAACGAGTACTATCAGCTGCCGGAGCCCGTCTATCCCGAAGAGTGCACGCTGGCCGACTCTGTAGCCCTGCAGCAGGCGCTCGTGCCTACCCAGCAGACCTTCGTCGACAGCCTGATCCTCAACGAGGGCGCCCTGGAGCTGGCCTTCGAGGGAACACGCTATTACGACCTCATGCGCTATGCCCTGCGCCAGTCGAACCCCGGCGCCGCCATGGCTGAATATGTCTACGCCCGCAAGGGTAAGAGCCTGCGCGACGCCATGCGTGGCGAGATTCAGAAAGACCTCACCAACCCCAACAACTGGTACCTCCAGTGGAATGGTAAAATTGGCCTGAAGTAGCTGTTTTGCTAAACTGCTGAGATTAATCTTTCAGTAAGGAATTTGAAGCCTCCACAAAAACGGCCGTTGTTTTGAAAAAAACAGCGGCCGTTTTTTTTAAAACAGCGCGCGTTTTGGGAAAAACGCGCGCTGTTTTTTTTCTTGAGTTATTTCAGCTCCGGCCAGCCGTCGGCGGTCCAGCTGATGTTGCGCTGTACTAAGAGAGCGGCGCCGTTCATCTTGGTGGAGTAGCCGTGGCAGACGAAGATGTCCTGCCCCTTGAAGTTGTAGGCAGAGCAGTGGCCGGCAGCCTCATATTCCTTCTTGTCGCCCTCGAGGATGATGGTGCCGCCACCCTGAGCCATGTCCTTACCCTTGCGGTCCAGATAGGGCCCGGCGACGCTCTTGGAGCGTCCTACGGCCACGCGGTAGTTGCTCTTGGCCCCGCGGCAGCAGTAGTCCCACGACACCAGCAGGTAGTAGTAGTCACCGTGGCGGAAGATAAACGGCGCCTCGATGGCGTTGCGGCCGGCATATTTCGACGTGGGGTTTGGCTCAGCCTTCGACGTGTCGCGCAGGGCCACGCGGCGGGCTATCGTCTGCGGTGCCGAGGCTAGATGCATGGTGTTGTCGAGGCGCGCCAACTGGATGCCGTCCCAAAACGAGCCCCAGGTCATCCACGGGGTGCCCGCTTCGTCGACGATGAAGTTGGGGTCTATGGCGTTCCAGTTGTTACCTTCCATCTTGCCCGTCTCCTTGTTGCGATGCCAGTCCTTAGAGCACACAATGGGGCCGCAGTCACGCCAGGGACCCGTCAGCTTCTCGGCAGCCATCAGGCCGATGGCCGATGTGTTCTTGCCAAACGTTGAGCAGCTGTAGGCCAGCCACCAAAGGCCGTCCTTGCGGATGATGTCTGGTGCCCACACATGGTTGCGGAACCCTGGCACGCTGTCGTGCGTCCAGGCGGGAATATCCTTGATAAACGGTGTGGGCTGTACCGTCCACGTCTTGCGGTCTTCCGACGTGGCCCAGCTGATGCCCATGCCCGTGGCCAGGAGGTAATACTTTCCGTTCTCGTAAGCCATCACAGGGTCGTGGGCCATCACAGTGTCGGTGGTGAATGCTTCGCGCTGGCGGAAGTGACGGTTTTGTGCGTCGGCAGTGCTCTGCAGCAGCAAGGCGCACGCCATCATTGTCAGTAGTTTTTGCATAGTTCTTAACAGTTGATTAAGTGTATTTCTTGCAAAGTTAATTAAAAATAGTGGAACTTCCTAATTAATTAACTTTCTTTAGTGGCTAATTGCACAGACGTTTCTTAGAATCCTATCGCACGGACGCTTGTTGGAATCACCAGTCAGGAACATAGCTCACAATTTCCTCTACCAACCTGTTCTGCATTAGGCATTGCTCGCGGGTAATCCTCCGTCGTGTCATGTGATGCTCCCACGGACTAACCCCGCCGCGTCAGCGGCGGGAATTACCAGCTGTCCGAATATCGGCTGTCGCCCTTCTACCATCAGTGTCAGCATGTAGGTGCCTTTTCGCTGGTAGTCGTGCCAGGGCTTGCGGCGTAATAGCAGCCTGGCAGTGGCACTGTAACCTTAGTAGAGTAACAGCAAGCCGGCCACGGCGCTGTAGCAGATCATGCGTATAGGATTGATGTGCATGTATCCGGTGCCGAAGGCGGTGGCGGCAAAGAGTGCGCAGCTGATACAGAACTGCCAGGGATTCTCCGAGGGTGTGGAGAAATTCTCGGTGTTGCAGAGCAGTAGCGTGGCGGCTGCCAGCAGCCCTACGACGGCGGGACGCAGTCCGGTGAAGACAGACGTGACGGTGCGCGTCTTCATATACTTCATAAACATGCGGCTGATGAGAATCATCAGGATAAACGACGGCAGCACCAGGGCCAGGGTGGCCGTAGCCGAGCCGAGGATGGCCATGAGGTGGCCGTAGCCCGCATTGTGGATGGCGGTATAGCCGCAATAGGTGGCGCTGTTGATGCCGATGGGGCCGGGAGTCATCTGGCTGATGGCCACGATGTTGGTGAACTCCGCCGTCGACAGCCAGTGGGCGCGCTCCACCGTCTCATGCTGAATGAGCGACAGCATGCCGTAGCCCCCGCCAAAGCCGAAGAGCCCTATCTTGAAGAACGTGATGAAAAGGTCGAGGTAAATCATAAACCCACCCCCAGCCCCTCCCAAAGGGAGGGGAGCTTAGTTACTTTTACTAATATATTTCCCATATCAGATATTACTTTTTAAGCATTGTATTCTTTAAGTGTTTTTTATCATGTTAAATAACTGTAGCAAGTCTATTCAGACTCCCCTTCCCTTGGGAGGGGGTGGGGGCTGGTTCTTGGTTTGTTGTGGGTGAGTTTTTCCCCACAAATATCCCCCGATGGCGGCAGCTATTATAATATAAATAGGTGAAACGCCGAGCAGCCAGATCAGTAGGGCCGATACGATGGGTATCCATGCCGTCGTCCACCCGATTTTGGCCTGCTGTGCCATGCGGAAGGTGGGTACAGCGATGAGTGCCACCACCGCCGGACGTATGCCGCGGAACATGGCAGCCACGATGCGGTTGTCTTCGAACTGCTTAAAGAAGATGGCGATGGCCAGGATGATCAGGAACGAGGGTAAGGCGGTGCCTGCTGCAGCAGCGATGGCGCCTGGCAGGCGGCGCAGCTTGTAACCCACGAAGATGCTGGTGTTGATGGCGAAGACGCCTGGACAGCTCTGGGCGATGGCTATCAGGTCGAGCATCTGTTCGTGGCTCACCCACCGGTGCTTGTTGACTACCTCCTCCTCTATCAAAGGAATCATGGCATATCCACCGCCGAGGGTGAATATGCCAATGCGAAAGAAGGTGGTAAAGAGCAACCTATCCCCAACCCCTCCCAAGGGGAGGGGGGCTTGATTACTCTTCTTGTTGATGTTGTCGGTCATAGTTGGGGGGAGGTCTAATCAGACTCCCCTCCCCTTTGGAGGGGCTGGGGGTGGGTTATCCACTCCCTTGCGTTCACAAATGCTTCAATCCAGGGCGTCACCTCGTCGCTGCGGCGGTCGGCGGGGTACCAGGCGCACTGCCAGGGGAAGATGGCGCGCTCCAGGTGGGGCATCATGCACAGGTGGCGGCCGTCGGCAGAGCAGAGGCCGGCCACGTCGTAGTCAGAGCCGTTAGGGTTGGCGGGGTAGCCGTGGTAGTTGTACTTTGCCACGACGTGGTACTGGCTCTCGGCTTCAGGCAGGGAGAATTTACCCTCGCCGTGGGCCACCCACAGGCCGAGCTTGCTGCCCGAGAGGCTGCCGAACATCACGCTGTCGTTCTGAGGAATCTGCAGCGAGATAAACTCCGACTCAAACTTATGGCTGTCGTTGTGCAGCATCTTGACTTTTGACGATTTGACCATTTCACTATTGGACGATTGCTGTGTGGAATTGTCTAATTGTGAAATCGTCGAATTGTCCAATAGTCCCAGTTCCACCATCAACTGGCAGCCGTTGCAGATACCCAATGAGAGGGTGTCCTTGCGGGCATAGAAGCGGTCCAGTGCCTCCTTGGCCTTGGGGTTGAAGAGGAAGGCGCCTGCCCAGCCCTTGGCCGAGCCAAGGACGTCGCTGTTGGAGAAACCGCCGCAGAAGACGATGAGATGGATGTCCTCTAAGGTTTCGCGACCGCTGATGAGGTCAGTCATCATCACGTCCTTCACGTCGAAGCCGGCAAGATACATCGAGTAGGCCATCTCGCGCTCACCGTTGGTGCCTTTCTCGCGGATGATGGCAGCCTTGATGCCGGTAGGCTGGCGACGGTCGGCGCTGATGCCATACTGGGCGAGCTTGCCGGTGAAGGTCTTGGGGAACACCATCTCCAGGGGCTGCAGCTTGTAGTTGGCGAAGCGCTCGGCAGCCTTGCCGTTGAAGCTCTGCTTGCAGTCGAGCAGGTAGCTGGTCTTGTACCACACGTCGCGCAGGTGGTCGATGTCGAAGGTCAGCAGGCTGGTCTTACTAGTTTGACTAGTATCACTAGTTTTACTAGTTTCACTAGTCTTACTAGGATAAACCACCTCCAGCGTGCGGCTGTCTTCTACGGGGTAGCCGATTTTGGCGTAGCCTACGCCGGCTTCCTCCATGAAGTCTTTGAACTCCTGCTTGTGGTCGTCGCTCACCTCGATGACCACGCCGGGGTTCTCGGCAAACAAAGCCTTGATGATGTCAGGCTCCCCTCCTTTGGAAGTATCGGGAGCGGTAACAAGGTCGTGCAGGTTCACGTGCATGCCGCCCTTGGTGTTGGCGAAGCACATCTCCAGCAGGCAGGTGATGAGTCCGCCGGCCGAAATGTCGTGGCCGGCCATCACCCAGCCGCGCTTAATCAGCTCCTGGACGGCGTTGAAGGCATCTGCAAAATATTCGGCGTTCTTCACCGTGGGCACATCGTCGCCCACCTTGCCTAATGACTGCGCAAAGGCAGAGCCCCCGAGGCGCTGCTCGTCGAACGAGAAGTCGATATGGTAGATGCTGGCGCGCTTGTCGTTGACCAGCACGGGGCTGACGACCTTCTTCACGTCGCTCACCTCGCCGCCGGCGCTGACGATGACCGTTCCCGGCGAGATAATCTTCTCGCCATTGGGGTATTGCTGCGTCAGCGACAGCGAGTCCTTGCCCGTAGGCACGTTGATATGCAGGTCGCAGCAGAAGTCTGAGAGCGCCTTGACAGCGCTGTAGAGTCGGGCGTCCTCACCCTCCTGCGAGCGGCAGGGCCACATCCAGTTGGCGCTGAGGCTCACGGAGTCGAGACCCTCGCTCAGCGGTGCCCACACGATGTTGGTCAGCGCCTCGGCAACGCTGAGCACCGAACCGGCCTCGGGCGATGCCAAGCCCGCCTGCGGGGCGTGGCCCAGGGCGGTGGCGATACCCTTCTGGCCGCGATAGTCGAGGGCCACCACGCCGCAATCGCTGAGCGGCAGCTGGATCTCGCCCTGGCACTGCTGGCGGGCAATCTTGCCCGTCACCGAGCGGTCTACCTTGTTGGTGAGCCAGTCTTTGCAGGCCACGGCTTCGAGCTGGAGCACGCGCTCCAGGTATTCGTGGATGGCAGCGGCAGAACCGCTGCCCACACTGTATTCCACGTTGGCGTAGTGGCGCTCTACGGTGTTGTCGCGCATGATGGTCTTCGGCGAGTGGCCGAACATCTGTGCCACGTCGAGGTCGAAGGGCTTGACGCCGTCGCCCTGGCGGAACGAGAAGTGGGCGTCGCCGGTGGTCTCGCCGACGACATACAGCGGGGCGCGCTCGCGCTCGGCAATCTTGCGCACGTGGTCAATGTGCTTCTCGTCGATGAGCAGCCCCATGCGCTCCTGGCTCTCGTTGGCAATAATCTCTTTCGACGACAGCGTCTTGTCGCCGATGGGCAACTTGGTCATGTCAATCTCGCCGCCGCACTCCTCGACAAGCTCGGAGAGACAGTTCAGGTGGCCGGCGCTGCCGTGGTCGTGGATGCTGACCACAGGGTTGACATCCTCTTCGCAGAGGGCGCGCACGAGGTTGTAGGCACGCTTCTGCATCTCAGGGTTGGCGCGCTGCACGGCGTTTAGCTCGATGCCGTTGCTGTAGCGGCCAGTATCGACGCTCGACACGGAGCCGCCGCCGAGGCCGATGCGGTAGTTGTCGCCACCGACGACAACAATCT
>CAMHKU010000104.1 GCA_946185805.1 uncultured Prevotellaceae bacterium | reverse complement strand
CATGGGATTCGACAAGGCTGCCGAGGATAGTCTTCCTCTCATTCCCAATGAATAAGAGTGTTCCAGAATGCCCTCCAGTTTTTTATGCCAAACGGGAAGTTGCGGCAGGGAATGAAAAAAATGCATTGCTTTTGGAACACTTTTCGATTTTTTTTCCTAACTTTGCATCTAAATCGGATAGTGAAGTGATTCACATCTATGAGAATGTTAAATTAAACTGAGGACCACAAATGAAAAATATATGCTTGCTGCTCCTGGCAATCACACTCGTTTCGTGTTCGGAACGGAAGGTGTGGCGCATAGGCGTCTCGCAATGCAGCGAGGACATCTGGCGCGAGAAACAAAACCAGGAACTGGTGATGGGCACTTACTTTTACGACAACGCGAAACTGGAATTTGCATCGGCCGACGACGACGACCAGATGCAAATCAGTCAGATAAACCATTTCATAGACGAGGACGTGGACCTGCTGATTGTGTCGCCCAACCAGGTGAACACCATCTCGTCGGCCATTGACCGCGCCTACGACAAGGGCATCCCGGTAATTCTGTTCGACCGCAAGACGGACTCTGAGAAATATACGGCCTTCATGGGTGCCGACAACCTGGAGATGGGCAGCATGATTGGGAAGTTCATCAATGGGCAGAGGGGCAGCGGAATGGTGCTGGAGATAAAGGGACTGAAGGGCTCGTCGCCGGCCCAGGAGCGCCACGAGGGTTTCGTGAAGGGCTTTGCCGACGAGGGCCGCCTGCTGACCTGCGACGGCGACTGGACGCAGAAGAGCGGATACCGCCTGATGGACTCGGTGCTGCAGCAGCGGCAGGACATTGTGTGCGTGTTCGGACAGAACGACCGCATGGCAGTGGGTGCCTACGAGGCTGCGAAGAAGCGCGGACTGGAGAAGAAGATGATATTCGTGGGCATCGATGCGCTGCCGACAAAGGACGGCGGCATTGAGCAGGTGATGAACGGGGTGCTGACGGCCTCGTATATCTATCCCACGCGCGGCGACCTGCTGATGAAGCTGGCCATGAGCATCCTGGAGGGGAAGCCCTACGACAAGGAGAACCTGCTGAAGTCGGCCCTGGTGACGCGCGAGAACGCGGAGGTGATGCTGATGCAGGCAGAGGAGATGAGCGAGCAGAACGAACGGCTCTCGTCGCTGCACGAAAGGGTGGACAGGTATCTCATGCAGTACCGGCACCAGAAGGTGTACCTGCTGCTGATGGCGATTATCGCACTGTTGGCCATCGGACTGCTGTGGTACCGCATAGTGGCCATGCGCCGCCGCCACCAGATGGAGCGCGAGACATTTGCGCTGGTGGTGGGCTCGCAGACGGCAACCCCCTCCGACCAGCCGAGGGGAGAGCAACAAGAGAAAGAGGGTAGCGACGAAGCGGCTGACATCACCCTGGTGAGCAAGGAGGAGAAGGAGAAGATTGCCGAGGGCGGACAGTTCGACACGAATTTCCTGGACCATCTGCGTCAGCTGGTGCAGGAGCAGATGGGCAGCAGCGACTTCGGCGTGGAGACGCTGGCCAGCGAGATGGGACTGAGCCGTGTGCAATTATATAGAAAGGTGAAGGCGCTGACGGGCAGGACGCCGGTGGACATCATCCGTCTGAGCCGCCTGAACCGTGCCAGTGCGCTGCTTGCGCAGGGCCACAAGAACATTTCGGAGGTGGCTTACGACGTGGGTTTCTCGTCGCCCAGCTATTTCACCAAGTGCTTCAAGGATGAGTTCGGAATAGTTCCTGGGGATGCGGGGGGAAAGGAATAGGGAAAATAGAGAGGACAACCCAATGGACCAGCGGACCCTCCCCCGGCCCCTCCCTATAGGGCGGGGAGTAGATAGTGGGGGAGGAGAAAAGAACGAAAATCTTCAAAAATCTTACAAAAATCAATTTGTGTAATTTTTGTGTGATTTGCGGAGATTTTTGTTAATTCTTAATAATCTCTGTATCTCTGTACCTCTGTGTTGAATAAAAACATATCGGGTTTGTATCACAAAAATCGTTCATTTAACAACAAAAATGTTACATGAACGATTTTTTTTACTGCTTGAAACATCTGTTTTAGTCGGTTTCTGTCATTCGGACTATCTTTGCGGCAGTAAAATCTATTGCTAACTTAAAAAAACAAGAAATGAAGAATCTAAGAAGATTTCTACTGAGCACAATGCTCCTGTTCGTCTGCGTTGCCATTCAGGCGCAGAAGATTGAGGCATCGGGCACAGTCGTTGATGCCACTGGCGAAGGCGTCATCGGTGCCACGGTGATGGAAAAAGGAACGTCGAACGGTGCTATTACCGACTTCGACGGTAACTTCACAATTAAGGTCAACGAGGGTGCCATCCTCACCATTTCCTACATTGGCTACCAGACCGTGGAACTGCCAGCCCAAGCGGGTATGCAAGTGACGCTGAAGGACGATGCCGAGATGCTGCAGGAAGTGGTGGTGACGGGTTATCAGGTTCAGCGTAAGGCCGACCTGACCGGTTCCGTTGGTGTTGTGGAGACCAAGGACTTCAAGTCGAGCAACACCGACCCCATGGCTTCGCTGCAGGGTAAGGTGCCCGGCATGACTATTACCTCTAACGGTTCACCTTCGGGCGAGGCCAATGTGCGTATTCGTGGTATTGGCTCCATGGGTGGCTCGAGCACTACACCTCTTTATATAGTCGACGGTATTCCTTTCAGCGGGTCGCTGAACAGCCTGAATTCGTCGGATATCGAAACGATGCAGGTGCTGAAGGATGCTGCTTCTGCCTCTATCTACGGTTCACGTGCTGCCAACGGCGTTATCGTGATTACCACCAAGAAGGGTAAGAAGGGCGACAATATCAACATCGACCTCAATGCATCGGTATCGGTGGCGTGGATGTCGCAGAAGATGAAGCTGCTCAACACCCGGCAGTATGCAACCGCACTGGTTCAGGCAGCCCTCAACGACGGCAAGAACCCTGTAGACTATGCCCAGAACTATGGCCTGTCGCTGAATGCCGCTGATGGAATGCCCATCACGGTCTACAATCCTGCTACGGGAGCCGTGGAGTCGTATGCCGTGGGCGGTTTCTACGATGGCTACATGAATGCCAAGAAGACCATGCCGTTCAGCGATACCGACTGGGTAGACGAAATCGGCCGCAAAGGCATCACACAGAACTACGACCTCTCTCTCTCGAAGGCCAACGAAAAGGGTTCTTCGCTCTTCTCTTTCGGCTACAAGAAAGCTACCGGTGTGCTGAAATATACCGACTTCGAGAACTTCTCGGCTCGCTTCAACAGCACTTACAAGATCAACAAAATCATCAGCGTCGGCGAGAATGCACAGTTCTCGTATACAAACAATGTAGACTGCGCACCGTTGGAGAATGCGCTTAAGATTGCTCCCACACTGCCTGTCTATGAAGAAGACGGTGAAACGTTCTCAGGGCCCGTAGGTGGCATGAGCGACCGTCAGAACCCCCTGCGCGAACTCTATCACAACAAGGACAACCGACTGAAGAAATGGCGTATCTTTGCTAATGCCTATGTCGACATTACCCCCGTCAAGGGCTTGCTGTTCCGTTCAAACTTCGGTATCGACTACACCAACAGCAACATCCGCTCGCTGCAGCACACCTGGAATTCGGACGTGGTGAAGAACAGCACCAATGCAAGCACCCTGTCGCAGACGCACAGCACGAAGTGGACATGGTCGAACACCCTGCAGTATAACTTCGACATCGTGGAGGGCCACAACCTGAACATCCTCGCCGGTATCGAGGCCCACCAGGATAACTATATCGATTTCTCGGCCCGCCGCACCAGCTATCCGCTGGAGACGCTCGACTATATGTGGCCCAATGCCGGTACAGGCATCCAGACAGTCACCGGTGCCGGCGATGCCTATAAGCTGATGTCTTACTTCGGCAAGATAGACTACAACTGGAACGACCTGCTGCTGGCCAGCTTCACGCTGCGCTACGACGGCTCGAGCCGCTTCGGTAAGAACAACCAGTTCGGTACCTTCCCGTCGGTATCTCTCGGCTATCGTCTTTCAAAGCATATCAATGCCGACTGGCTGCACGACTGGAAGATTCGTGCCAGCTATGGTGTGACCGGTAACCAGGGTATGAACTCGAATACCGCCCACTACGGACTCTACGTGGCCGACTACGGTTCAACCCGCGAGAACTCTACTGCCTACGACCTGAACCTGCAGTATTCAGGCACATTCCCCTCGGGCTACTACAAGTTGCAGTCGGCCAACGAAGACCTGAAGTGGGAGTCGTCGTCGCAATGGAACTTCGGTACCGACTTCATGCTCTTTGGTGGCGACCTCTATGGCTCCTACGATGTGTTCCTGAAGGAAACCAAGGACATGCTCGTACAGCCCGCATTCCTCGGAGCCATCGGCTTTGGCGGTCAGACGTGGATCAACGGTCCCACGCTGAAGAACTGGGGTATGGAACTCAACCTGGGCTATCGCCATAAGACATCCTACGGACTGTCGTACGACATCTCCGGCAACGTAGACTTCTACCGCTCTAAGGTGACATTCCTGCCCGAGAAGTCGAAGAACTCATACGAGCACAACGACTACCACAACCTGGCCCAAGACGAGCGCGCCTATGGCTCACGCATCGGTTATGTGGTAGAGGGACTCTATCAGTCGCGCGAGGAAGTGCTGGCCCACGGACAGGCCGGTGCGCGTGTAGGCGGCCTGAAATATGCCGACCTCAATGGTGATGGCATGATCAACGAGAAAGACCGCACCTGGGTCTACAATCCCGTTCCCAATTTCTCGTATGGTATAAATGTTAACCTGGCCTGGCGCGACATCGACTTCACCATGTTCTGGCAGGGCGTGTCGGGTGTCGACGTCGTCAACGACCAGAAATTCCAGACCGACTTCTGGAGCATCACCGATGCCGGCTCTAACAAGGGTGAGCGCCTGATTGATGCCTGGACGCAGGCCAACAGCTCATCATCGATTCCTGCCCTGACCACATCCAATGGTGCCGACGAGGGCCGCATGTCGTCCTACTTCGTTGAGAACGGCTCGTATATCAAGATGCGCACCCTGCAGCTGGGCTACACACTGCCCGCCGCACTGGCCAAGAAAGTGCTGCTGCAGAAGGCCCGCGTATATCTCTCGGCCGACAATCTGCTGACCATCAAGTCCAGCTCGCTGACATGTTCCGACCCCGAGAACACCGCTTGGAACTATCCTCACACCGCTTCCTTCACATTTGGAATACAACTGGGATTCTAATAGAGTTAAGAATTAAGAGTTAAGAATTAAGAATTATGAAAAAGATCAATTTATATATAGCAACACTGCTGCTTTCTGTCTTTGCAGTATCATGCAGCGTAGATGATGTGAAGCCGCAGGGTACGCTCGACGAAGAAACGGCATTCTCAAGCCCCGAGAAACTTGTCACGGCTGCCTATGCCAAGCTGGGCGACGACTGGTATTCCTACCCGTTCAACCTCTGGCCTTACGGCGACATGAGTGCCGATGACTGTCTGAAGGGCGGCTCTGGCGAAAACGATACAGGCTATCACCCCATGGAGATTTTCTCTACCTTGCAGCCCGACCGCGGCGAGTTCGACGAACTGTGGTATCAGCTCTACAGCTCCGTCTCGCGCTGCAACCGCGCCATCGAGTCAATGGAAGGCGCCGAGGAGACCGCCGAGATCAGGAAGCTGAAGGCCGAGGCCCGTTTCCTGCGTGCCCACTTCTACTACAAGTTGCAGCAGATGTGGTACGAGGTGCCTTTCATCACCGAGGGAATGGACAATGCCGCCATCGAGTCAACCCCGCAGAGCTCGCACGACGAAATCATGCAGCACATCATCGACGATTTCCAGTATGCCTACGACAATCTGCCCGAGGCTAATCCCGGCACCACAGGCCGCGCCCACAAGGTGGCTGCTGCCGCCTACCTGGCCAAGTGCTACCTGAACTGGGCCTACGGCGACGGCTACGAGGCCACCACGGGCTACAGCCATGTCGACCAGGCCAAGATAGCCAAGGTCATCGAGTACACCAATGTGGTGAAGAACTCACCCTACGGCTATCTCGACACCTACGGACACATCTTCCTGCAGGACTATGCCAACTCACAGGAGAGCATCTTTGCCGTGCAGCACTCCAACAAGGCCGACGACGGCACACAGTTCGGACGCGCCAACTGGTCCAACATGCTCAATGGCGTATGGGGCATCTGGTCGTGCGGATGGGACTTCCACAAGCCCTCGCAGAACCTCGTCAATGCCTTCAAGACCAAGAACGGTCTGCCTATGGACAACTTCGACGAAGACCACAATGCCATCGTCGTTAACGGTGCCGACTCAAAGTACAAGTACGACCCCCGTCTGTTCCACACCGTGGGCATGCCCACCTATCCCTATAAGTACGAGGAACAATACACCCTGACAAAGGCCAACAGCCGCACGCCCAACACCTATGGTTACTACTGCTCGATGAAGGAGATACCACAGCGCTCCAAGGGCGAAGACTACGACAACCCCTGGCAGGCATTCGGACAGAACGACTATGTGCTGCGCTATACCGACGTCATGCTCATGCGTGCCGAGGCACTCATCGAGAGCGGCGACTTCAACGGCGAGGCCCTGCAAATTATCAACACCATCCGCGAGCGCGCCAAGCGCGACATCAGCAGCACATCGCTCATCAAGTATGCCAAGGACCAGTGCGACATAGCCCTCTATGGCAACTTCGCCACCAAAGACGATGCCCGCAAGGCACTGCGCTGGGAGCGCCGCCTGGAACTCGCCATGGAGGGGCACCGCTTCTTCGACCTGCGCCGCTGGGGCATGCTCTCCGAAACCCTTAACAAGTACTTCGAGTCAGAGAAGACCGACGAGTACGACGGCCAGACCTACGCCCTCTACTACAAGGAAGCCTTCTTCACCAAGGGCAAGAACGAGTATTTCCCCATAGCATCCAACCAGATGAACTATGTGCAGGGACTCTATCACCAGAACAAGGGATATTGATAATGCTTAATGCTTAATGCATAATGCTTAATACATATATAATAATTAAATGAGAACAAAGATGAAAAAGATAATCAGCAATAGAGGAAAAAGAAGCATGAACATGATGGTGAAAGTGCTCGGCGCAGCATTCTTCATTCTTCACTCTTCACTCTTCATTTCCTGTCAGGACAGAGACCTTCCTGGCTCAGGCCAGATGCAGCTCACCGCCCCCGACGTGGCCGGTATCACAGGAACCCTCAGCGGCGAGAACAACTACGACTACACCCTCACATGGCCCGCCAGCCCCCAGGGAGCCGTCATGCAGGTCGCAGTCTTTAAGAACGGAACCCAGCAGCAGGCACTCACCCCCTGTGCAGGCAACTCGTTCACGCTCAGGAACCTCGAGACCAACCAGCTCTACGAATTCCTCTTCAAGTACGCCAACGGCGAAGCCCTCTCCAATGGCGTCATGACATCCTTCACCCGTCCCGGTGCAGCATCGGCCAGCGAGTTGAAGTTCGAGCAAATCGACACAGGCGACGACCAGCACGACCTGAGAGTCACCTGGAAGGCCAGCGACAACGCCACCTCGTACATCCTGAAACTCGTCAACGGCGACGGCTCCCGCGTCATCAGCCAGACCGTCGACGGCACCTCCTACCTGCTCAAAGACGTGGCCATGAAAGAACGCTGGGAGGCCACCGTCATTGCCCAGAACAACGAGGGCCGTGCACTGCCCGTTACCGGCTCCACCAAGATTGGCGGCAAGCTGCCCGGCTTCCTGTCAGAATACGCCACCCCCGAGGAACTCATTGCCAATGGCGACGACGATGAGGCCAGCGCATGGCTCTGGTTCCACGAGAACTATCCCAAGGGCGAATACGTCTACTTCGGCAGCATCAGCACCGTGCAGGACATCGAAGACTTCCGCATGCTCTTCTGGCTGCGCGACCTCGAGACCGGCAACGTCGACGACATCTGGAACTTCTCCGATGTGGCCCGCAACGCAGCCCCCTGCATCGAGCAGTATGTCAAGAACGGCGGCAACCTGCTGCTGTGGTCGCATGCCGTGCCCTACATCGGTACCATCAACCGCCTCCCCACCTCGCTCCTTCGTGGCGTCAGCAACGCCTTCGGATGCGGTGCCGGCGGCTGGAACCCCGACACCTGGAAGATGGGCGTCTGCCTGAACACCGGAGCCTTCTCCAAAGACTTCAGCAG
>CAMHKU010000103.1 GCA_946185805.1 uncultured Prevotellaceae bacterium | reverse complement strand
TTGCAGAAGAAGAGAGCATTGCCATTTTGGAGAAAGCTACGGCAGGAACTCTGGCATTGCTGGGTGATAATGATTATCCGTATGCCGTTCCTATCAGCTATGTCTATCATGATGGGAAGCTATACTTCCATAGTGCTTTGGCTGGCCATAAGGTTGATGCCATCCGCAAGTGCGATAAGGCATCTTTCTGTGTCATCGAGAAGGATGATGTTCAGCCGGAGAAGTACACCACCTTCTTCCGTAGCGTGATTGCTTTCGGCAGAATCCACATCATCGAGGACGAGCATGAGAAGTTGGAAGTGGCCCGAATGCTTGGCAACCGCTACAATCCTAACCAGGAAGAAGCCCTGCAGAAAGAGATTGAAAGTGGTCTTTCTCATATGCTGACCATCCGCTTTGACATCGAGCATCTGACAGGTAAAGAAGCAATAGAGTTGAAAAGACAGCATCAGAATAATGACTGATTCTGAATCCCCAGATAGTCGAAGAACTTATCAGGCCAGTAGTTCATAATCAACTCGTCTGGGAAGTCAGTTTCTGCCAGCAACGGATAAAGACGCTCGTAGTCGGCTATCTGGAATGAGATATGTGCATCGCTGCCGAGGATGGTAGGAAACTCATACTTCTTGCAGAGGCGCAGAATCTTGCTATTTCACAGTGTACAGGAACTTCTCCAGCTGTTCCATCTCCTGACGCAGCTCCTGAGGGTTGAAACCGTGATGCGCACCGGGAATGACATGCAGGCGGGCACCGGCGGCATAGAGCTGCTGGGCACGGCGGGAGTCGTCCATCGACACCACCTGATCTTTGTCGCCCTGGACGATGAGCACCGGACCACGATACTGGCCGATGATGTCAAGGGGGCGCATGTCGTGAATCTCCTCAAAAAAGCGGCGGCCCATCTTCACGCCCCACAGTTCGGTGACATCCTTGATATCCTCGCGGCGGGGGTAACGCTCGCGCCAGTTGTCTGGAATACAGAGGGCGGGATAGACGAGCACCAGCTGGCTCACCTGGTCCTTCAGGTCGGCGGCGGTAAGCGCCGACACCAGTCCGCCCTGGCTCTCGCCGATCAGCACGATGCGCTTGTAGCCCTTGTCACGGAAATGCTTCACCACGGCTTTGAGGTCGCTCACCTCGTCAAGGATACTCATGTTCAGCGTGTTGGGGTCTGACTTGCTGCGCACCGAGCCACATGGGAAATCCAGCGTGTAGCAGTCGTAGCCCAGGCGGCCGAGGGTCTCGTAGTAGTTGCGCCCATACTCATGGGTGCCGTTGAAGCCGTGGGCAATGATGGCAATGGAGGGTTTAGACTTAGGACTTGTGAATAGCTCGCCGTAGATTTTGCGGCTGCCGTTGGTGAGCCAGAGGGGCTGCTGGGAGGGCTGGGGCTGCTGGGACGACTGGGGCGACTGGGGCGACTGAGGCTTCTGGGGCGACTGGGGCGACTGGGAAGTTGGGGGCTGCTGGGATTTTTGGGGAGCCTTATAGTTTTTGTGCTCTATGGTAAAGCCGTCGTAGCCGGTGAGGTTGCCGTCGACGAAGAGCTTTTCGGGCTCCGCCTTACCCTTGAGCTGCCAGTCCAGCCAGGCACGCACCATACGGCTGTTGGCACCGCCGGCGGGCTGCTCGTAGGTGCCGCCGTGGCCGCTGGTGGTGTTGTCGGCCAGCCAGACGGGTACACGCCTAATGGTCTTGTAGTCTTGTTGGGCGTTCGGCCACGCCACATCGGAGGTGCCGCCGACGAGATAGAGGATTGGTCCGTGGAGCTGTTTCAGCGACTTCGCACTGGCGTCGGCCATGGTCATGCGCCCCATGCCGGCGTTGAGGATGATATACGTCTTGAGACGCTGGTCGCCGCAGTTGGCCAGCACCTGGGCGCCGCCGCAGCTATGACCGGCGGCGGCTATGCGGTCGCCGTCGATGTAATTATAATAAGGTGAACTGGGATTGGCGGCCTGCTGGCTGATCCAGTCGAGGGCCTGCTGCACCATCGACGACGGCGTGTGCTGGTCTTTATCGTGCTGAGCCAGCATCTGCAGCTCGCCGATAGCCACCACCATATAGCCATAGGAGGCCACGTCGGTGAGCATGTTCTCATAGCCGATGCTGGTGTCCATGCAGCCACCGTTGCAGAAAACGAGCACAGGCAGCTTGGCGCGCTCGCGGCCCACGGCGGCCCCCAAGTTCATGGGGCGGTAGACCACAAAGTCGGTGAGCGACCGTTCGCGCAGGGCCACGGCCTTGTAAGGGCCGCTGCCGCCGTAGTCGGCCACCTTCATCTGCTCGAAGCTCACCGTGGGGTCGTCGTGCTTAAGATGGCGGGCATAGAAGGCATCCATCGCCGGGCGCGTGAACTCCAGCTGCTGGTCGAAGGCCACGCCGTGCTGGCCGTGCACCTTCACGTAGTCCACCTGCGAGCCGGCGCGCTGCATCTTCACCACCCAGTCTTCGGTCAGCCGAGGCTTCACGATGGGGTCTTCGCCACCCTGCAGCACGAGGAAGGGCGTTGCGCTCTTGCCGATATAGCCTATAGGCCACCATTCCTTGTGATCGGCCCACTCGCCGGCGCGCCCTATCTCCGTAGGCGGTGCACCACCGGCGGCGCAGGCCACCGAGCAGTCGTACTGCCGCCACGGGTCGCCGCCATCGTTGAAAGCTTTGCTCCCCGCGGCCACGCCCGCCATCAGCGACAAATGGCCGCCGGCAGAGTGGCCGTAGGTGCCTATGCGCTGCGGGTCGATACCCAGCGTGGCGGCGTTGGCCTTCATCCAGCGGATAGCACAGCGCACATCCTCGATGCAGGCGGGCAGCGGCGCCTCCTGCACCAGTCGGTAGTTCATATTACAAACCACATAGCCCTTCAGCGCATAGTCAACCATCAGCGAGCGGTACACATGGTCGTTCTTCGACCCCGCGCTCCATCCGCCGCCGTGGATAATCAGGATGGCGGGGCGGTTGGTCTGTGGTCCAAACTGCGGCGTGGCAATGTCGAGCACGGTGCTCGGCCCCACGTCAGTACGATAGGCAACGTTCTCGGTCACTCGGATTGTGCGCTCATTACTCTTGATTGCTTGGGTAGTGCGTTCTCCGGTCTGTGCGGTGGTAGTGACGCCTGCCACGAGCAGCATTAGCAGTAGTGTAAATGTTTTGGTTTTCATATCTTTGGTCGGTTTATTGTGGCTATAAAAATTCATCCGGCTGCAAATTTAAGTAAAATTTCCGAGATTATAAGCCAGTTATTATCTCAAATGCTTATAATCTCGGAAATTTCACTTAAATTTGCACTTGAAATCAAGAAAAAAGTAACAATTTAAACGTATAAGAACAGTGAAACAGATTGAGACAATTAAGACGGGTAAGAACTATAGCGCAGTGAGCGTGGGTAAGATGGACGAGATTATCGAGCATGTGCTGCCGATAGCAGAGATGGACTATTACGACCTGCAGCCCACGCCGCCAGTGCTCCTGCACTTCGACCTGATGGCAGACGAGGTGACCTCAAATCATATCTGAGCTTGGCTACCCCGCTTATTCCTTGATAAATTCTGATGGTGTCTGTCCGAAATGTTTCTTAAACTGGCGAGTGAAGTGCTGGGGATATTCAAAGCCGAGCTGCTCGGAGGTCTCTGTGATGGTGGCTCCGCTGATGAGCAGCTGCTGGGCACGCTGCATCAGGAACCGGCGGATGTGCGAGGTGGCCGTGTCGCCAGTCAGCTCGCGGATGAGGTCGCCGAAGTAGTTGGGCGAGAGGAAGAGCTGCTGGGCACAGTACTTCACGCTGGGCAATCCGTGTCGGCGCTGCAGCTGCTGGTCGTAGTACTGTCGGAGCAGCTGCTCGAAGCGGGGCAGCAGGTCGGAGTTGGTGGAGCGGGCCGATGTGGAGAGCTGCTGGGCATAGTAGCGGGCCACGAGTTCCAGGATAATGCTGATATACGATGCCACGATGCGCTGGGTGTGAGCGTCATGCAGCTGCAACTCCCGTCGCATCTGCTCCAGCACGCTGACGATGCTCTGTCGCTGTTCGTCGGACAGTAGCAGGGCCTCGCTGACGCTGTAGGTGAAGTAGGTATAGTCGGCCATGCGGCGTCCTAACTCACTGCCTCGCAGCAGTTCGGTGTCGAAGAGCAGCGCCCAGCCCTTGGTATGTATCTCCTCACCCGTGTCGGCCTTGCCGCCTATCTGTCCGGGGGCCACGCACATCAGCGCATGGCGGTGCAGGTCGTACTGCAGCTGCCCGTACGACAGGTTCTCCAGTTCCTCGTCGCCGATGAACAGGGCATAGACATCGTAGCTGTTGAGCGAGTGGCGGCAGTGCTCCAGCTCGTCGTAGTGAATCACCGACACGAGCGGATGCAGCTCGGGTGCACCGATATACCGGGCGTAGTCGTTGACGTTGTGTACGCGTAGAATCTTTTCCATATTCTGGGATTTGTGTGCAAAGATAGCAATAAAAATCGAGAATCCGTAATTTTGGTTGTTTAATCAGTGAATCATGTAGCCATTGTCTCGCGGAATCGTCGTACCTTTGCACCATCAAATCAAAACAATACAGAAGATTATGGCAAAGATTGCATTAGGCACCTGGGCCTGGGGCGCAGGAGCATTTGGAGGAGACAAAGTATTCGGCAGCAAGACCGACGTGGTGAACCTGAAGCCCGTATTCGATGCGGCTATGAAGGCTAGGCTGAGCCTGTGGGATACGGCTACGGCCTACGGCATGGGCGAGTCGGAGAAGATTCTGGGCTCGCTGGCTAAGGCGTATAAGCGTGAGCAGGTGGAGATTTCCACGAAGTTCACGCCGCAGATTGCCGAGGTGTTCGAGAACTCTGTGGAGAAGATGGCCGACGCCTCCATCGAGCGCATGGGCTGCGACTACATCGACATCTACTGGATTCACAATCCGATGGACGTGGAGCGCTGGACGCCGGGGCTGATTCCCCTGCTGCGCT
The DNA here is from genome assembly GCA_946185805.1 of uncultured Prevotellaceae bacterium. GTDB lineage: Bacteria > Bacteroidota > Bacteroidia > Bacteroidales > Bacteroidaceae > Prevotella. Next base: position 3,706 of record CAMHKU010000103.1, on the reverse strand, counting down.
CGGGCAAGGTGAAGCGCGTGGGCGTGTCGAACCATAACATCAAGGAGATTCAGCGGGCCAACGAGATTCTCGCCGAGGCTGGCTTCAAGGTCTCGGCCGTGCAGAACCATTTCTCGCTGCTCTATCGCTCGTCGGAGAAGGGTGGCGTATTGGATTACTGCAAGGAGAACGGCATCGAGTTCTGGGCCTACATGGTGTTGGAGCAGGGCGCACTCTCCGGCAAGTATAACAAGGAGAACCCGCTGCCCGCAGAGAGCGACCGCGGCCAGAAGTACAACCCCGTGCTGCCGCAGCTGGAGGCATTGACCAGCGAGATGACCGCCATCGGCCAGAAGTACGGTGCCATTCCCGAGCAAAGCTCGCCTACCCGTAGCCTTTCCTGCTCGCAGGTCGGCATTGCCTGGGCCATCGCCAAGGGCACGATGCCCATCATCGGAGCTACGAAGGCGCGTCACGTCATCGAGGCTGCCGAGGCCGCAAAGATACAGTTGACTGCCGAGGAGGTGGCCCGACTGGAGCAGCTCGCCGATGCCACCGGCATTGACACCCGCGGCGGCTGGGAGCACTCGATGGAGTAGTTGAAAGTGAAAAGTGAAGAGTGAAGAGTGAAGAATTTGCTACCGCTGTTGTTACTATCCATGATGGTTGCAACTAAAGGAATGGCTCAGGGTGTGACGGATGTGCATAGCCACATCATCACCCCTGAGTTTCTGTCGGCCCTCGAGGGTGAGGGACGACTGATGGACGAGGGATTCCCCTTGCCGAAGTATGATGCCGCGGCGCATCTGCGGTGGATGGACGAGGCGGGCGTCGAGACCTCGGTATTGACGTTGGCGGCTCCGCAACCTCACCCCCTCACCCCCTCTCCAAAGGGCGAGGGGGAAGTCTACGGCGGAAAGAGTATTATACGAATTTGCAACGAGGCCGCAGCCCGGCTGAAGCGCGAGCATGCCAGACGGTTCCTGTTCTGCGCCGCCCTGCCGCTGCCCGATGTGGATGCGGCCATCCGCGAGGCCGTCTATGCGCTGGACACGCTGAAGGCCGACGGCATCAAGCTGGCTACCAACGTCGGCGGGCAGTATCTCGGTGCGCCGGAGCTGGATACGCTCTTCTCTGTGCTGAACAAACGGCGGGCCGTCATCATCCTGCATCCCCACCGCCCGGAGCCCGTCAACCCGCAGGTGATGCAGCAGACTCCCCTCGCCATGCAGGAATATCTGTCGGAGACCACCCGTGCCGTGGCGAACATGATCAGTCGTAACGTGCTGGCGCGCTATAATAATATTAAGGTAATAGTGCCCCATTGCGGCGCCTACCTGCCGCTGGCCGTGCCGCGCATGAAGTCGCTGACGGCGGTGATGCAAAAGAACAAGATGGTGGGCGAGATAGACTATGAGGCCAATCTCGCCGCCCTCTACTACGACCTGGCCGGCGCTCACTCGCCCGAGGTCATCCGCATGCTGCTCACCATCACCACGCCCGACCATCTGCTCTACGGCTCCGACTATCCCTATGTGGCGCCCCAGGTGCTCACACAGAGTCTTCAGCGCATGAAGGATTACCTGACATCAGAACAAGACCTCGCTCCCTATAAGGAAATGATTCTTTGGAAGAATGCGGAAAAGTTATTTAACAAATAAATGACAGCCCGCGGCGTGACGGATGAAACGCTTGACACCATCCAGAAGTGCGGCATTGACCTGCATCACTGGCTGGAGGGATTCAAGGACACACCAGAGGTTGCAGTCGCTGTCATTCCGCACGGGAGTCATTGTCCTGCTGTGCTGCATACCTTTTTATATTCGAAGCGTTAGTCCTCTGCATGTTCATACCCCTCGATATGCTTCTTGCCCTCCTTCCTGATAGCGGCGTCATGGCCTGAAACGGCGGCGAAGGGCGCGAACTGCGCGGCACGGACTGCCATCGGCATCCGTGGATGGCGCTTAGGCTCGTAATGAGGCAGGTGGATAATGTCATCGTAGTCTCCCATAAATCGTAAATGACTCCAAATCGTCAATAAATCGTAAATAGGACTCGCTACGCGCTTGGCTTGTCCAAGAAATCGTTAAATCGTAAATTAAGCCCGGTGTCCTCCTATCTGGTTATTGCGTTCCTTGGCTGTTGCACCCTCCTTGAAGTTCAGACCACGGAGGATGGCATTTTTGCCGAAACGCTGCTTGATGGCCAACTGTGCCTCCTGCATCCGGCGTTCCTTGTCGAGTGCGGCCTTCTCTGCCTCCTGCTGCTTTGCCAGAGCTTCGTAGTCGGTGAAGAGGTCAAGTTGTTGTGGCTCCTGATGGTGACTGACAGACGATTCGCTCACCACATGATTGACCGTCAGGTTAAGCCTTCGCACCAATAGGTCAGGGTTGACGATGCTGTCGAACAACTCCGTGACGGCATCGGTGATGAGCCGTGTGGAAGAAGTCTGACGGTGGAGGTTGGCTGTGCCATGTGAATGTTTGGGCACCTGTCGGCCATAGTAGTCGGTGGTCACCTCGCCGTGGTATTTAGCGCGGATATCGGAATTTGTCAGGCTCTCGCGATCGTAGCCGACGGTCAGCACCAACTGGTCTGTCACTAATCGCTTCGCTACCAACTCCAAGGCCATGTTCTCTGCCATCTCCTGCACCACCACACGGGCTTTCCTGAAGGTGTAAGCCTCCTGCAGCACCTGTCCGTTGCTGAAAGAGTTGGTCTCTGGCCGGTAAGCCTTCACCAAGTCCATCGTGCAGGGTTCATAGCCCCACGCATGGTCTATCAGCAGTTCGGCATTCACGCCGAAGAGCTGGTAGAGCAAGTCCTCGTTCTGGAGGGATAGCCGTGCCAGTTTGCCCATCGTGTCAATGCCATACACGGCCAGTTTCTCGGCAATGCCCCTGCCTACACGCCAGAACTTGGTCAGCGGACGGTAGTCCCAAAGCTCTTGCCGATACGACATCTCGTCCAGTTCGGCTATTCGCACACCGTCTTTGTCTGCCGGCATCTTCTTGGCCACAATGTCCATCGCCACCTTACAGAGATACAGGTTCGTGCCGATGCCTGCCGTAGCCGTGATGCCCGTCTGCGAGAGCACGTCACGAATCATCTTCATTGCCAACTCGTGGGCAGTCAGCTTATACGAACCCAGATAGGCCGTCACATCCATGAACACCTCGTCGATGCTATACACATGGATGTCCTCAGGGGCGATGTATTTCAGGTAGATGCCGTATATCCGGCTGCTCACCTCGATGTAATGCGCCATGCGGGGAGGTGCGGCGATGTAGTCAACAGCCCAGTCAGGATGCGCTTTCAGCTCAGCGTCCGATGTGGATTTGCCCGTCAGCCTTCGTTCTGGCGCTTTCATCTGCCGTTCGTAGTTTACCTCGCGCAGCCGTTGTACGACCTCGAAGAGCCTTGCCCGTCCGCCGATGCCGTAAGCCTTCAGCGAGGGTGTCACCGCCAGACAGATGGTCTTCTCCGTCCGCGACACGTCAGCCACCACGAGATTGGTGTCCAGAGGGTCGAGTCCCCTGGCCACGCACTCCACCGAGGCATACATCGACTTCAGATCGATGGCTATATATGTCCGCCGTTGCTCTTGCATCTTATAAACTATCCTAAAAGTTGAATGCATCAAGAGATGCAGAGAATCTAAGCGCTATGCCAAAGGAGAGAAACAAAGCAGACGGCTATCGTGAGAAGGCCTACGAGGGTGACACCA
>CAMHKU010000102.1 GCA_946185805.1 uncultured Prevotellaceae bacterium | reverse complement strand
GCTAATGCAAAAGCAGAAGAGGCTAATGCAAAAGCAGAAGAGGCTAATGCAAAAGTCGAAGAGGCCGAAGCAAAAACCAAAGAGGCCGAGGCGAAAACCAAAGAGGCCGAGGCGAAAACCAAAGAGGCCGAGGCGAAAACCAAAGAGGCCGAGGCGAAAGTAGAAGAGGCCGAAAAACAAAAGATTGACACTGCCCGCAAGATGAAAACCGATGGTATGACAGCTGAACTGATTGCAAAATACACAGGTCTGACAATTGAGGAAATCGAAGGCCTTTGAAGCATGAGAGTTCTTGGTGAATTCTTGGATTTTGGAATCCAGCGAATACGAGACATTATTGAATAATTGTCTTACCTTTGCTGCCTGATACAGCATGACATGGAAGAGAGCAAGAAACCGCAGGAGAGGATTATCAAGGAATACGTGCGCTACCTGAAGCTGGAGCGCAATATGTCGGCAAACACGCTGGAGGCCTACCAGCGCGACGTGGAGAAATTGCTCGTGTTTCTTGCCCGTGAACAGAAGCACCTGTTAGACGTGGAGCTGAGCGACCTGCAGACCTTTGCCGCCGGGCTCCACGACATCGGCATTGGGCCGCGGTCGCAATGCCGCATCCTGAGCGGCGTGCGTTCACTGTTCCACTTCCTTCAGCTCGATGGCTACCGCGACGATGACCCCACAGAGCTCTTGGAGTCGCCAGTGCTGGGCGAACATCTGCCCGAGGTACTGTCGACGGCTGAGGTAGACCAGCTGGAGGCGTCAATAGACCTGTCAAAATGGGAGGGGCACCGCAACCGCGCCATCATCGAGGTGCTGTTCTCCTGCGGCCTGCGCGTCACGGAACTGGTGACACTACAGCTGTCGAACCTCTATCTCAAAGAGGGCTTTGTGCGCATTATGGGCAAGGGTTCTAAGGAGCGCCTCGTGCCTATCTCGAAGCAGGCCATCCAGGAGCTCGACTACTGGTTTGACGACCGCCGGCAGATGAACATCAAGCCCGGCGAAGAGGACTACGTGTTTCTGAACCGCCGCGGCGCTCACCTCACGCGAGTCATGATACTCATCATGATCAAGCGACAGGCCGAGACGGCGGGCATCACGAAAACCATCTCACCACACACCCTGCGCCACAGCTTCGCCACGGCACTGCTTGAGGGCGGCGCCGACCTGCGTGCCATCCAGGCCATGCTGGGCCATGAGTCGATAGGCACCACCGAAATCTACACCCACATTGACACTACCACCCTGCGCAAAGAGATACTGGAGCACCATCCGAGAAATATGATGAAAGAAGGGAGTAAATCTTTATAACGCGAGTGCGCGAAAGCAGATTTTCATTTACCAAAGAAGGTCTGCATAGTAAAAAAGATTAAAAAGAGTAACCTTTTTGGCTTTCAAGCCTTTATATTCACAAAAAAGGTGTAACTTTGCACCCTATTTGTAAACTTATACAAGAAATATGAAGCTAAAACACCTTTGTGCCGCTCTGCTGCTGTCAGCTGCCGGCACGCTGGCGGTGCATGCTCAGATGCAGATGCCACCTATTCCTATTGACCCCGATGTACGCATCGGCAAGTTAGACAACGGACTGACCTACTACCTGCGCCACAACAACTGGCCCGAGCAGCGCGCCGAGTTCTACATTGCCCAGAAAGTGGGCTCACTGCAGGAAGACGACAGCCAGCGCGGCCTGGCACACTTCCTGGAGCACATGGCCTTCAACGGCACGAAGCATTTCGCCGGCAACGACCTGCTACGCTGGTGCGAAAGCATCGGCGTGAAATTTGGCGCCGACCTGAACGCCTACACGTCGATAGACCAGACGGTGTATAACATCTCGAACGTGCCGACGACACGCGAGTCGATAGTCGACTCCTGTCTGATGATTCTCTGGGACTGGGCCGACGGCTTGCTCCTGGAGCAGGAGGAGATAGAGAAGGAGCGCGGCGTGATACACGAGGAGTGGCGACTGAGGACGTCGGCACAGATGCGCATGCTTGAGCGCGACCTGCCGAAGCTCTACCCCGGCTCAAAGTACGGCCACCGCATGCCCATAGGCCTGATGGAGATTATCGACAACTTTGAGCGACCCTTCCTGCAGCAGTACTACGAGAAGTGGTACCGCCCCGACAACCAGGGTATCATCATTGTAGGCGACATTAATGTAGACCAGGTGGAGCAGAAAATCAAAACGATGTTCTCGCAGATTGCCGCCCCCGGCGCCAATGCCGCCAAGGTGGAGCTGGAGCCCGTGCCCGACAATGCCGAGCCTATCGTCATCATCGACAAGGACAAGGAGCAGAAGATTGACATGGTGCAGGTGATGTTCAAGCACGACGCCACCCCCGACTCCGCCAAGTTCACGGTTGACTACCTGATAAACAACTACATCAAGAATGTAGCCCTGGGAATGGTCAACGGCCGCTTGGGCGAGATTGCCCAGCGCCCCGACTGCCCCTTCCTGCAGGGTCAGGTTGACGATGGCAGCTACCTCTTTGCCAAGACGAAGGACGCGCTGACGCTGGTGGTAGTGCCCAAGGAGGGCCAGATGAACGAGGCGCTGAAGACCGTGTTCAACGAGGTGCGCCGCGCCGCTGAGTTCGGGTTCACAGAGACAGAGTACGGCCGCTCGAAGGCCAACACGCTGAGCGCCCTGGACAAAGCTTACTCTAACAAGGACAAGCGCTATAACGCGCAGTTTGTCAACCAATACGTGCAGCACTTCCTGGCTAACGAGCCTATTCCCAGTATCGACGACGACTACCAGCTGATGAAGCAGGTGGTGCCCGCCATACCCCTGGAGGCTGTCAACGAGGCCATCAAGCAGCTCATGCCCAAGAGCGACAGCAACATGGTGGTGCTGAACTTCAACCAGGAGAAAGAGGGTGCCACCTACCCCACTGAGGCAGGACTCTTAGGCGCTATCAGCGATGCCCGCACCGTGCAGCTGGAGGCCTGGGTAGACAACGTGAAGAACGAGCCCCTGATGACCACACTGCCCCAGAAGGGCAGCATCAAGAAAGAGGTGAAGGTGAATAAGTTCATCACCACCACGGGCGACGGCACGGAGAGCGGCTACTCGGAGCTGACACTGTCGAACGGCGTGAAGGTAGTGCTGAAGCACACCGACCTGAAGAAAGACCAGGTGACGCTGACTGCCGAGGGCTGGGGCGGCTCGTCGCTCTACACCTTAGCCGACCGCGCCAACGCAGCACTCTTCGGCGACATCGTGGAGGCCAGCGGACTGGGCAACTTCTCGCACACCGAGCTTATCAAGGCCCTGGCGGGCAAGATTGCCGGCGCCAGCCTGTCGATGAGCACCCAGCGCACCGTCGTCAGCGGCTCGTCAACGCCCGGCGACGTAGAGACGATGATGCAGCTCGTCTACCTCTATATGACCGCCAACATCAAGAAAGACCAGGAGTCGGTAGACCAGCTGCTGCGCTCGGCAGAGGTGCAGCTGAAGAACCGCCTGCTCAACCCTGAGGCCGTCTTCGGCGACTCGCTCAACGCCACCATGAGCCGCCACAACCCGTGGTTCAAGTCGTTAGAGGTGGCCGACCTGAAGCAGGTCAACTACGACCGCATACTACAGATGGCCAAGGAGCGCACACAGAATGCCGCAGCCTTCACATTCACCATCATCGGCAACTACAACGACTCCACCATACGCCCGCTGATAGAGCAGTATATCGCCTCGCTGCCCGCCGAGAAGAAGGTTGTGAAGGGCAAGGACATCTCTACCGACTACACGGGCAAGGTGGTAAACGACTTCAAGCACAAGGCTGAGACGCCGAAGTCGATTGCCGTGCTGCACTGGTACACGAAGAAGGTGCCCTACACACTGGAGAACGTCATCCGCTCGCAGATAGCCGGCCAGGTGCTGGAGATGGTCTATCTGAAAGAGATTCGCGAGGAGGCCAGCGCCGCCTACAACGTCAGCGCACAGGCCGGCGTCAGCCGCGACGACTTCGGCGACGAGGCCAGCATCTACGCCTACTGCCCCATGAAGCCCGAGAAGGCCGACACCGCCGTCTACATCATGCGCCGCGCCGTAAAGGATATGGCCGCCGGCAAGTGCGACGCCGACATGCTGCAGAAGGTGAAGGAATACATGCTCAAGGCTCACGGCGACCAGCTGAAGCAGAACGGCTACTGGGCCGGACGCATCGGCGCATGGCGCAAGTGGGGCCTCGACTTCCACACCGACTACGAGAAGACCGTACAGGCAGTGACGCCACAGGGCGTCTGCCAGTTCGTGGCCGACGTTCTCAAGTCGGGCAACGAGGCCGAAGTAGTCATGCTGCCCGCAGAATAAATAAGTAACTGATCAAAAATAACTGCACATATAATTAATGAGTAATTCGTGTTTAATTCATGGAAATTCATGTTAAAATAGAATTATCACAAATTAAACACGAATTATTCAAAAATTTATATAAACTATTCATGTTCATCCACTTAAATAATAGATTATGAGTTATTTCTTTTCATCAGAATCAGTGAGCGAGGGCCATCCCGACAAGGTGGCCGACCAGATAAGCGATGCCATACTTGACCAGTTCCTGGCTTACGACGACAAGGCCCGCGTGGCCTGCGAGTCGTTTGTCACCACGGGTCAGGTGGTGCTCATGGGCGAGGTGAGCAGCAACGTCTACATCGACCTGCAGACCATTGCCCGCAACACCATCAACCGCATAGGCTACACCAAGGCCGAATACCAGTTTGACGGCAACTCCTGCGGCATTCTCAGTGCCATCCATGAGCAGAGCCAGGATATTAACCGCGGCGTCGACCGCGATGACGAAGACTCTCAAGGTGCCGGCGACCAGGGCATGATGTTTGGCTATGCCACCAACGAGACGGAGAGCTACATGCCCGTATCGTTAGACATAGCCCACCTCATCATGCGCACGCTGGCCAACATCCGCAAGGAGGGTCGCGAAATGACCTACCTCAGGCCCGACGCCAAGAGCCAGGTGACGGTGCAGTATAGCGACGAGGGTATTCCCGAGCGCATCGACACCATCGTCGTCAGCACCCAGCACGACGAGTTCCTCGTGGCGCCCAACACCACGTTTGGCCTGGAGAACGATGCTGCCATGCTCGCCAAAATCAAGGACGACATCATCAACATCCTCATCCCTCGCGTCAAGCAGCAGATAAATTCACAGAAGGTCCTCGACCTCTTCGGCCTCGACATCAAGTACTACGTCAACCCCACGGGCAAGTTCGTCATCGGCGGCCCCCACGGCGACACCGGACTGACGGGGCGCAAGATTATCGTCGACACCTACGGCGGCAAGGGTGCCCACGGCGGCGGCGCCTTCTCGGGCAAGGACTCCAGCAAGGTTGACCGCTCTGCCGCCTACGCTGCCCGCCATATTGCCAAGAACCTGGTGGCCGCCGGCGTCAGCGACGAGATTCTGGTACAGGTGGCCTATGCCATCGGTGTGGCCGAGCCTATGAACATCTACGTCAACACCTACGGCCGCTCGCATGTCAGCATGAGCGACGGCGAGATTGCCCGCAAGATTTCTGAACTCTTCGACCTGCGCCCCAAGGCTATCGAGCGCACGCTGAAGCTGCGCCAGCCTATGTATGTGGAGACCGCCGCCTACGGCCACATGGGCCGCAAGAACGAGGTGGTACGCAAGGTGTTCACCAGCCACTACCACGAGACCAAGGAAATCGACGTAGAGCTGTTTACATGGGAGAAGCTCGACCGCGTTGACGACATCAAAAAGGCTTTTGGGCTATAACAGCAGCCTGTTTAGCAAATGCTTCTACAACAAGACTCAATAAGCAGCCAACAGGTGATGACGACTCTGAGCGCCGACACCACCGTTCACCGTCCGGCACGTCCGCAGACACCCTATCAGGTGCTGCGGATGCTGCCACGCGACGCCACACCCGCCCAGCAGGACTCCGCCATACAGGCGTGGTTCCAGCCGGGCGAAATCCATTACAGCAGCCAGCCCGACACGCTCCACCTCCCTGGCCACGGCGTGGCCCGCGACCCCAAGGACGTGACGCTGCCAACCTATTATAAGGAGACATTCTTTGCCAAGGACAGCCTGTTGCACCCCGAACTCACCGGCGGCCGCTACGGCATGGCCGGCGACCCCATACCCTATACCGTGCGCAATGACAACGCCATCACTGGCATACTGCTCTTCTGCTTTGTGCTGACGCTCGTCAGTTTTGCCCACTCCAGCCAGTATATACTGCGACAGCTAAAAGATTTTTTCTATATACCCCACACAGATAAATCCAATCAAGAAGACCCGAGCAACAGGTTCCAGGTGTTTCTCAACATCCAGACCTGCCTGCTGTTGGGTATTACCTGCTACTTCTACATTACTCATTATGTAGCGGCAACCTTCATCCTCGACACGCCTTACGAACTGATAGCTATCTTCTCAGGAGTATTCCTGGCGTATTTCGCTGGCAAAAACATCATCTACAGAATGGTCAACAGCGTCTTCTTTGATGGTAAAAAAAACAGACACTGGGCTTGGACTCTCACCTTCATTACCGCCCTTGAAGGAGTAGCTCTCTTCCCCATCGTTATGCTGCAGGTTTACTTCGACCTGCCCATGCAGAATGTAGTATATTATTCCATTTTCGTGCTCATTCTTACCAAAATATTAATATTTTACAAGTGCTGGCTTATCTTTTTCAGGCAAATTAGTGTGATTCTACAAATAATTTTGTACCTTTGCGCCCTTGAAGTCATACCATTACTGTCGCTTGGCGGCGTTTTGGTAGTGATAACCGACCATTTAAAAGTAAATTTTTAGGACACAAAAAGAAATGATTAAGAAAATCTTAGTATCGCAACCAAAGCCCGCAAGCGATAAGTCGCCTTACTACGACATTGCCAGCAAGTTTGACGTTGAATTGGTTTTTCGACCATTTATTAAGGTAGAGGGAATCTCATCTAAGGAATACAGGGCTCAAAAGGTCAGCATTCTCGACTATACAGCTATCGTCTTCACATCGCGCCACGCCATTGATCATTTCTTTACACTTGCCAAAGAACTGCGTGTCAATATTCCTGAAGACATGAAGTATTTCTGTGTGACGGAGACCATTGCTCTCTACATCCAGAAATACGTGCAGTATCGTAAGCGCAAGGTGTTCTTCGGCTCCACGGGCCGTATCGACGACCTCATCCCGACGATGGTGAAGCACAAGACAGAGAAATACCTCGTGCCGATGAGCGACGTGCATAACGACTCGCTCACCCAGCTGCTCGACTCCAAGAAGCTGACCCATAAGGAAGTGGTGATGTATCGCACGGTGAGCAATGACTTTACGCCGGAAGAAGTCAAGACCTTCGACTACGACATGCTCATTTTCTTCAGCCCGTCGGGCATTGAGGCCCTCACCAAGAACTTCCCCAACTTTGAGCAGGGCGACATTGCCATAGCCACCTTCGGCCCCGCCACAGCCAAAGCGGCCAAGGATGCCGGGCTGCGCCTCGACATTGAAGCGCCTACAGAGAAGTACCCCTCTATGACGGGAGCCCTGCAACATTATCTGTTTGAGGTTCAAGACTAACCAGCATCATTCATGGTAATTATATTATAACACGAATTTTCACGAATTAAACACGAATTTCTCATAAATTTTATTTTTGAATAATTCGTGTTTAATTCATGATAATTCATGTTTAAAACTAAAAATTCTTTATCGTTTAATATTCTTCAAGCTAATAATAAACATTGAGGAATGAGAGCTGACTTCTCATTTGTCATTTCTCACTTATCATTTATCACTCATCACTTATCACTCATCACTCATCATTTAAATGACCACATTCCCTAAGCGAGAGCACATTGTCAGCACACGGCTGATAGACTTGCTGTTTGGCAGCGGCAGCAAAGCCTTGGTGGCCTACCCGCTGCGGGTAGTTTACAGACTCGTGCCCCGCCAGCAGACTGGCGTGGAAGCACAGATGCTCATCAGCGTGCCCAAAAAGCGCTTCAAGCATGCCGTCGACCGCAACCGCGTGAAGCGCCAAGTACGCGAGGCTTACCGCCATCAGAAAGAGCCGCTGGTGGCTGCCGTTCCCGCCGACCAGTGCCTGCTCATAGGCTTTGTATGGATTGCCGATGAGCACACACCATCCACGATTGTCAACAGCCGCGTGGAAAAACTCCTGAAGCGCATCGGAGAAAGGTTGAAAGCTGAGGGTTGAGAGACTGAGAGGTTGAGAAGTTGAGAGGTTATGAAATTATTACGCCAATTATTTTCCTGGCTTCTGGTATTGCCCATCCGTTTCTATCAGACGTGTATTTCGCCATACACGCCGCCCTCCTGCCGCTTTACGCCTACCTGTAGCGAATACGCGCGCCAGGCCATCATCAAGCACGGCCCTATTAAAGGCCTCTACCTAGCCATCCGTCGCCTGCTACGCTGCCATCCTTGGGGCGGCTCAGGCTACGACCCCGTACCATAGATTTTGCATACTATCACTCAGGCTTCGGACAAAATCCGAAGCCTTTTTTGGCCTTTGTCCGAAATCGACAAGTGTGTCGCTTACACTTTAGCGGAAACTTAGCCGGATATTTGGATTGAGTGTGTTTTTTACGCTACCTTTGCACCGTCAAAAGAACAGAACGACAGGTTTTCGACAGAAAAACAGAAAAACTGATTCTTAGACAAAAAAACAAAAGAACAAATTCTTAGATAGAATAAAAGAACAAATTCTTAGATAGAACAAAAGAACAAAAAAATATTAATAATAAAAAAAATAAAAAGTTATGAAGACTACAATTTCTTTTAA
>CAMHKU010000101.1 GCA_946185805.1 uncultured Prevotellaceae bacterium | reverse complement strand
TGGGCTTGGGGTCGTAGTGGCCCGTCTGCAGGTATTTATAGAAAATGTCGTTGGCGTTGTTGGCGGCTATGAAGCGCTTCACGGGCAGCCCCATCCGGTGGCCGAAGAGCGCCGAGCAGATGTTGCCGAAGTTGCCGCTGGGCACACACATGACCACATTTGACGATTGGTCTATTTGACTATTTGACAATTGCTTCAGGCGGGCGTAGGCATTGAAATAGTAGAAGGCCTGTGGCAGGAATCGTGCCACGTTGATACTGTTGGCCGATGTGAGCTTCATGTGGGCGTTGAGCTCGGCGTCCATGAATGCCGACTTCACCAAGGCCTGGCAGTCGTCGAAGACGCCGTCGACCTCGATGGCCGTGATGTTGCGGCCCAGCGTGGTGAACTGGCACTCCTGAATGGGGCTTACCTTGCCCTTGGGGTAGAGCACGTAGACGTGGATGCCGTCGACGCCGAGGAAGCCGTTGGCCACGGCCGACCCCGTGTCGCCGCTGGTGGCTACGAGCACGTTGACCTGCTCGTGAGTGCCCTCCTGGCGGATGAAGTACTGCAGCAGGCGCGCCATGAAGCGGGCGCCGACGTCCTTGAAGGCCAGCGTGGGACCGTGGAAGAGCTCCAGCGAATAGATGCTTTTGCCTTGCAATGCTGCTGCGTCCGAGCGGGGCTTGACCTCCACGACGGGGCAGTCAAACTGCAGGGTGTCATATACTAAGTCCTTCAGGGCGTCGAGGTCGATGTCCTCGCCGAAGAAGGCGCTGGCCACGTTGTAGGCAATGTCTTGGAACGACATGTCCTGGATGTTGTCGAAGAAAGCCTTCGGCAGCTGGTTGATACGTTCGGGCATGTAGAGGCCGCGGTCTTCGGCCAGCCCCTTCACCACGGCCTTCTCAAGCGAGGCCAGCGGTGCTTTTCCGTTTGTGCTATAATATTGCATTTGTTTTTTAGGGTTGAGGATTGAGATTTGAGGGTTGAGAGTCTACTCGATGCTCATCAGGGCGTGCATAAACTCCTGCAGCTTGAGCAGGCCGTAGCTGCCGCCGACGCAGCTTACCTCGTCGTACTGCTGAACATCGTCGGCCTCGATGCCGCGGTGCCAGATGAGGAAGGGCACGGGCTGCCCCACGTGGATACGCATCTCAACGGGCGTCAGGTGGTCGGGCAGCACGGCTATGCATACGGGCTCCTGCCACGTCGACACCTCATTATATATAAGGGCTATAAGCCGCTGGTCAAGATATTCTATGGTCTTGAGCTTCAGCTCCAGGTCGCCGTCGTGGCCGGCCTCGTCGCTGGCCTCCACATGTACGAAGACAAAGTCGTCGCCACCTTTCAGGGCGTCGATGGCGGCCTGGGCCTTACCCTCGTAGTTGGTGTCGGCAAGCCCCGTGGCGCCCTCCACCTCTACAATCTTCAGGCCCGCATAATGGCCGATGCCGCGAATCAGGTCGACGGCCGAGATCACCGACCCCTGTCGCACCTGCTGCGGATACTGCTGCTGCAGCGTCAGCATCTCAGGGCGGTATCCCCCACTCCACGGCCACAGGCTGTTAGCCTGGCGCTCGCCGCGCTGGCGCCGTGCCTGGTTGAAGGGATGGGCCGTGAGCAGCTCCTGCGACTTCAGTATCAGCTCGTTCAGCAGGTCGGCAGTCTGCTGCGGAGTGAGCCTGCCGGGTTCTTGGGGAGCCTGCGGCTCTGCCTTCACCAGCAGTGGGCGCCACGGTTCGTTGGGATGGTCGTGAGGCGGACAGCAGACGATGTGCTTGGAACCGCCCTTGATGACCAGCAGGTGGCGGTACTGGATGCCGGTAATCAGCTTCACGCGCTCAAAGCCCATTCCGGCTGGCGCGCCCATCCGTAGCCTTTCACGCTCGTTGATGGGCGCTATCAGCGTCTCGTTGAGATACTTGATCAGCATGTCGGCATCAGCCGTCTGCAGGTTGCCGCCGTTGTGGGTGACAATCTTGCCGTCGTCCAAGGTGATGATGTTGCAACGGATGGCCATGTCGTCGGCAGCCATCTCGTAACCGATGCTGGCAGCCTCCAAGGGGCCGCGACCCTCGTACACCTTGTTCAGGTCGTAGCCCAGGATGGCCGTGTTGGCCACCTCGCTGCCCGGCGGAAAGCCCTCGGGCACGGTAATGAGCCGCCCGCAGCGCCCCTGGCGTGCCAGACGGTCCATCATCGGTTTGCGCGCATATTGCAGCAAGGTCTTGCCGCCCAGACGCTCTACGGGCAGGTCGGCCATGCCGTCGCCCAAAATGATGATATGCTTCATTCTATTTGTTGTTCTTCTTTCAGTTCGCCGCTATTAAGTCCTTCTTGATAATTGGCTGCTAACTTCTGCCCTTCGGGAGTGGTGCTGAAGTGGGTAGCCAGAAAGGCCTTGTAAGTTTCGGCGGCCTCTTGCTTGCGCCCCGTATGGTCTAAGGCCCAAGCCTTGTAGATGGTGTAGCGCCCCACCTGCCGGTCTACATAATTCTGGTCTACTCCCGTGCGCTGTTCATATTCTATGAGCAGGTCGCCGAAATTGCTGGTATAGTAAAGGGCAGGCTCATACTTGCCCGCCTGTACACAGTAATAGGCAATGTTGACCAGTCCGGCAATGGCGTCCTTGTAGGCATCGTCGGTCTTACGATTGTCAATATTCTCACGATGCTTGCGACATGCCCTGAGAAAACCTACCTGTGCATCCTCCTCAGACACACCGGTGCTCACCTGGCTCAGTCCGATGTAGATGAGCAGGTTGATATAGTCGCTTGTTGAGTCGCATTTCAGCTGCTCCAAACGCTCGGTAACGGGCTGCGCCATGCTAAGCGTGCCCTCATAGTCGCCACTGAGGCATAGCAGATTAGCCAGACGGCTGGCCGCCTTGACATAAATGTCAAGATTTTCCTCACTGTCGCTTTTGGCGGCAGCGTCAATAGCAGCCTGCCAATAGCCGACGGCGGCATCCTTCTGCTTCAGACGGTCGCTGGCATAGCCTTTCCAGTAGTTGGCTGTAGAGGTTATCAGGTCTCCGCTATGCTCCAGACTGTCGGCCAGCGTCAGCAGCCGCTGGTAGTCTTTCTGCTTATAGGCAGCTGTTATCAGCTGATTACCCTCGTCGGTGCTTGCCGTATTAGCGCCACACCCCCACACGGCCATCAGCATGAGGGCCAGTGCGGGGGTGAGTAGCCAAAATGTTATCTTCCTCATTTATTTGCTTTCTTGAGGGCTTTTTCTGCTTTCTCCTGAGCTTTCTGAGCTTTTTGCTGAGCCTTGATAGATTTAGCCTGCAACTTCAGGTCGCTGGGGTTCTCGGCAGCCTTCTGCATGGCCTTCTGAGCTTTCTCCTGAGCCTCACGGGCATCTTCGCTGGCTTTCTGAGCCTTCTTCTGAAGCTTAGCCTTCTTCTCGGCAGCCTTACGGGCCTTTTCAGCTTCCTTCTGCTGCTTCTCTATGGCTTTCTCCTGCTTCTTCTTGGCTTTCTCGGCAGCCTTGGCTTCCTTCTCGGCCTGCTTCTGAGCCTTCAGGGCAGCCTTATCGGCTTCTAGTTTTGCTTTCATAGCGGCCTGCTGCTCAGGAGTGAGAACTTCCTGTGCCTGCAGACCTTGCGCTCCCATCAGCATGGTGAAGGCAAGCGCCATCATAGTCATCATTTTTTTCATGTTCTTTCTTTTTAAGTTGGTTTTACCGCTGCAAAGTTACAAAAAGATTAAAGATTGTGCACAGAAGACAGCAGAAATTTGTATCTACTTGTTATTTTTTAACAATACGAGGGGTGGAGGTAACTATTACGGTGGAGGGTGGAGGGTTGAGAGTTAGAAGTGGATGTTGACGTCTATACCAACCTGAATGGGATTAGCCCGCTGTGCGAAATACATCTGTCGCCCCGTGGCGGCACTGGCCACAGCAAAGGTGTTATAGTTAGTGTCGGTGAGATTGCGCCCCCAAAGGCTGACGCCTATATTGTCGGTGAAGGCGTAGTCGACGTGTGCCCCCAAGGTGGCATAGAACTTCTGGCTGTAAGTATTGGCCTCGTTCCAGAAGATGCGTCCCTGAGCTGCCACATTGGCACCGATGGTGAACTGCCCTATGCGATAGTCGGCCATGACGCTGAAGGTGTGCTCGGGCACGTAGGGGACGCGCTTGTCTTTGTAGTCGACGGCGGTGTTGACTCCCTCCACTCTGACGCTGTCGACATAGTCTTTAAACACGGCGCGGGTGTAACCGTAGGCCGCGCCCCACGTCAGACGGTTGTCGAAGGCCGAGCCGCGAAGTGTCAGCTCTATGCCGCAGCTATAGCTCTTGCCGGCGTTGACCATCATGCGTCCGAAGCCATAGTTGCCGGCCATCACTGAAAGCTGCTGATTGCGCACCTGCATATAGAAGCCTGCGAAGTCGGCATGCAGACGACCGTCGAAGAGGTTGAGATGGGTGCCAAACTCATAGTTCCATGACTCCTCAGGCTTATAGCTGATGGTTTCGGCAATATTGCTGTAGTCTTGTTCTGAGTGCTCAATGGTCATGTCGCCGCGGGCGCTCTGAGCCTTGTCTTGCAGCTCGGTCTGCAGAATGTCGCTAAACATCTGGAAGTTGTAGCCCCCGGCACGGTAGCCTTTCGACACAGTGGCATAGACATTGCTGCCGCGGTCGTCGATACGATAGCTAAGTCCCACCTTAGGCAGCAGTTGGCTAAAGTTGTTGCTTTCCGAATGTTCCAGCACAGAGTTGACGGCGGCCTTCACCTTGACGCCCATGACGCTCTCATCGAGCAGCATGTCGGCGCGGGTGGCATAGTCTATCGACACATGGTTCAGGTCGTAGCGCAGGCCGAGAGTAGCCGTCAGACGGTCGCCCAGGTCGATGTTCGACTCATGGAACAGTGCAAAGTTGTTTTGCGGCGTGCGGAAGAGTCCGGGAATGGTCATCACCTGCATATTGATATGACAGCCGCCGGCGCGCTCAATCATGGCCTTGGCAGCTTCCATGCCCATGCGCTTGGCCATGGAGTTGAGCATGCCATAGTAAGCGTAGTCCTCGATGGTTTTCGACAGGAAGGCGTTCATGTCGGGTCCGAAGTAGACGGGGGCATCGGTCTTCATGCCCTGATGTGCGAAGAAGGCGCCGAAGGTCCAGTGCCAAAAGCTCTGACTGCTGCTCCTGACAGTAAGTTCCTGCGTCAGCGCATTCATCAGCTGCGACTGGTCCATGCGCATGAAGTCCTGCGGCAGGTAGTCGACGTCCATGGTCATCTGGTCATTCAGGTATTGCCAGCTACCGCCATAGTGAGCCACAATGGCGTCGCCCCGATATTCGGCTGTCAGGCCGGTGGTCAGCGCGTGGCGGCGGTAACCGCCCTGATAGTTGGTAGAGGGGTCGGCAGCACGGCCGTCGACAATGTTGAGTTGTCCGTAGGGAAATCCGTTCTGACGCACCCACTGATAGTCGGCACTGAGGCCGAGTGTGAGGCGCTCCAAGGGGCTCCATAGCAAGTGCAGACGGCCGCCGGCCTCGTTGCCCTCGTCGGCACGATTGCCGTTGGCCTGATTGTCGAAGAAGCCGTTCTGGCCGTTATAGAAGGCGGCAGCTGAGAAGGCCAGGCGGTCGTTCACCTTATTATAATGGGCCACTTCTACATGGCGCTGCAAACCGGTGGCCAGGCCTATGCGCACATCGGTGCCCTGATGCTGAAGGGGACTCTTGCTGTAAAGGCGCACCAGACCGCCTTCGCTGTTTTGGCCGTAGAGTGTACCCTGAGGACCGCGCAGAATGTCGACGCGCTCAACGTCGTAGAAGTGGAGGTTGTGCATGCTCTTGCTAACCAGCGGGATATTGTCGAAATAGACACCCACGGCAGGGTTGTTGACTCGTGAGCCTATGCCGCGCACATACATCGACGAAGTGTAGCGCGAGCCATAGGCGGGCATCGTAAACGAGGGCACGTATTGCGATAACTGACGCAAGTCACGCACGTGAAGGGTGCCCATTTCATTGGCAGTGAACACTGTTGAACTTAAAGGCTGCTGACGCAAGCGGAAAGTCTCCTTCGGCTGTGACACGACAACGACCTCGTCAAGGTCTACAACGCGCGACGTATCGGTCATCTCTTCGCCCATCAAGGGCAGTGCCGCCAAGGCGGCAATGGTTGACATAACTATTTTCATCATCTATAATAAAATATCTTAAAAACGGCTGCAAAGGTACAGGTTTTTATTGGCACAGGAAATCCCCATTTATTAGGAATTTCTCAACCCTCCACTCTCAACCCTTCACCAACCGTCTGCCCGATTATTCATGATGATAAGGCTCACCCCTGATAATCGTACAGGCGCGATACACCTGCTCGGTAAACACCAGGCGTATCATCTGGTGAGAGAATGTCATCTTCGACAGCGACAACAGCTCACTGGCACGACGGTAGACAGCCTCTGAGAAACCATAAGGACCGCCAATGACAAACACCAGACGGCGGGCGGTGGAGCGTTTCTGTTCCAACCACCTGGCAAACTCCACCGAGCGCAGCTCGCGGCCGTGCTCATCGAGTAGCACAACAGTGTCTGAGGGCTGTAGCTGCTTAATTATCAGCTCACCCTCACTCTGTTTCTGCTGCTGTTCTGTCAGACTCTTGGTATTCTTCAGCTCAGGGATGGTCAACAGTTCAAAGGGCATGTAGTGGCCTATGCGCTCCACATAATCACTGATGCCTGCCTGGAAATGCTTGTCGGTGGTCTTACCCACAAGAATCAGCAGTGTCTTCATCTTTCTGCTGTTTCGTCTTCGGCATCCTCGCCGTCAGGAATGGCGTAGATACTGCGCCCATGGTGTACAGGGCAGAGAGTTTCGTTCTTGTCAATTTGCTGATACTCATGCCGGCGGCGGGGGTTCATGGGGAACCAGCCCTTCTCAACGCGCTTCTTCTGAGAGAACAGCTCGCCGATACCCCACAAGGCTGAAGCGCCAAACACGCCGACGATGGCCGACAAAACGGTGTTCTCAATAAACAGCGCACCGATGATACAAGCCAGACCTATTGCCAAATAGGCCTTCCAGGGGCGAGTGCCCCAGCGATACTCCGTCTTGATGACTATAGGGTGCCAGATACCGATAGTAAGAAAAGTGCAGATGGCAATGATGATTCCTGTGAAATACATAGCTTTGTCAAGTTTGGGCTGCAAAGGTACGAATAATTTTTCATTTAAGCGTCATTTCCTCCAGAAATTCCTCCCATTGGCGTTGATAGCCGTTGAATACGTTAATGTCTACCTCGCCCCTAATGCCGTTGACACGACCGTTGGGCGAGAGTTGCCATAGAGCAAGCTTCACATCGGGTTTGTACTCGCCATAGCGGGCTATCCACACCTGATAGTCACGCTTCAAGTCTGGAGCATGCTGAAGATAGCGATTTACAAACGACTGGCTGACATATAATATAGGTTTCGCGCGCGTGTAGCGCTCTACCTGACGGAGCCATATCCTGACTTGACTGAACAACGCTTCCGTACCCCCCATGGCGGCAATCTGGCTGGGGAATGGCTCCAGGTCAAGCACTGGAGGCAGATCGCCACGCCGGAATACGGTGTTACTAAGAAAAAACTGAGCTTGAGCCGCTCCCGGCACACGGCACGAGAAAAAGTGATAAGCGCCTATAGGAACACCTTGCTGGCGGGCTTTCACATAGTCGCTCCAATAAAAGGGGTTACGGATATTGGTGCTTTCGGTAGACTTGATAAACACAAAGCTCACCGGGTAGTCTACTCGGCCGACAGTATGCTGCTGGTTCTTGCCGCCAAGATAAGTGATGCGCAGACGGTCCCATAATATAGGATACTTCTTACGCCCGTGACCATGCTGATAGCGAGAAATGTCAATGCCATAGATACGCTCGCTGGTATAGCTCATACGCTCACCTAAATATTCATTGTGCTTCCACTGGCCGACACGGATATGAGTCTCCGGGGCTATGGCAAAGCCGAAGCCGTGGCGCTCGTCGTTGAGCCACTGCCCTTCATAATAAGTACCGTCGGCCGTCAGCGAGCAGCCGTGACCACTGGCCTGAATGCCTATAAGGTCGCCGGAATAGAGTGACAGAGAGTCGAAGCGCAGTCCGCTGGTGATGCTGTCACTATCATAACGGCCAACAATTACACGCCCCAAAGTGTCGCGCTCCATACCTGTGCCTTGACGGCTGATACCGTGCCAACGGCCAATGTTCAGCAACGAAAGCGGACTGCCGGGTAACTGTGTCAGCAACGTGTCACCATACTGAGCATAATGAGCCACCATCTCATAACCCTCATCCTGAACATTGTGACGGTCAAGATAGTATTTCAATTCGTCGTCGAGCGACGTAGCCAGCAAAACTATGGCTGGCAAAAAGGTTAAAATCAGTGTAATTTGCTTCATTGCGAGGGCAAAGTTACAAAGAAAAACGATTATTTTAAACTTTTTCCGAAAAAAATTGCTCAAAAATTTGCAGGTTCAAAAAAAAGTGCGTACCTTTGCACCCGCAAATCAGAAATGAGGAGCCAAGGAGGTTCCGTAGCTCAACTGAATAGAGCATCTGACTACGGATCAGAAGGTTGTGGGTTTGAATCCCGCCGGAATCACAAGTTAAGTAAAAGAGGATGTGTTAAAATAAGCACATCCTCTTTTTATGCTCCCCTAATAACTGTCATGAGTAATTTACACTTCGCTGTAGATTCATGCAGCAATGTCATTTGCACGCCACCACATCGTAGCTCTCGATGGTGCGGCGGTCGGCGCTGATGTTCAGGCCCACAGCCCACACGGGACGCGGGTCGGCGGCGAAACGCACGGCGTAGTCTTTCTTGATAATCTGGTCGGTGG
>CAMHKU010000100.1 GCA_946185805.1 uncultured Prevotellaceae bacterium | reverse complement strand
CTTCATCAACTTCCGCAACGACCGCGCCAAGGAGATGACCATCGCCCTGACGCAGCAGGACATGCCCGAGCAGGGCATGAAGACCATCCCCGGCCTGCAGTACTACTGCATGACGCCCTATGACGCTAAGTTCCAGGGGGTACACATCCTCTTCCCCAAGGAGAACGTAGAGGACACCTTAGGCGAATACCTGAGCAAGAAGGGCCTGAAGCAGCTGCACACCGCTGAGACTGAGAAGTACGCCCACGTGACATTCTTCTTCAACGGCGGACGCGAGGCGCCCTACGAAGGCGAGGACCGCATACTCGTGGCTTCGCCGAAGGTGGCCACCTACGACCTGAAGCCCGAAATGAGCGCCTACGAGGTGAAAGACAAACTCGTGGGAGCTATCAACACTCAGGAGTATGATTTCATCGTGGTGAACTTCGCCAACGGCGACATGGTGGGTCATACGGGCGTCTACAACGCCATTGCCAAGGCCGTGTGGGCCGTTGACAACTGCGTGCGCGAGGTCATCGAGGCAGCCAAGAAGAACGACTACGAGGCCATCATCATTGCCGACCACGGCAATGCTGACAACGCCATCAACCCTGACGGCACGCCCAACACGGCTCACTCGCTGAACCCCGTGCCCTTCATCTACGTCACCAACAACAACTCGGCTACGGTGAAGGACGGACGTCTGGCCGACGTGGCACCCTCTATCTTGCATATCATGGGCCTGGAGCAGCCCGCCGACATGACCGGCGAGTGCCTCATTCAGGATTGATACCGCTATAAGAGAGGTAATACTATAAAGAAAAGGGGTGTGATAAAATGAGATGTTACGCTAAAGCGTGCTAAACAAAACAAATAAAAAACCCGATAAAACAGATAAAAACAAGTAGTACTATTGTTTTTGTTATGTTTTATCGGGTTTTTATTTGTGAATGACGCGAAGCGTATTTTGTTCCCGTAGGAAGGCTTACAGACTCAGCAGCCGCTCAGCCATTTCGCGGCCAAGTGCCTCACACTGGGCAATGGTTTCGGTGTTGAGAGCCTGCTTGATTTCCACGGGCTGGCCAACAGCCTCATACTTCAGCTTCTCGTCGTTCCAGCGGGTAATCTCGCTCACGGCTTTCGATGCCCAGCTGAAGCTGCCGAACCATCCGAAGAGGCGGCCCTTGATGTCCTTCTGCGACAGCTCGTCGAGCAGCACGTTCATCTCGTGGTAAAGGCCGGTGTTATAAGTCGGTGCGCCCACGATGAGACCACGGTAGCGGAACAGGTCGCGGATGATGTAGGAGTGGTGGGTCTTCGACACGTTGTACATCACGATATTCTTCAAGCCAGCCTGAGCGGCACTGCGGGCGATGACCTCGGCGGCGCGCTCGGTGTTGCCATACATCGTGCCGTAGCAGATAACCAGTCCCGGCTCGGCCTCATACTTGCTCAGGCGGTCGTAGATGCCGATAACCTTCTCTACATGCTCGTGCCACACGGGGCCGTGGGTGGCGCAGATATAGTCTACCTTCACGCCGGCGAGCTTCTTCAGGGCCATCTGCACCGGTGTGCCGTACTTGCCCACGATGTTGCTGTAGTAGCGCACCATCTCAAGCCAGAACTCGTCGCAGTTCATCTGCTCGTCGACAAAAGCGCCATTGAGGGCGCCGAAGCAGCCGAAGGCATCGCCGCTGAAAAGCACGCTCCCACAGAGGGTCATCATGGTTTCGGGCCAGTGGACCATGGGCGTGAGGACGAACTGCAGCTGGTGAGCGCCGAGGCTCAGGGTGTCGCCGTTTTTCACCTCGCAGAGGCCTGTAGTGAGCTTATAGAAGCCGGCCATCATGTCGAAGGTCTTCTTGTTGCCGATAATCTGGATGTCGGGGTAGAATTGCCTGAGCAGTGCCAGCGAGCCGCTGTGGTCGGGCTCCATGTGGTTGACCACGACATAGTCGATGGGTCGGTTGCCGATGACCTCGCGGATGTTCTCGAGGAAGGGCATGAAGAAGTCTACCTCGACGGTATCGACGAGGCATACTTTTTCGTCGTCGATGAGGTAGGCGTTGTAGCTTACGCCGTGGGGTAGGGGCCAAAGGCCCTCAAAGAGGTTCTTGTTGCGGTCGTTGACGCCGACATAATAGATTTTGCTGGTGATTTCTTTCATTGATATTTCTTTTTTAGGGTTGTTGTCTGGGTGATTTTTTGGGGTTTCTGGGGCTTCTGGGATTCTGGGGCTTCTGGGATTTTGGGGCTTCTGGGATGGTGGACTTTAGAGCCTCATTTGTTGGGCGAAGTCTTGGTCGATGCTGTTGTTGAGGCTCTTGCAGCAGTTGGCGGAGAAAGCCTGGGCACAGGCTATGAGCTGATCCCATTGAGCCTCGGTGAGTCCGGCCTCTATGTGGCTGCGGGTGATGCCGTGCTTGATGAGGCCATAGACGAAGCCAGCATTGAAGTTGTCGCCGGCACCGATAGTGCTTACTGTCTCTGTAGATGCTACGGGGTATTGCTTGGCAAAGCCGCCGTCGGCCCTTACCTCTACGGGGGCGGCGCCGCGGGTGTAGATAAACTTCTTGGTGTAGAACGAAATTTCGGAGCGGTAGACGGCGTCGCAGTCAGTCTTGCGGTATATCACCTCAAAGTCTTCGTTGGAGCCGCGCACGATGTCGGCCATCTCGTAGTTCTCAAGCAGATTGGGCGTCACCTTCATCAAGTCGTTCTGGTGCGAAGCGCGGTAGTTGACGTCGTAGTAGAGGATGGCCCCATGCTGGCGGGCGTAGTCTAAGAAGCCGAACACCTGCGGGCGCACCACGGGGTTGATGGCAAAGAACGAGCCGAAGAGCACCACGTCGTCGGCGTTCACCTCAGGGAAAACGAACTCCAGCTGATCGTGGGCATGGTCTTTATAGAAAACGTATTCGGCGTTGTTCTGTTCGTCGAGGAAAGCCAGCGAGATGGGCGACTTAGAGTTGGGAAACATGTTTACGTGTGAGTCGTCAACACCGTTGTCAGCGAGAAATTGTTTGACGTAGTGTCCCACGCGGTCGTTGCCGGCTTCGCCTATGAACATTGTTGATATGCCGGCACGTCCCAGCGAGACGACGGCATTGAAAGCCGACCCGCCAGGCACGGCCTGCAGCGGCTGGTTGTTACGGAAGATGATGTCGAGCACCGTCTCCCCGATACCTATTACTTTGCGCATTGATATTCTTAATTCTTGTCCTTATAAGCTACGGCGTAGGCCCTGATTTGTCGTACCATGGCCACCAATCCGTTGGAGCGGGTGGGGGAGAGGTGTTCTCGCAGACCAATCTTGTCGATGAAGTAGAGGTCGGCATCGAGAATCTCTTGTGGCGTATGTCCTGAGAGCACACGGATGAGCAGCGCCACGATGCCCTTGACAATGAGTGCGTCGCTCTCGGCGGTGAAGTTGAGGCGGCCGTCCACATAGTCGGCCTGCAGCCACACGCGGCTTTGGCAGCCGTCAATGAGGTTTTGCTCCGTTTTGTATTCGTCGGCCAGGGGCTCTTGCTCGTTGCCTAAGTCTATGAGCAGTTGATACTTGTCCATCCAGTCGTCAAGACCGCTGAACTCGTCGATAATTTCGTCTTGTATGTCGTTAATTGTTTCCATTGTTTAATATTGTTAGCGGATAGCCTTTTCAATAGCAGCCTCCACGTCACTCATCTTGTCGGTAGGTTCAAAGCGGCGGATGACCTTGCCGTCGCGGGTAACGAGGAATTTGGTGAAGTTCCATTTGATGTCGGCATTCTTGGCGTAGTTGGCATCACGTTTTTTCATCATCTCGTCCATGCGCTTGCCCATGGGGTCGTTCTGGTCGAAGCCGCCGAAGCCCTGTTGAGCCTTCAAGTAGGTAAACAGCGGCGATGCCTGCGGGCCATTGACGTCAATCTTGTCGAACTGCGGGAAGCCGATGGCAAAGTTGGCTGTGCAGAACTGGTGAATCTCTTGGATGGTGCCTGGCGCCTGCTGGCCGAACTGGTTGCAGGGGAAGTCGAGAATCTCCAGACCATCCTTAGAGTACTTCTCGTAGAGAGCCTGCAGTTCCTTGTACTGGGGCGTGAAGCCGCAGCGGGTGGCGGTGTTGACAATGAGCAGCACCTTGCCCTTATAGTCGCCGATAGACACCTCACAGCCGGCGTCGTCCTTCACTTTGATGTCGTAGATGCTGCCCTCGGCCATAGCCGTCATGGCCCAGATGGCTGCCATGCAGCACGTCATAATCAGTTTCTTCATCTTCTTATTTTCCTTTCTTTCGTTGTTAGTTTATTTGTTGGTGAGTATCAGTTGTTCGGCAAATTTATAGATAACGATGCCGGCGGTGACGCTGACGTTCATAGAGTGCTTTGTGCCTAATTGCGGAATTTCCAGACAGCCGTCGCTGGCGTCGACCACCTCTTGGCGCACGCCTTTCACCTCATTGCCCAAGACCACGGCATAGCGACGGCCCTGCTCAGCGCTGAACCGCTGCAGCTTCGTGGAGTGCTCCACCTGCTCTACGCTGTAGACGGTGTAGCCCTGCTGGTGCAGCTCATTGACTGCCTCCAGGGCGGTGTCAAAGTATCGCCAGGCCACGCTGTCCTCGGCGCCGAGAGCCGTCTTGTGGATTTCTGCCGACGGCGGCGTCGACGTAATGCCGCACAAGCAGACCGCCTCCACGCGGAAGGCGTCGGCCGTGCGCAGCACACTGCCCACATTGTGCATCGAGCGCACATCGTCGAGCACCACCACCAACGGCAGCTTCTTAGCCTCGCGGAACTCCTCTACCGTGAGCCGCTGCATCTCTATCGTCCGTACCTTCCTCACTGCGTGCCCCCAATTTTTTAATTTTTCAATTTTTCAATTTTACCTAATGCCCATGCGAGCCTCCACGACGTTGACCACGTAGTCGCCCAGCTTCTCGCACTCGTTGATTAAGTCCATGTAGATGGTGCCCACGGCGTAAGTATATTCATGGTTGTTGATGTCGGCAATGTTCTGTGCTTTCAGCTGGTTGCGGTAGTTGTTAATCTCGTTCTCGATGTTAAACGTGCGGTTCACGTCGAACGCCTCCTTGCGGCCACCCATCAGGCGGTTCATCTCGGTAAGCGACTGATCGGTGAGACCCATCATCTGGTGGATATGGTCATACTGGCGCTCGGTGAAGTGGTCTTGCTTGCCGTTGTACTTGCGGTTGATGGTGCGCGCCATGTTGTAGCAGGCATCGCCGATAGATTCCAGCTCGCTGATTTCACGCAGCATGGCGCGAATCTTGGCTTTCGTCTCGTCGCTGAGGTGGGCGTCAGAGACGGAGTCGAGGTATTTGGCAATCTCCAGTTCCATGTTGTCGCTGATGCCCTCATACTTCTCGATGCGGGTGAATAGCTTGTTGAAGTCGCCGGCCTGTGCCTTTGCCTCCTTGGCCGTAGCACTGGACGAGAGTTTCAGCAGTTCGACCACCATGCCAAACATGCGCTGCATACGTTCTGAGAACGACTGTATCTCCTTCTGGGCTTCCAGCACCGAGAGCTCCGGGGTCTTCATGAAGCCTGCAGTGATGAAGTGCAGTCGGAAATCCTCCTCCTCGTCCACGCGCTTGGGCTTGATGACCCAGCATACAAACTTCTCGATCTGCGGGATAAACCAGATGAGAATCATCGTGTTGGCCACGTTAAACGTGGTGTGGAAGGCAGCCAGCACGAAGCTCAGCTTGGCCGAGTTAGCCAGGAAGGCTGCGGCGCCGACGCTCTCCTTGGTCATTGTCACGTCGTAGCCTACCCATCCGCACACCATGTCGATGAAGGGGCGGAAGATAAACAGTATCCAGATGACGCCGAAGACATTGAAGAACATGTGGGCCAGAGCGGCGCGGCGTGCCTGCGTGTTGGCCGACATGGCAGCGAGGTTCGACGTGACCGTGGTGCCGATATTCTCACCCATCACCAGGGCGATACCCTGATAGATGGGCAGTGCACCGCTGGAGCAGAGAATCATCGTGATAGCCATCACCGCTGCCGACGACTGCACGCAGAACGTCAGTATGCCACCCAGCAACAGGAATACCAGTGTGGTAACGAACGACGTGGGGTCGAAGGATGCAAAGAAGTCGAGCAGCGCCTGATTCTCGCCCAAGTGCATGTCCTGCCCCGTGGCGCGCAGCGTTCCCAGTCCCAAGAGCAGGAACGACAGACCGAAAAGGAAGTCGCCGATGTAGCGGTACTTCTTCTGGTAAATCATGATGATGCCGATGAAGAACGCTGGGTAGACGGCCGCCGTAATGTCGAACGACATACCTGCCGACATGATCCAGGCCGTGAGCGTGGTGCCGATGTTGGCACCCATGATGACCGAGATAGCCTGTGCCAGCGTCAGCAAGCCGGCATTGACAAACGACACAGTCATCACTGTGGTGGCGGTTGACGACTGGACGGAGGCTGTTACCAGCATACCCGTCAACATTCCCGTAAAGCGGTTGGTGGTCATGGCCCCGAGGACGTGGCGCAGCTGCGGTCCGGCCATTTTCTGCAACGCCTCACTCATGGTCTTCATACCAAACATGAGAAGAGCCAGCGAGCCGAGCAGCTTGAAGATAATCCAGATAGACATAATTATAACGTTGTTTGTTTTAGCCCAAATTGCCTATTTGGCTGCAAAGTTACAAAATTATTTTTTTATTCTCAAGGATTTTTCGTAACTTTGCAGCCGTATATCGTTAGAAAGATGAAATTTGATAAATTTATTAGCCCTTTGCGGGCAGCCGTTGCTGCCAGCCTGTTAGTAACAAGCTTTGGCGCCTATGCGCAGGATAAGCCTAAAGCATACCTTAATGCCGACATCGTCAGCCACTACATGTGGCGTGGTACTGACATGGCTGGCGTGTCCATACAGCCAGAGATACAAGTCGGTTGGAAGGGACTCTTCATAAATGCTATGAGTAGCGTCGGTATAGAGAAGGACGACTTGAAAGAGATTGACCTCACTCTGGGCTACGAGCGGTGGGGTTTCAACATTGGCGTTACTGACTACTGGACGTCGGGCATAGAAGAGAAC
The DNA here is from genome assembly GCA_946185805.1 of uncultured Prevotellaceae bacterium. Lineage (GTDB taxonomy): Bacteria > Bacteroidota > Bacteroidia > Bacteroidales > Bacteroidaceae > Prevotella. The sequence goes on along the minus strand of CAMHKU010000100.1, from coordinate 1,897 downwards.
GACCTCTTTTTTAAATATGAGAAGAGGGGTGCCCATCAGCTGGAGGCCAACTTAGGCTACACGTGTAAGTACGGTAGTCTGCAGGCATATACGATATTCTGGGGTAATGACTATAAGATTAATGGCGATCAGGCTTACTCCACATACTTGGAGCTTAGTGTACCTTTCAAGCTTGGCGGTCTTGACTGGTCGCTGGGTGTCGGCGGCACGGTGTTTGAGAGCGCCGGCACTAAGGAGTCACAGACAGAGAAAACTTCAGAAGGCACCATCACTCGCAGCCAATATTACTATATGTATGCTGAGGGGCCGGCTTGCGTGATGGCTTCGCTGCGTGCCACGAAGGATATTGAGGTGGGTAATGTGTCGCTGCCAGTATTTGTAGAGTTCCATGCGAACCCCTATTTGCAGACCACCCACTTGCTCTTTGGTCTCACTATCCGACCCTTCGGTTCTGGAAAGGATTAACGTATTAATAGTAACTCTTTAAAAACCAAAAAGTCACTGACTCATATCCGAGCCAGTGACTTTTTGAAATATGTCTGAAACAGCGATTACTTCAGACCCAGCTTCTGCTTCACCTGAGCGGTGACGTCGGTCGACAAGGTGGTAGAGATGTAGGGTATGCCGGCGCCCATTTCCATGATATAGACGTAGCCGCCAGTCTGGCCCACCTGCTTAATAGCGTCGAGCACCTTGGTGGTGATAGCCTGCATCTTCTCCTGCTGGGCCTTACCGAGAGCCTGCTGGTTGTCCTGATAGCTCTGCTGGATCTTCTGATACATCTCCTGGAGCTCCTGCTGGCGGCGCTGCTTGATGTTGTCGGGCAGTGTGGCCTGCTCCTTGTCGAAGGCGTCGGCCTTCTTCTGCAGCTCGTCCTGCATTGACTTCAGGTCGGCCTCATATTGCTTGGTGAGTGTTTCAATCTCGCCCTTAGCCTTGGTGTACTCGGGCATGGCCTGGATAATCTCCTGGGTGTTCACATGGCCGAACTTGGCCTGTGCGTTGGCGGTGATGAAACCGCAAAGTGCGCAGAATGCGCAAAGGATAAATTTTTTCATTGTTGTTCTTTTTTATTGAGTTTTGTTAATTGTTTTTTTTGGGGGGGTGATGGGGCTTCTGGGGCTTCTGGGGCCTCTGGGACTTCTGGGGCCTCTGAGACTTCTGGGGCTGCTGAGTTAGTAGCTATAGCCGAGCTTCTGTAGCACCTCGTTGCTGATGTCAATCTTTGGCGATCCGAAGATAATGCCGGTGTCGCTGGCGCGGTCGAGCACGAGCTGGTAGCCTCGGAGGTCGCTGATGTCCTTAATGGCGTTGTACACCTCGTCCTGGATGGGCGTCATCAGCGACGTGCGCTTTTTGAAGAGCTCACCTTCTGGACCGAAGTACTTGCGCTTCAGGTCGGCGGCCTGCTTCTCCTTAGCCATGATGGCGTCCTGCTTGGCCTTCTTCTGCTCAGCAGAGAGGAACACCAGCTCGTTCTGATAGTTCTTGTAAAGTGTCTGTGCCTCGGTGGTGAGGGCGTCCACTTCACCCTGCCATTTCTTCGACACCTGCGACAACTGCTCGTTGGCACGCTCATAGGCGGGGATGTTCTTCAGGATATATTCCATGTCTACCAAAGCAAATTTCTGTGCCTGCATAGGACTCGCAGCAAAGAGGAGGAACAGGCAGACCCACCCCCAGCTCCTCCCTGTAAGGCGGGGAGCAATGTGCTTTGCTATTGATTTTAGGCTATTCAATTTCATAATCTTTCTGTTTTTATTTTACTCTATTAATTTGTTTCCTTTTTCCTATTTATTATCTTTAGATGATTTACCAGAATCATCAATCATTTCGCTCCCCTCCCTCGCAGGGAGGGGCTGTGGGAAGGGTCTCTTTCCCTCGCAGGGAGGGGCTG